>NZ_FRCW01000002.1:0-300000 GCF_900143055.1 Fibrobacter sp. UWR3 | reverse complement strand
AAGGCGAAAACACGACTGCGCAGAGTACTTCAAGCCAGCAGGGTGATTGCGATGCGCTGGCGTCCTCTGTTAAGAACGACAACGGCAACAAGTATGGCTGGGTCTGCGTTTCTGCTTGTGGAATGTTCGCTCCTCCGGGCAAGGCGAGAAATGCCGGCTTTACTGTTGGTGATGCTCCGAAGAAAAAACAAACGGGAGGTACTTGCGAAAAGGTGGAACCGGAAAGCGGTACGGGAAGTAATGCTGGGAGTAGTGCTGGGAGCAGCGCAACTCAGGGTTCCGCTAGTTCTTCCGCGAGTACAGTGCCAGGGAGTTCCGCAAATGAGACGCAGACAAATGGTGGTTCGGGAAGTACGGGTGGTACTGGTGTAATCAGTGGTACGCCGGTTGGACAAGGAGGCGTTACGGGCTTTGTTGGCTTGGGCGATTATCATGAATTCGATGCTGATAACGATTACTGTGACGGAGACATTGTAGACGGAAACTGCAACGGTAATTATCGGCCTAATAGCGAATGCAAAAAATGGTCAGAGAAGAATTGCAATAATAATGGTAAAGGGAGTGTCCAGAATAGGAATAAAACTAATTGTGGAACGTGTACCAATTGGGATAAGAAGTAGAATAATCTTTTACAAAACCTGTCAGGGTGGCGCTTGCCACCTTTTTTTCTATCTTTGGCACAGGTTTAACAAAAGGAATTCCCTATGTCCGTAATCGTGGTCGACTACAACGCCGGTAACTTGACATCCGTGATGAACGCGCTTGCCCGTATCGGGGTAGACGCGAAGTCCAGCCGCGATGCGGACGAAATCGCGAAGGCGCCCCGCCTGATTTTCCCGGGTGTGGGTGCCGCCGCCTCTGCGATGGAGACGCTTACCCGCACGGGTATCGGCGATGCCATCAAGGCCGTGGTGAAGGCGGGAAACCCGGTGCTCGGCATTTGCATCGGCTGCCAGATTATCCTCGAAGAGAGCGAAGAAGACGGCGGTGTCAAGACCCTCGGGCTAATCCCCGGCAAGGCGGTTCGATTCAAGGATGAACCGGGCCTCAAGATTCCGCACATGGGCTGGAACCAGGTGAACTTCACGCGCGAGCACCCGATTATGAAGGGCATCCGCAGTGGTTGCGATTTTTACTACGTGCATTCCTACCATCCGGTAGTGCCCGCGGAATATGCGTTTGCCGAAACGACTTACGGCACGCAGACGTTCCAGGGGCTTATCGGCAAGGACAACCTGATTGCAAGCCAGTTCCACCAGGAAAAGAGCGGTGATGTGGGGCTTGCGATGCTCAAGAATTTCTGCGACTGGAAAGTTTAGAACGTGCGGTCGCCCCGTGAACGAAAAAGGCCCGTATCAACGGGCCTTTACTATTTGGAATGACGAGCGGTCGTCCTGTGAGCAACAAAGCCCCTAGTATTAACTAGGGGCGGTTGCGAGAGTGAGCGCTTGCCGGAGCGACATTACTTGAGTTTGGCGCGAACGGTCGCTTAAGGTAATTCGCCGCCGATAAGTTCCATCTGCTTCTTGAAGATATCCTTGCAGGCGTTTTCGCCGAGGTCGAGGAGCGTGTTGAGCATGTTGCGGTCAAAGCTCGCGTGTTCGCCCGTGCCCTGCACCTCGATGAAATTCTTTGCATCCTGCATCACGACGTTCATGTCGACGTCGGCGGCGGAATCTTCCACATAGCACAGGTCGCAGAGCGGCTTGCCCGAGACGACGCCCACGGAGATTGCGGTGATGCCGTGCTTCAGAATCTGCTGCGTGATGCCGAGGCGTTCCTTGATTTTCTTGAGGGCAATGGCAAGGGCCACGAAGCCGCCGATGATGCTCGCGGTACGCGTGCCACCGTCGGCTTCGATCACGTCGCAGTCGACCACGATTGCGTTCTCGCCAAGTGCTGCAAGGTCGGCTGCGCCGCGCAGCGAGCGGCCCACCAGGCGCTGGATTTCTTGCGTACGGCCGCTCGCGCCCTTGCGTTCGCGTTCTACGCGCTTGCCCGTGCTTTGCGGGAGCAGGCTGTATTCGGCAGTAATCCATCCGGTACCACGTCCGGCAAGCCAGTCAGGGACTTTCGGCAGGAGTGTCGCGTTGCAGATGACGCGGGTGCGTCCCATCTCGATGAGCACAGAACCGTCGGCGCTCGAAATGAAGCCGGTGGTCATCTTGAGATTGCGGTATTCGTCGAATTTTCGGTCAGTACGTTCGTAGGCCATAATTGCTCCAATTATCAATCATCCATCATCAATTATCAATTAATAACTCAGTTTCTCCGTCGTGCCTTCGCGGAAACTCCCGAGACGGTACACGAAGTCGCAGTAGCTTTGCAGTTCCTTGAGCGCCTCGATGACGGCAGGGTCCTTCGGGCTCCCCTCGAAGGAGAGGTGGAATATGTATTCCCACGGGCGGTCAGGATGCGGGCGGCTCTCGATGCGGGTGAGGTTCAGGTCGCGCTTCGCGAAACACCCGAGTGCGGCATGCAGTGCTCCTGACTTGCCGGAATCGCTCAGCATGAACAACAACGTTGTCTTGATTGTGCCTTCTTCCGGAAGCGGGTTTGCCGTCTTCTGGATGGCGTAAAACCGGGTGAAGTTCACCCCCGGCAAGTTCTCTATACCTTCGGCCAAGATATCCAGGCCGTAGAACTTGCCGGCGTAGGCGCTCGCAATCGCGCCTACGGTTTTATCGCCGCGCTTCGCAACCTCTTCGGCACTGCCTGCGGTATCGTAGAACGCGGTGCTCTTGATTTTCGGGTTGCGCCCGAAGAATCGGCTGCATTGCGCAAGGCCCTGCGGGTGGCTCAGCACTTCCTTCAGGTCTGCTAGCTTTGTTCCGGGGAGCGCGCACAGGCTATGCGAAATCTGAAGCTTGACTTCGCCCACGATAGGGTGGCGCCACTTGTACAGAAGGTCGTAGTTGTCGTAGATGGAACCTGCGGTGGAGTTCTCGATGGGGATAGCCCCACCATCCACGGCGCCGGTCTCGATGCCCTGGAAAATCTGCTCGAACGTGTCCATCGGGACAACTTCGATATCGTTTCCGAACAAGTGATATGCGGCGCTTTCGCTGTAGGCCCCGCGCCGGCCCTGAAATGCGATTTTCTTCATAGTGTGAAAGATAGTAAACAGCGTGTATTATCCATTATCAATCATCAATCATCAATTATCAATTACCTAAACCTTCTCCCGCCCTGGTACTTGTGGCTCCAGTACTTGTCGTTCATGGGCGATATCATCACGCCCTTGCTGGAACTTGCATGTATGAACCTGTCTCCCGAAAGGTAGATGCCCACGTGGTCGATTTTCCAGAAACTCCCGAAGAACACCAGGTCGCCTTCGCGCAGGCTCCCGCGGCTCACGCTTGACCCGCGGCTGTCCTTGTACATGCTTGCTGCATTGTGGTCTAGCGCTATGTTGAAGTAACCCTTGTAAACCTGCATCACGAACCCGGAACAATCGGTCTTGCTCTTGCTTGCGGCGCCATACACATATTTCGCGCCAATCCATCCGCTTGCGTATTTTTCGAGCGAACCTTTCGATTCGGGTTTCGGCGCCGCCTTTGCCGCTTCTTTCCGGGTCGCCGCGTCGCGGACTTTCTGCGCGGAGTTCTTGTGCTGGCTAGAATCGCTCCTTGCCGCAGTTCTTGCGGGTTCTGCCTTTGCTTCTCCCTGCGCATTTTTTGCCGGTGCATCTTCGCTTGTATTGCTTGCCTGTGCCGCGCCCGCATCTGTGGATACCGGCTTGTAGTCGCCGATGTTACGGTCGTAACCCGTGCGTTCGGGGAATGCGCAACACACAAGCCCCGCACAAATCGGGACCAGTATCAAGCCTGCGATTTTCGAAAGCGAAACCATCGCTACGAAATGTAATTAAAACGCGCTCCCTTTAGGGGGCTGGGCTTTCCTATCCGATGAATCCGTGCGGTTCGAACCCGAGACCCTTCACGAGTTCGAAGTCCTTGCAGCTGTTTACACCGGCGGTAGTGAGCATGTCGTCGGTGATGGCCGCGTTCGCACCACTCTGGAATGCGCGCTTGCCGTCATCGCCCAGTACGCCGCGACCGCCAGCGAGGCGGATGAACGCCTTCGGGTTGATGAAGCGGTAGATTGCCACGATGCGGCAGAACTCGTCGTTCGTGAGTTTCGGGAGGTTCTCGTAGGGAGTGCCGGGGATGGCGTTCAGCACGTTTACCGGAGTGGACTTCACGCCGAGCCCGCGCAGGTCGAGGCACATGTCGATGCGGTCTTCCATCGTCTCGCCGAGCCCCATGATGCCGCCACTGCAGATTTCGAGCCCTGCGGCAAGCGCGTTATGCAAGGTGGCAATCTTGTCGTCGTAGGTGTGCGTGGTGCAAACGTCGGGGAAGTGCCTGCGGTAGGTTTCCAGGTTGTTGTGGAAGCGGGTGAGGCCCGCCTCCTTGAGCTTCTCGAACTGTTCCCTGTTCAGGAGGCCTGCCGAAAGGCATACGGAAAGTTTGGTCTCTTTTTTGAGCCTGCGGATGGCTTCGCTAATTTGTTCGACATCGCGGTTCGAGAGCGTGCGTCCCGATGTGACGATGGAGTATCGCGGGATGCCTGCCGCTTCCTTCTTCTTCGCGTCATCGACGATTTCGTCGGCGCTGAGCAACTTGTATTCGGGTGCGCCCGTGCGGTAGTAACTACTTTGTGCGCAATACTTGCAGTTTTCGGAGCAGCGCCCGCTGCGGGCGTTCACGATGGAGCAAAAGTCAAAGTCGTTTCCGTGGAATTTCTCGCGGATTTCGTTCGCGGCCTGCGTGAGTTCGCCGAGGTCGGCGTCCAGCAGCTGGATAGCCTCTTCGCGGTTGATTTCGTACCCTTGCAAAACCTTGTTCTTCAGGTCGATGACAAAAGACATGGCGTGCTCCTTGAAACAGTCGGTGCCAAATGTAGAAAAATGCGGGTCGTGCATCCGTGCGTATATGCAACAAAATGTTCAATACGTGGCAAAAATATGATAAAATTTGCTAAAAATGACCAAATTTTAACAAAAACTTTGATTTTGTTCTATGAAACGCTTGCTTTTGATGACCGCGGAATGTATATTTGTGAGTGATGAAACCGATTGTCGAATATTCCGATTTCCGCAAGTACATGCTGGATTTTTACGAGGAGCGCAAGCGCTGCTCCGCCTTTTCGTGGCGTGAGTTCTCGAAAATCGCGGGCTTCACTTCTTCTTCGTACATGAAGGTAGTTTGCGACGGCAAGAGCAAGCTCAGCAGGATTGGCGTGGAACGCACGGGGGCTGCCATGGGCCTCGTGGGGTTCGAGATGGAATATTTCCGCGCGATGGTGGAATACGGTCAGGTGGAATCCGAAGAGAAGAAGGTCGCCGCCTACAACAACATGCTCGCCATCGCGAAGGTGCACAAGGTGCGCGTGCTGGAAGGCGACCTGTTCAAGTTTTACGAGACGTGGCAGAACCCGGTGGTGCGCGAACTTGCCCCGCAGATGCCGGGCGCGACTCCGGGCGAGATGGCGAAGAAGTTCTATGCCGACGTGAGTGCCGCCGAGGTGCGCGAGTCGCTCGATTTCCTCACGAAGTCGGGACTCCTGAAAAAGACCGAAGACGAAAACTTCTTGCAGACGGAAAGTTCGATTACCGGAACGCCCGATGCCACAAGGCTTGCCCTGCGCGGAATGCACCGCCAGATGTCCAAGCTCGCGACACCCGCGCTGGAACTCCCCGTGAATGAACGCAACTTCACGGGCGTCACCATGGGCATATCCAGGGAACTGTACGGGCGAATCGTGAAGGAACTTGACGAATGCCTCCGTCGGATAGTGGCGCTCGCTTCGGAAGAAAAGAACATCGAGCAGGTTTACCGCCTGAACCTGCAACTTTTCCCGCTGACGAAGAACATCAAGGAAGGCGATGCCGTTGCCTGCAGCGACAAGGAGAATGACGATGAATAAGGCTTTTGGATTCTCGGCGGTTCGCCTGCATTTTACTTTGTCTGCGCTTGCGGTTCTTGCTGTTGCGCTTGTTTGTGGTTGTTCCGATTCCGACAAACTTGCTGGTACCGCTGTAGAACCGAACGAATTGGCCCTGGAATCTTCCAGTTCCTGCTTGGAACCGGAAGAGCGCCTGTCCAGTTCGGAACTAGATGAGCCGTTGTCAAGTTCGTCGGAAAATGAACCGGCATCCAGTTCGTCGGAAAAGCCGAGTGAGTCCATGCTGCCGGAACCGAAAAGCAGTTCTTCTTCCGTTAGCCCCGGTGAGCCCGCCATGAATCCGACAGGGCTTGAAGACTATGCAAGTTTCTACGGGGTGTCGGATGCGCAGTTCGACAAGGCGGTCATTGCCTCTGCGGTTGTGTATTCCGCGAAATCCGTCAGTACGTTGAATCCGCCCCATACTCCGGATGATTCTTCGGATACGGGTAATCAGCCGGTTGAGGGTGCTGTGACGGAACTGAACAGCCCCGGTCTGCACAAGATGAGCGGCAGGCTCGAGGCCCTGAATAGCGTGTTCCCGGAATCGGCAAAGGGCCTTATCGCGCAGGCACAGAAGGCGGCCGCAGAAGATTCGAGCTGCGAAACGTACCTGTACAACGTGCGTGGTCAGGAAGGCTCCATCGCGCACATGCTTGTGGGCGTTGCAAGCGATACGCTTACGGTTCTCGATATCCGCGACAGCAATTGCAGGAGTACCCAGGGCCAGGTATTTGGATTCGTGTTCATCTACTGCGGTGAAATGGACCGCATGCCCTTCGAGAATCGTATTTATGCGGACCGCGACCCGGGTGCGGGGAAATGCCCGGTGATTGACACAGATTACGAGTGGACCGAGTAGACGCGGGATAGCGCGCTTTACGGCTGCGAGACGCGGATGTAGTCCACGAGCATCTCGTTCGGGAACTGCGAATCGTCTACCTCGAATCCGGGCCAGTTGCCTGCGACGGCTACGTTCAATATGAAGAATTGCGGCTTGTGGAATGCCTCCAGCCCGTCCTTCGCGTCTTCGATGGCGAATTCTTGGTACTTGAAATCGTCGACGTACATCGCGATGAGCTTTTCGTTCCAGACCATCTTGTAGTTGTGGAACTGCGTGATGTCGAGTTCCTTGCTCGTGCCGTAGTAATCTTTGGTGTTGTTGCCGTAGTCGGCTTGGTTCCCTCCGGCTTGCCAATGGTTGGTGCCGTAGACAACGTTCTCGTCGTTTACCGCCTCGATGATGTCGATTTCGCCACAGGCGGGCCAGGAAACTGCGTCGATGTTTTCGCCTAGCATCCAAAATGCGGGCCAGATTCCCTTGCCTACGGGTAGCGCGATGCGGGCCTCTACCGTGCCGTAGGTGAAGCTGAACTTGCCCTTGGTTATCATACGGGCCGAGGTGTATTTTGCGCCTTCGTAATCTTCCTTGTTCGCGCGGATGTGGAGGATGCCGTCTTGCACGAAGGTGTTCTCGCTGCGCGCGGTGTAGTATTGCCACTCGTTGTTGCCCCAGCCGCTCGCTCCTGTCTCGAATGTCCATGTGGCGGTGTCGATTGAGTCGAATTCGTCGTGCCAGAGGTACACTTCGGCAGGTTCGGCAGGCTCACCAACCTTATCAGAGCCCTTGTCGCTGGAGGATGTCTCGGCGGAGACGGAAACGTCTATTGAAGAGGATGATAAGTTCGCTGAGCTGAGCCGAAGCGAACTCGAAGAATTCGTGGCAATCTTGTCGCTGCTGCTCGCGGGCGGTTCTTCTGCGGGGCCGGAGCTGCTCGAATCGGAGGAACATGCGAAAAAGACGGCACTTGCTGCCGTGACGATTACAAGGGGCGCTGCGAACTTTTTGAGCTTTCTCTAAATATAGCCTAAATTCCTGCGTCAGGGCCCTGAATGTTCCAACTTGGAATAACGGGCGCGGTGGATGCTCCCTGCGAAAACGTGTTTTTGTAGTAGATTTCTTGAAAAAAGGATGTTTGTATGAAAGCTATTCTCAAGTATGGCCTGGTTGCCATGTGCGCCCTGGCTGCAAATGCGTTTGCGCAGGATTTCTGCAACACTGCCGCCCATAGCGGTTCCAAGGTGGAGGTCTCCACGAACAATGTGGGTTCGTTCAGTAACGGTATCGGATATGAACTCTGGAACGAAGGCGGCAACGGTGGTTCCGCGACGTTCTACGACGATGGTTCTTTCAACTGCCAGATGACCGGCGCCAAGGACTACCTTTGCCGCGCGGGGCTTTCTTTCAATAGCGACAAGACCCATGCCGAACTTGGCCACATGAAGGCGGATTTCAAGTTGGTCAAGAACAATCTTTCGGGAATTCAGTATTCCTATATCGGTATTTATGGCTGGACCCGCGAACCGCTGGTGGAGTGGTACATCGTCGATAACACCGGCAGTGAATACATGCCTGGCGATTGGGTGGCCCAGGGATCCTCAGCAAAGAAACATGGTGTTTATGACATTGATGGAGCGAAGTATACGGTTTACGAAGGCGACCGTACCTCCTATTCCATCGATGGAGACAACAAGTACTTCAAGCAGTATTTCAGTGTGCGTACTTCGAAGCGCGACTGCGGTACCATCGACATTACGGCCCACTTCAAGAAGTGGGAAGAACTCGGCATGAAGATGGGCAAGATGCACGAGGCAAAGATTCTTGGCGAAGCGGGAAACTCCGAAGGGGCAAAAGCCAGGGGCGAGTATGATTTCCCCTATGCGAAGGTCTATATCGAGAGCGATACGCCGTCGAGTTCTTCTGTTGCTCCTGAGGTCAGCAGTTCGTCGACCACGGCTCTCCAGGGAATACGCTCCGTGACCGTCGGCAGCAATACGTCGCTCGTATTCGACGCCCAGGGCAAGTTCCTCAGTTCCTTTGAAACGGAAAACGATGCTGCCTTGACCACGGCCATCAAGGCCAGGTTCCATTCCGGCATCTTTCTGGTGAAGCAGGGCGGGAACGTCCGCAGCATCTCGGTGAAGTAAAGAAACTAGTCCTGCGGGGCTTCGGGCGGGACTCTCGCAATCACGCCGACGGTCGCGCGCGTCGCCTTTACGAGGTCGGCAGGCGCGATTTTCAGTTGCAGGCCGCGTTCGCCCGCGCTCACGTAGATGAACGGGAACTGCATCGCCGTCTCGTGAATAAAGATGGGGAAGTTCTTCTTGAGGCCGAGCGGGCTGCAGCCGCCGCGGATGTAGCCGGTGAGCGGCGTCAAGTCCTTGAGCGGGACGGTGTCGATTTTCTTGTTGCCGCTGACCTTGGCGGCGCCCTTCAGGTCCACTTCGAGATTTCCCGGCACCACGCACACGAGGTAGCCGATCTTGTCGCCGTGAACGAGGATGGTTTTGAAAACCTGGTTGATGTCTTCGCCGAGGCTGTCGGCAACGTGCTGTGCGCCGAGGTCGTTCTCGTCGACCTTGTAGGGGATGAGCTCGTAACTGATTTTCTGGCGGTCGAGAATGCGTGCCGCGTTTGTCTTCTTGATGTCCATGTGGTAAAATATAAATCTTTGCGGTATGGCGTGCAATAGGCCTAAATTGCTATATTGCGCGGTATGGATACGCTCGTCTACACGGCAGATATTTCGGCTCTGAATGACCCCGCAGTTTTTGAAAGGCTGCTCGGGACGGTGCCCGAGTACCGCCGCGAGAAGGCGATGCGTTTCAAGTTCCCGGGTGGCCGTGCGCAGTCGCTCGGGGTGGGCCTGCTGTTGCGTATCGCTTGTCGCGATTTCGGGATTGAAGGCGCGGACGCCCATGTGGTGCTCGGCGAGAATGGGAAGCCCGCTTTTCGCGATGAGCCGGAGGTGCACTTCAACCTCTCGCATTCCAAGACGCGCGTGATGTGCGTTATTTCGCCCTACGAGGCGGGTTGCGACGTGGAGCGCGTGCGTCCGGGGCGTTCCCGCCTTGCGGAGCGTTTCTTCAAGGAATCCGAGAATGCGTGGATACGTTCTTTCCCGGAAGGCGATGCGCAGGATATTGCTTTTTGCAGGCTCTGGACGCTGAAGGAATGCTACATGAAGGTGACCGGGCGCGGGATGGCGCTTTCGCCGGACAAGTTCACGCTTTCTGTGACGCCCGATGGCATATTGCTCGATCACGAAGGCCCGCGACCGGAATACAGGTTCTTTGAATTGCCTGCCTGCCAGCTGACGGAAGGAGACCGCTACTGCCATGCGTATTGCTTGAAGGCTATGCCCGAGGGACATCGGGTGGTTTGTCGAGATGTTGACCTTGCGGGAAGTGTGCGGGTTGATGAAACGAACTTGCCTGATGGGAAAGCGTCGTTCAACGAGGTTGCACGATGAAACCGTATAATGCAATCCTTGTCGGGAACGGCACCATGGGCGGGCGGCATCGCGCACGTTTTGAAGCGTGCGGTGTGAAGTTTATCGCTGCTGCGGACAATCAAGAAGAATTTAACGAGATTACTGATAAATTAACGTGCGAGACTGCAGGTGGATTGCCCGCAGACTTTGCGGTAATCGCGTCGCCGGCATCGACGCACTATGCCTACGCGAAGTTCTTTCTGGAACGTAAGATTCCCGTGCTTGTCGAAAAACCTCTTGCCATCTCCGGCGAGGAGGCGCAGGAACTTGTAGACCTGGCTGCGAAAAACGATACGCTCCTTTTTGTCGCGCAGTCGGAATGCTTCAATCCGATTTTCCTGAACTTTCGCAAGCATTTCCTTGCGGAACTGAACGCGCGTCTTGGTGCGGGCGATAAACAATACGATGCCGGCGATAAACAATTAGGTGCCGGCGATATGTTTGTTGCTGGCGATATGTTTGTTGCTGGCGATAATCTGCCCGCGGGCAACGTGCGCCTGGAATTCCGGCGCGAGCACAAGTATTCTGAACGCTGCCGCGATGTAGACGTTTCCCTCGATTTGCTGGTTCACGATCTCGGGCTGTTCTTCACCCTGTTCCGGTATGAAGATGTCGATATCTCGTTCAAGACATCTGCCGAATCCCGCGATAGGGCAAGGCTGTATTTGAAGGTTGCGCGCGGGCCCTACAAGGGCGTGACTGCGGATTTTTACGTGAACCGCGACAGCGACGTAGATGTACGCACGATTTCCGTGAGCTATGGCCGGCAGGGAGGCTCTCCCGGCTCTGATTACACCGTGAGTCTCGCGCGATATCTCGACAACGGCGAAATCGCCCACATCCCGGATTCGCTCGAGAACGAACACAGGTTCTTCCTCAAGCTATTGGACGGAGCCTGCGGTGACTGGGGCAAGCGCATTGCCCGGATTGCGGCGGACTGCGTGAAAATCGCCTCCCGGCAATAAGTAATTTTTCCATTTGCTTCGCATAGCTTCGTTTTTATAATAAGGACGAATCTTGCGCTTGCAAAAAAAAAGAAAAAAAAATCCCGCGATTTCTCGCGGGACTTTCTACAATCGTCATGTTCGCGCAGGCGAACATCTTAGATCCCCGGTCAAGCCGGGGATGACAAACGGGCCGATTACAGCTTGATGCTGCAGGGCTTGGCGTGCCAGATTTCCTCGGCGTACTGCTTGATGGTACGGTCGGAACTGAACTTGCCCATGCGTGCCACGTTGAGGATAGCCTTTTCGGCCCATGCCTTCTTGTTCTGGTATTCCTTCGCCACCTTGGCCTGCATGTCCACGTAACTGCGGAAGTCGGCGCAGAGCATGTACGGGTCGTGGGTGAGGAGTTTGTCTGCAATGTGCTTGAAGAGGTCCGGACGGTCGGGGCTGAAGAAGCCGGAACCGATGAGGTCAATCACGCGGCGCAGGTCGTCGTCCTTCTCGTAGAAGTCGCGCGGACGGTAGCCCTTGGCGAGCAGGTCGGTGACTTCTTCCACGGTGAGGCCGAAGATGAAGATGTTCTCGTCGCCGACTTCTTCCTTCATTTCCACGTTGGCGCCGTCGAGCGTTCCGATGGTGAGCGCGCCGTTGAGGGCGAACTTCATGTTGCCGGTACCCGAGGCTTCGGTGCCCGCGGTAGAAATCTGTTCGGAGAGGTCAGCCGCCGGGATAATCTTCTCGGCGAAGGAGACGCGGTAGTTCTCGAGGAACACCATCTTGAGCTTGCCCTTGCAGACCGGGTCGGCGTCGATGATGGCGGCGACGGCGTTGGCAAGGCGGATGATCTGCTTGGCCATCCAGTAGCCCGGAGCGGACTTACCACCGATCATGATGGTGCGCGGCATGATTTCCTTGCCGTCCTTCACCTGGATGTACAGGTGGATGGCGTGGAGGATGTTCAGCAGCTGGCGCTTGTATTCGTGGATGCGCTTCACCTGCACGTCGAAGAACGTGTCGGTATCGACATCGACGCCCTGCGTTGCCTTGAGGTACTTGGCGAGGCGTTCCTTGTTCTGCTTCTTGACGGCCATGAATTCCTTCTGGAATGCGGCGTCCTTGGCGAACTTCTCGAGCTTCTTCAGGTCGTCGAGGTCCTTGACCCAGCTTTCGCCAATCTTCTTGGTGATGAGTTCGGACATGGCGGGGTTGGCCTTGCGGACCCAGCGACGCGGCGTCACGCCGTTCGTCTTGTTGTTGAACTTTTCGGGCCACAGTTCGTAGAAGTCCTTGAAGAGCGTTGTCTTCAGGAGGTCGGAGTGGAGTGCGGCCACGCCGTTCACGGCGAACGAACCCACGATGGAGAGGTAGGCCATGCGGACCATCTTGCAGCCGCCTTCCTCGATGAGGCTCATGCGGGCGAGGCGTGCATTGTCGCCGGGCCACTTCATGCTGACCATGCGCAGGAAGCGTGCGTTGATTTCGTAAATGATCTGGAGGTGACGCGGGAGGAGCTTCTCGAAGAGGCTGACCGGCCACTTCTCGAGGGCTTCGGGCATCAGGGTGTGGTTCGTGTAAGCGAACGTCTTGGTGACGATGTCCCAGGCTTCGTCCCATTCCATGTTCTCGATGTCGAGGAGAATGCGCATCATTTCGGCGATGGAGATTGCCGGGTGCGTGTCGTTCAGCTGGATTGCGACCTTTTCGGGGAACTTCTTCCAGTCACCTTCGTGGAGCTTCTTGAAGCGGCGGATGATGTCCTGCAGGGAGGCAGAGCACAGGAAGTACTGCTGCTTGAGGCGCAATTCCTTACCGTTCATGGAGGAGTCGTTCGGGTACAGAACCTTCGAAATCGTTTCGGAGAGTTCCATGTCCTGCACTGCGGCGATGTAGTCACCGTTGTTGAAGTAGCTGAGGCCGAAGTCGTCGGTGGACTTCGCGCTCCAGAGGCGCAGGTTGTTCACGGTGTTGTTCTTGTAGCCCGGAATCGGGGTGTCGTACGGGAGGGCGAGCACGTAGTCCTTCGTTTCCCAGCGGTTGCGGAGCCTGCCCTTGTCGTCGACCCAGCTCACCACATAGCCGTAGAACGGGACCTTGATGGCGTTGGCCGGGCGGGCGATTTCCCAGGGGTTCGGGAGGCGCAGCCAGTTGTCCGGCTGTTCTTCCTGTTCGCCGTTCACAATCTTCTGGCTGAACATGCCGTATTCGTAGCGGATACCCATGCCGGTGGCCGGGAGTTCGAGCGTGGCCATGGAGTCCAAGAAGCAGGCGGCGAGGCGGCCGAGGCCACCGTTACCCAAGCCCGCGTCAACTTCCTGTTCGCGGAGTTCTTCGAGGGTCATGCCGATTTCGTCGAGCGCTTCGGTGACGGCGCTTTCGACGTCGAGGTTCAGCACGGAGTTGCCGAGCGTACGGCCAATCAAGAATTCGAGGGAGAGGTAGTAGACGCGCTTCACGTCTTGCTTGTAGTAGGTCTCCTGGGTCTTGATCCAGCGGTCCACGAGACGGTCGCGGACGGCGTAAGCGACGGCGAGGAACTTCTCGTGGTCGGTCACGGTCACCTTGTTGCGGGCGAGCGTGTGGTGGATGTGGTCGGTGAACGCCTTGCGGAACGATTCCGCGTCGGTGCCGAGCACTTCGACTTCTTCAGCTTTCTTGAATGTTTTTGCCATGGATGAGCCTATGGGTTAAAGTTTAAATTCTGGTTCGGGAAACCCGATTTTACGGCGGTAAATTTAGAAAAATCTGCCCCGTATGTAAAAGGAATTTAATGAAAACGGGGCAAAGGGGGCTTGTACGCTATCTTTTGGGTCTCGGCATTGTGAGAATGGAGACTAGTATCCGACCCTTTTGCGAGTATTCGTCTAAGCCAAGAATGAGGATCTTGTCCTCGGTGACCATCAGGCGCTCTTCTGAAAAACGCGGAAGTTTCCTGTTGTGCCATGATTTTCCGCCGTCAGTGCTGTAGTACAAGTAGTGGAGCCAGCTCACGCCTGAGTTGCTCATCTTGAAATCCAGGAGCGCTACAAACAAACTATCCTCAACGTAGAAATCGGACGGATTCATTCCTACGGCAGTGAAGATATGCCACTTGTTCGGAAAAGAACTGTGTATCTTGTATTCGCCCTTGTATTTATGCAGAATATGGACTTCATGAATCGATGAGTCAGGGCGGTCGTATCCACAAATAATCCAGTTCTTGTCGCTCTGGGCGTATTTTTTACCCAAGCTGCTGCATAGGTCTCCATAACTCCAAGTAGCTATGTTTTCTTTTTCTAGCAGGAAAGATTTTGTTTCAAAAGAAGAGTCTTCTTGTTTCACTCTAGCGTACCCAAGACCTGAGTATACAGTCTTTCCGAAATACTCCCAGTTCATATAATTGCCAGTAGAAACATAAACTTGATGCTCTCCTCTATACCTTGTTTCTAAATAGCGAACCATGAATACGCTGTCGCACCTGTGAAAAAATTGGGCGTAACGAAAGTTTATGGGTTCCCTTGATAGTTTCCAGTTTTTGCCGCCATCTGTCGTTCGCATGGCTATCGGGTGGCGTTTATCTCTCGAGACTGAATCTGAAGCTCCAAATAGGGTGAAGGTGTTTTCGTTTTCTATTGCTATTTCTTCCACCCCCATATACCCACCAAAGACGTTGTCTATCCAATACGTCTCTTTTTCAAATGAAAAGGAAGTCCATTTGGTTTCCCAAGCATCGTTGATTTTTGATAAACCCCCTAGGAGAAATGGGGCAAGAAATAAAAAAACTATGGGAAATAAGCAGCCGATTGTAAGGAACCAGCCAAACTTCGTAAGCCTTATTTCCGAAAGTTTAGTCATTCGATTTGTCGGGTTCCTCGGATTCTGGGGCCGATTCCTTCTGCGTGCGGATGTTTTCCATCAGGAAGTGGATGGCTTTGAGCCTGCCGTTGCACTTTTCGATGCAGTTGTCGTAGAATCCCTTCGTCTTCTCGTCCCATTCGGGCACGATTTCGGAGGCGTACAAAAAATGCTCGACGCAGATGGAGAGCTGGTCCGCTTCGCGCCGCAGGTCGTCAAGGTTCGATCTCGTGAAGAATGCCATGGTGAAAAAGATAGAAATCTACGCCGACAGCGTCCTAATCAGTTCTTTCTTGGTTGCCCCTAGGGCAAAGAACATCTTGATCATCAGTTCTAGCGAGACGCTCGAATCGGCGTGTTCCACCTTCGCGTATCGTGACTGGCTCGTCTTCGCAAGGATTGCGGCGGAGACCTGTGTTTCGCCGCAAGCCTTCCGCTTGGCGATGAGCGCTTTTGCCAGAGCGGCCTTCATCTCGACAATCGCCATTTCGGCGGGGCTTAGCCCGAGATATTCGTCCACGTCCCCGATTTTCCAACCCTTCTTCTTCAATCTTTCTTTCTTCAGCTTATCCATAAATCAGTCCTCCGCATCGTAAGATTTCAATCGCTTGCGACATAGGTCTATTACTTCGTCAGGTGTTTTTGCCGTTTTCTTTTCTGCCCATAGAATCACGATTATTGCATCTGTGTCTATGCGGTAAAATAAGCGCCAGTTTTTGTTTTCGTCACGAATTCGAAGCTCATGGCAGTGAGCTCCTATGGATGGCATCGGACGGCTTTGTGGTAGCGACAAAGTTATCCCCGACTGCAGCAACCGTAGTAAATATCCTGTTTCTATCCTCGCTTTTTGAGATAGTGGTGGCGTTTGTGGCTGCTCGTGCAGCCAGACTATAGGTTTGTGTTTCGGACTCATAAAATATATATCAGATTTGACATATTGTCAATAGTTGAAGGGTGAAAAATTCTTCTTATATATTTGCAAGAATCGTGCCAAGCCTGGAAATGTTGATTTTGAACGAAAAACAGCAACAGCGGATTTTGTAATTGGGTGATTAATCGCTTAAATCAGTGATTAATCAGTAAGAATTTGTGGTGTGAAAAATTTTTTTGAAGGCATAAATCGTATATTTAAAACATGTCTAAAAGGTTCTTTTTCATCTTGATTGCGCTGATGGCGGTTGCTGCGGTGGCGGCGACTTCCGCCGTGACGGGCTCGTTCATGGATTTGCGCGATGGCAAGAAGTACAAGACAGTGAAGATTGGCAACCAAACGTGGATGGCGGAAAACCTCAATTTCAAGACGCAGGATAGCTATTGCTATGAAGACAACGAATCAAAATGCTCCAAGTATGGTCGCCTGTACAAGTGGCAGGTTGCACTAAAGGCCTGCCCTGCGGGTTGGCACCTGCCGAGTGAAAAAGAATTTGGAGTGTTGCTAGATGTTGTCGGTGGCGATTCAATTGCAGGCGAAGCTCTAGATTTCACGTCCAATAGGAGGCTGGGTCTTGGTGATTTTCCTGATCTTACATATGTGTTTGACCTTGATAGTTTACTTACATATGAGTTTTCAACGAAAACATTGTGGTCTTTTTCGTTTGGGTTGGATCGTGCTGGGTATCGACGTGATGACGGAATTTATTTTGTGGGAGAGGAGGAAGCCTTTTTTTGGTGCTCTGAAGAAGAAAGTAGCTATGAGGCGTGGTATATGGGGTTGCGTATATATGGTTCTGTTGAATTGGATTACAAACCAAAATATTATGCTTACTCTGTCCGCTGCATAAAGGACTAAATTTACAGTATGAAAGTTGCGCTTTTCGGTTCGACCGGCCTTGTCGGGAAAAATGTCTTGAAACTCCTGGTGCGCCTTGACCAGGTGGAGCATGTGTACTGCCCGGTGCGTCGCGTGCCCGAGCCCACCGAAACCGGTATTTTAGAGGGTGCCGCGAAAATCGACTTCGATGTGGTTGACTTTGAACAGGTGGACACGTTGCGCGAGAAGTTTGCGGGCCTCGACGCGGCGATATGCTGCCTCGGCACGACTATCAAGCAGGCGGGTAGCAAGCCCGCGCAGGAGAAAATCGATGTGAGGCTCCCGCTATCGCTTGCGGCTGTCGCGAAGAAGGCGGGCGTGAGGCATTTTTTGTGCGTGAGTGCGCAGGGCGCGAATTCGCGTTCGCCGTTCTTCTACAACCGCTTGAAGGGCATGCTCGAGGAAGGCCTCACGATGATGAACTTTGAGGCGCTCACGATCGTGCGGCCGTCGCTACTGCTCGGAAAGCACAAGGACAAGCGATTCGGCGAAGAACTCATGCAGAAGATTTTTGGCAAGCATCTCGCGATACTGCCGGCGAGAATCCGTCCGGTGTTCGCGGAATCCGCCGCGGCTCATCTCGTGGCATCGATGCTCAAGCCGCCTTTCGAACATGTGTGCGCAAGTGACGGCGTGAAGGGCAAGCGGATTATATACAACCGAATATTGGCGCAAACGCCGGCTGACGTTTTTTAAGAAAGAGTTTTATTGCTGAGTTAAGGGCTGGCAAAGGGCCTGCTCGCAAGGTGGGTTATGTCCCGCAGCAGGCGCAACAGCCGCTAAACTGGCTCTTACTGCAGTCCATATTCTTTTTCTTGCCTTGATTTGTTGCTCCGCCACCTAAGGAACATTTGTTGTCGTTTGAACAGGGCGTATTGGTTCCAAGGCAAGTACTTCCTTCTGGTTCTTCTTCTTTCGGCTCATCTTGCTGTGTTTGCTGTCCCGGCTCCTTAGGTTCTGGCTCTGTAGTTTGCTGCGGTTCCGGCACCTTGGGGTCCGGCTCTGCAGTTTGCGTTGCACCTGCGCTGCATGCGCTTGCGTCGACGCTTCCGACGGGCCAGTTACTGGTGAGCGATGCACATTCCTGAGAAGAAACGACCTGCGTGAAATTGACCGTACTTTCCGCGACAGGGTCTATGATGATGCCCCAGGCGCTACGTGCCGAACATTCGTTGAGCGAACTCAGGTTCGTCGCGCTCCATCCGAGAAAACTTTCTGCGTCCTTGTCTATTTCCTTTTTCGCCACGACGCAGTCGCCATATTCGAAGTTGCTTGTCTTTCCGTTGCCCGGTGCGGCATACCCGATATCTTTCCAGGTTCCGATACCGTGATCGTTGTGGACGAATGCATCCTGCAACCGGATGTAGACGCCTGCCGCCGTGGGGACTTCGGCCGCCTTCGCCTTGGCTATCATGCCGAATAGCTTGGGCACGCCGACTGCGGCAAGTACGCCCATGATGACGATGACGACCATTATCTCGATAAGGGTGAAGCCGTTCTTTTTATCCATGAGGGGTCTCTTGAAAAGATTACAGGAGTCGTAAGTTTACGATAGCAAAAATATAATATATGGAAACGCCAGGTGCAATACATTTTTCACCTAGTGTACGGAATGCCTAATTATTGTGATTAGCGACAAAGGGGTGGTCGCCGAAGACCGCTACTTGAACTTCCAGAACTTGTACAGGTATTTGGCGGTCTGGACGGGCGTCTTGAGGAAGGCGCTCTTCTTGTACCCGCTCAGGGCGAACCCTTGCAGTACCTTGTAGAGGCCAATCTGGTCTTCGCGATTGATGGCGAGCAGGAACCTGCGGAACTTGTACTCGAAATCGTGCGTCTTGCCGAAGTACTCGTAGCAGCGCTTTTCGTACTGCTTGAGGAAGTTGCGGCTGAGTGCCGCAGCCTCGCCGGAGGTTGCCCTGAGGCCCATGTCCACGTAGTCGGCGCAGAATCGGCCGGCCCTCATCGCGGCAGCGATGCCACCACCCGTGAGCGGGTTGGTGTGGTGGGCGGCGTCGCCCACGAGGGCCAGGCGGTCGAGCGTGTAGTCCCTGAGCGTGCTGGAAACAGGCACGAGCCCGCCTACGGTATGGTTGATTTTTGCCCCCGGGAAGAGCTTCTCGAGCCATTCCATCGTGATTTCGAGAATGTTGCCCGCATGCTTGCCCGCGGCGAGGAACCCTGCGCCGAAGTTCGTGACGTTCGACTTCTGCTTCGGGAAACTCCAGATGTAGCCGTCGTTGATAAAGTCGTGTCCCTGCCAGAAGGTGAGGTAGTCGGGCTTGGTCAAGATTCCCTGCACCTGGATGTCGACTCCCGTGCATGTCTCGCGCGGGTCCTGTGCGCTCTTGAGGCCCACCATGCGCCCGATGCGGCTTTCCACGCCGTCGGCCGCGATGACCATCTTCGCAAAAATTTCCTGCGTGCCCGTTTCGGTCACGCTACCGTCGCCGTTGCCCTTCCCGAGCACGACTCGCACCATGCGGGTGTCGCCCTGAACATCGCCCACGAATTCGGCGCGTGCGCAGGTCTCTACCTGGGCGCCGTCGTCGGCAGCAAGCTTTGCGAGCCACGGGTCAAAGATTTCGCGGTTGAGCATGATGCCCGTGTTCGGTTTCGGGACTTCGATGTTCACGCCGTTCGGGCCGTAAATGTAGAGCCCGTTGATGATGCTCTCGATGCAGCTCTCGTCGATGGGGCCGTATGTCTGGAGGTCGGCCAGCGTAGTGCTCGCCTCCCCGCACCGTACCGGGAAGCCGATGCGTTCGCGCTTCTCGAGGAGCAATACCTTGTGCCCCGCCCGTGCTAAGTTCCTTGCGGCAACGGAGCCGCCGGGCCCTGCGCCAATCACCACGACATCGTAACGGGAATCAAGCATCGTTCACCTCCGTAATCGTGAGCGCACCGACGGGGCACGCCTTCACGCAGATGCCACAGCGCACGCACTTTTCAGAATCAATCTGCAGGTCGAGCCCGAACATGTCGAGCGCCATCTTGGGGCAAATGCCTACACAGCCCGCGCAGGCGAGACAGATTTTACGGTCGTGAACGAGTTTCTTCATCGTTAAATAATATAGTAAAAGAGATCCCCGCCTACGCGGGGATGACAGTGGGTAAGGAAAAACCCCGCGAACCTTACGGCTGCGGGGTTTTCGTGGGGCCTCCCGGACTTGAACCGGGAACCAACGGGTTATGAGTCCGTGGCTCTAACCGATTGAGCTAAAGCCCCAGTTCGCCCAATATTAGCAAATATTTTGAAATTGTGCGTGCCCACTCGTAGTGGAATCCGCTGTAGGCGTTCACCACCGCCTTGTCCCAGTCGGCGACTTCGTTCTTGTACACGTGGAACGCGTCCTTGAGCCTGCGCAGCATCTGGTGCGGAGCGTTCGCGTCTTCGACGAGGAATGCGTTTGCGCGGCCTGCCGTTTCGGGAGTGTAGTCGTCGAGCATTGTGGCTACGCCGACATTGAATCCGGTAAGCGGGAGTGTTCCGCAGGCGAGCGCCTTGAGGATAATCGATGTGGACGGTTCACGCAGGTTTGCGGCAAACAGGATGTCGGAACCGGCGAGGACCTCCTTGAGCGGTCGGACGTTCTCGGTCTCGCGGTCGATGGGCATCACGTGCATGATGTCGGGGTACTGCTTCGACACGTCCTGGTAGAAATTCCATTCCGGGTCTTCAGGCGAGATGCCCACGACGATAAACACGTCCTGCTTCGTGATGTCGGCGAGGATTGTCGCGAGCGTCTCGGAGGTGTTGCCCGCTTCTTCGTCGAGGTGCACGTAGAGGACCAACTTCGACCCGAAGTCCACGTGGAGTTGCTCTTGCAGCGCAAGCCTGGCCCTGTGTTTCGCTTCCTTGATGGGGAGCTGTTCTTCGCGGTTGAAGTCCCATACCCGGTAACTTACACCGAACTGGACGCCGATAAGCTTGTCGGCGTTGTGGTTCAAAAAGCCGCTGAGTCCGCCGGGCAGGTTCGTGTTGAGCATCGCGTCGCGGTAGCCGGGCGAGGGGAACAGGACCTTCTCGGCAAAGCAGATGCCCGCCTTGAGGAGGCTTACCTTGCCCCAGAACTCGTAGCCGTCCATGTTGTACCTTTCGCGCGGGAGGCCGATCTTCTCGATTTCCTCGGACCTCACGTGGAAGTCGTAGGTGATGTTGTGGACGGTAAAGAAGAACGGCACGTCGCCGAATTCTTCCTTGTAGGTGTTGTGCGCGAGTGCTCCGGCGAGTGCTCCGCCCCATTCGTGCCCGAGAATTGCCTGGAATTCGGTCTTGGACTCGATGGCGTAGCTCAGGCAGGCCGAAGCGAGGAAGGCGAACCGGAGGTGGTTGTCGCCGTAGGGGACGTCTTTAGGAGGGCCGTAGACGTAGGGCCTGCCGAAGTATTCCTCGTTATAGATATAGGTGTGCAGCGGGTCGGTCTCGGATTTCCATATTTCGTAAACCTTGCCCTGAAGGCGCTCCGTCCCGCGGAAAACGCACTTGTAGTTTTCCGGATTCTGTAAATGGTTCTTGTAAAACGGGGAACAGGTAACAACATTCACCCCGGCCTGGGCGAATGCGTCGGCAAGTCGGTTGACTGCCGTGGTGAGCGGACTGGGCACTAGCCAATTGCCCGCTTCTGGACTGACGACCAGAATTCTCATTCCCTATACACACTCCAAATAAAAATTTACGAATACGAGTGATATATGACAAATTTATTTAATTAAATTATCGTATGGTAGACCTGAAACGCGCTTTTGGCTCGATTTGGGGCTTATTTTGAACTTTATCCTTGAGGATTAAATCAATGAAGAAAATTTTTCTTGCCGCTTTAGCCGTGTCGGTCGCCTTTGCGCTCTCCGGCTGTAAGGGTGCCAACGAAAAGCGTGGCGACGAACACCTGGAAAACCAGCGTTACAGGAACGCCATCAACTCCTACCTGGATGCCCTCAAGAAGGGTAAAGTCTCTGACGAGTTCTATGACAACTTCACGCTCGCCCTAGTGCGCGGCGCGAACATCGAAGCCAAGAGCAACATCAACAGCGACCTTATCAGCGGTTACTTCGACAAGGCCGCCACCAACATTTCCAAGGTGCAGAAGCCCGAAGTGATTGAAGAATTCGTGACGAGCTACGCTACCATTGGTAAGCAGCAGGCTGCCCAGCAGGGACTGGACTACGGTTCTACCCTTCAGGCGTTCGCAAAGATCGACACTGCGCTCTCCATCGCGAAGAGGATGAACGTGGGTGAGGCCTCCGTGAAGACCATCCGTACCGAAGCAGAAAACCTCTATGTCGGACCGGCCCTCGCCGAAGCGAACGATGAAACCGATCCGGTGGTTTGCGAATACTACCTGCTCCGCATTGCCGAAATCGCTCCGGAAAATGCCGACGTGAAGGCTGCGCTCAACAAGAGCCGCAAGGGCACGCGTGGCTACTTCCTCATCTTCGGCGAAAACATTCCCGACCCGTCCGGCAAGAACCGCGTGGACAAGTGGGGCTACGTGATGGCTCTCCCGACCATCAAGATTACCCCGACTTCCTTGAGCGGCGAACTGCAGTTCTGGGCATCGACCGGCAACAACACCGTGCTCGACCCGGCTAACATCACGCTCGTCTCTACCGAGGGCAAGTCCGTCAACGCCAAGGCCGGTACCGGCTGGTGCGAAGCCGAAGTGCTCGTGGGCAAGAAGGGCGACGAAAAGATCGAGAAGAAGCGCCAGAACCTCAAGGCCGGCGAAAAGGGCAAGCTGATGAACGAATTCCAGTGTGGCCTGAACGTGACCTTCAACTTTGAGAAGGGCTTCGTTCCGGACTACATCCAGTACAAGGATGAATTCGGCATCGGCAAGAAGTTCCTCGGTCAGTAATTCTCGCTACAAGAATTTCAACGCGCACCCCGGTAAAAACCGGGGTGTTTTTGTATGAACCGAAAACCACATCAGGGTGCCCGCGGTTCGCGGGCCTTCGCGAGTGCCCACAGCAACACGCACGCGACGACCGGGACAAGGACGTTCCACGGCCCGTGGTAACGGACCGTTCCGGGGGTCGCCATCCAGAGATAAATGAGCACGATGTGCGCGGTATAGACGTCCAGGCTATGCCGCCCCATCACGTTGGTCGCCCTGAAGTCGAGCAGGGCGGGCCACCTGCGCACAACCGCACATATCAAGAGCATGAAGGTAAAGAAGTTCGCGAAGCGGAGCGGGCCGACGTGCACCTTGCTGGTCCAGAAACTGGCCGGCTCCGCGAGGGCGATAAACTGGTGCGACCAGAGGAAGCAGAAAACGAGAAGCACGATGATTGCGGGGGTTGCTCGCCGGACCGCGTTTACGGCGAGCGCGTTGCCGGCGGATTCGTCCCTGCGGGCGATGCGCCACCAGGAGGCGGTCGCCGCTCCCGAGAAGTACACGAACTGCCAGCCGAACGGGTCGAAGTCCCCGTGGTGTATCCACTGCGGGAAGATACCGTTACACGCGTCGCGGAGCCCGAACTGCGCCGCAATCCAGAGCGCGAGGGCGGGGAGCCAGAGGCACAGCACCTGCCGCTTGCGCGCCGCCCGCGTAAACAGCGGGAACACGAACGAACCCGCCAGAAGGAAAATCACGTACAGCGGCAGCACGTCGAGATACTCGGGTGTATTTGCGAGCAGGAGGCTGAACGCGCTTCCCGATGCGGGGTGGCTGTAGATGGATTCGAACAGGTAGCCCACTCGCGGCAGGAACAGCCACGCTGCCAGGCAAAGCGACACAAGCGTCACGATGTGGTAGCGCCACGTCTTGAACGCACGCCAACGCATCCAGGACTGCTTCGGGTCCTTCACTCCCTTGCTTGTGGCGGCAAGCATCCCGACGAATCCCGACAGGAAAAAAAAGCCTTCGGCCGCACTGAAGAAGCCGAAGCACTGGTACAGGTAGTACGATATGGGCCTTCCGAAATGGTCGAGGGTCATCTGCAACAGCAGAAGACCGCGGATCGAGTCAAGCGCCCTGATTCTCACGGATTCTTCCGGGGGAAGGCTCGCCTGTCAAAGGCTAGAAGCTGGCCTTCGCGCTGATACCCATCGCGAAGTCGGTATCGACCTGGTCGTTGAAGTTGTAGCCGAACCAGAACACGAGTTCCGTCTTCAGGGTCGGGTACAGGTAGAAGTTCATGCCGAGGTAGTGGAACGAGTCGTCGAAGTTTTCGGACTTGTTGCTATCCTTGTTCGTGTCGCGGTCGTGGTATTCGTAGCTCACGCCCATGGTGAACTTCTTGTGCAGGTTGAAACTCGGCTCGACGGCAAACATCATCTGGTCTTCTGTCAAGATCTGCGGTTCGGCGTCATATTCTTCGTCGGTAATCGCGTAGAAGAAGTTCATGTTCAGGTTGAAGAAGTCGTAGTTGAAGCTCGGTTCCAGGAGGAAGGAGTGGACGCCCTTGCCCTTGTACGGGTGGATGCCCCACACGGCGTAGATGCCGTAGTTCATCTTCTCGAAACTCTTGGCGTAGTCCACTTCCAGGCCGAACGTGTAGGTGTAGCTGCGGCTGATTTCGCTGCCGAACAGCCAGTCCACGCTCGGGGTAAGCACGAGGTGTTCGTCCACGTGGTTCAGGATGGGGTAGGAGTACGTGCCGAAAAGGGCCATGGAGTGCACGTTGTTCTCGGATGCACCTATATAGACCTTACCGTTGCCGTACTTCTCGTTGCCGACTTCGATACCGGCACCGCGCAGGTGCGATTCACGGACAATGACCGCGTAGCGGGCGGGGTCGCGCCAGTAGTAGTAGTTGAACGCGCCTGCAGAGTAGGTGAGGTCGCCGAACACGAGGCCGATGGAATGGGTCACGTCCCAGCGGAGTTCCACTCCATCAAAGTTGAATTCGGTGAACCTTCCGCCGTCACCCATGGCGGTGGAACGGGCAAAGTAGTGGCGGCGGGTTTCGGACGCCTTTGCCATGCCGTCGGAAGAATCGACGTAGGTGCTGTGCGTGTTGGCCTTCACGGTTACGGACACGTTCTCGTCGAGTTTTGCCTTGGCGGCAAGGTCGATATCCTGGTTGGCGGCATTAGTCGGGTCGAAATCGCTGTCAAAATAGCTGCCGTAGTCAAAGTTTACGTTACCGTGCAGTTCGACATCCAAGGCGAGGGCAAAAGATGCGGACGCGAGGGCGATGGGCAAAATGAGTTTGCGCATAAAATCCTTCCAAAAAAGTTCTTGGACAAAAGATAGAAATATATCTTGCAAAAACCCAACGTCGAGGGCGCTTACGTTTTGTATTTTTGTGTATATACAGGAGATTTATGAAAATTCGTAGTCTGTTTATTGCTTTGTGTGCGTTGGGCGTCTTGGCCGTCAATTCCTTCGCGGTTACCGCCGACGAGGCCCTCAAGGGCTCCAAGGAGTGGTTCAAGTCCGGCAAGGCCTGGAATCTCGAGTTCCAGGTGCAGATTTTTTATGCGGAGTCGCCCGATATCGTAAGCCAGACGGGAACGCTCCTGGTGGCCGATGCCGACAGGTTCCGCCTGAAGGTTGCGGGAATCGAGTTCGTGAGCGACGGCGAGAGCATGTGGCAGTACAACCCCGAACAGAACCAGGTGCTCATCAAGGCTATCGAGGACCTTTCTTCGGCGTTCCACCCCTCCGAGATGCTGTTCAAGTATTTGGAATGCAAGGCGAAGGAACTGAAGGAAGCGGAATTCAACAAGCAAAAGTTGTGGGTGCTAAAGCTCGACGCCTCAAAGTATGCGGGCCAGTTCGACCAGATGGAAGTATGGCTCTCGAAGAAGGACTTTTCGCCGGTGCGCCTGTTTACGGTTGACCCCGCGGGGAATTCCTCGTGGTACAACATTCTCAAACTGAACGTGGTAAAGAAGGTTTCGCCCGACGATTTCAAGTTTAAACCGGGCAAGGATGTCGACGAAATCGACATGAGGTAACGATGAAGTTTTTTGTAGACGCGGGTTTTGCTAGGCGTGTCGCGGGCGTTGTTGCCGTGGCGTCTTCGCTTGCCCTTGCCGCCACCGAGACGCTGTTCAGCAACTGGGCGTTTTCTGTAGCACCGGGGGGTGACTACGGGTCGCTGTGGGTGTTTTCGCGTGGTGATATGAACAGCGGGGTGACCCGCCTGGACTTGAAGGTTTCTGCCTCGGGGCAGGTGCAGGTTTCGGGTACGGAACAGGGCCCGCTCTCTGATTCGGTGACTGCCGTGCACGATGGCATATTTACGGACGTGAATGCGAACCACCGCCGCATACCTGCCGAGAATGCGGGCAGGCTCGGGCTCGTTTACCCGATGTACGGACTCGACAACAACGGGAACTTGCTCCAGCCCGAGGGTATTATCTCGGTGCGCAGTACCGAGGACATTTTCGAGACACCGCTTGAACTCCCGAGCGCGGCGGAAGAGCTCGATTCTGCGATGACGTATGCGGTGAGCGGCCTTGCCTACGATTCGACGCGGAAGACTCTCTGGATTGCGCGCGGCATGCTCGGCCTTACGGGTTACGACATCTCGCGCGGTGCGAACGACCCGAAGGAATTCAGGCTTATCTTTGACCGCGAGAACAAGGCGCTCGATACGCTCAAGCTGAATGCCTCGAAGGACCTCAAGAAGTACACCGAGGTATTTGACGTGGCGCTGGACCCGAATACGCGCGACCTGTGGATGGCGACGGCCCGCGGGCTCTGGGTGCTTTCTGCGGATGGCAGGCTTGCTAGCGCTTCGAAGGTGCTCGATTCCATGCGCGTTACGGGCGTGTGGGTTGGCGGCGACCCGCTTATGGTTATTGCCGAGACTCAGGCGCAGGGCAAGGAATCCATGAAGGGTGGCCTCTGGCGCAAGTATGTAGAAAAGTCGGGCGATTTTGCGAAGGTGCCGTTTATCGACGTGAAGGGAAACTCCCAGAAGAAGGACGTGTACGACAATGCCGATTACACGGTAAGCAATGTGGCCTTTGTCGGGAAACAGGCGCTTGTTGCGGTACGGACTGTGGGCGGCTCCGTGACCGGGCTCTTGCGGGTCGATTCGCTCGGGGTGCGAGCCTATGAAAGCGACGAAGAAGAAAGCCAGTGGCTTTTCGGTTTCGAGATGGGTGTGACCGACCGCGACGTGATGATTTGCGATATAGCCGCTTTCCCGCTCGAGAAGAATACGACAGGGCTTGCGGTTGCCACCTACGGCAACGGCATATCTGTTTCGGCGGATACGGGGCGAACCTGGACGCCGATACTGAACCGCGCGAAACTGAGCGGAAACCTGGGAACGGTGCGCATGGTGCCTTCGGTGATAACTGCGGGTAGCGAGTCGCTTGTTTCGTACAAGGTAAGCAAGGATTCGAAGATTACCATCGAGGTGTTCAGTTACGACATGAAGAAGGTACGCAAGATTGTGAAATCCGCCCCGCGCTTTGCGGATGCCTCGCGCTCCACGAACGCGAAGGAAGATGTTTGGGACGGGCTTGACGATTACGGTAACCCCTGCGCGATGGGTGTGTACTACGTGCGCGTGAAGGATAACCATGGCCACGTGGGCTGGGGCAAGGTCATGACGCTAGGGGGTACGCGATGATTTCGAGATTTGAGATTCGGAATTGTCATTGCGAGGATCTGCGCAGCAGGTCCGTGGCAATCTCCTTCCTGCATGCTCTCCTTGTTGGATTGCTGTTGGCTTCATCTGCATTTGCGGGCGTTGTCGACAAGAAGGCTGCCCTCGGTGGCTTTGACGGCTTTGTGGAACGCATGGGTGCGGGTACGCGCGAACTCGGGCGCGGCAATACGGGTTCCGCGGATACGGCCTCTATGCCCGGTGCCTACTGGAACCCCGCTATTCTCGGGTTCCGCCAGAACTTCAACTACACGCTCAATGCCGAACGCAGGAGCCTTGACCGCATGGGCGGTTCCCTCGGGCTCGAAACGCCGGTCGGAAACCGCATGGGTGTGGGGTTCGCGATGCTCTACCGCGGCGATATAAACTTCGATGTGATTGATGACGACGACCAGACTCTCGGTACGGCGACCCCGTTTTTCACGATGATGTACCTCGGATTTTCTTACCGCGCGACTCGCCGCGATGCCTTCGGTATATCGCTCTCGCTGGGCTACGACAACATGGATGTCGCCGAATACTACGACGGCATCGAGATGGTGGACGGCTTCACGAGCCCGGTGGCGATAAACCTGGGCTGGCTCAGGCAGTGGAACGAAAAGTGGTCCACGTCGGTTGTCATCAGGAACATCAGCTTCGGCAGGAACCTTTCGGCCCGCTGGTCTCGCAGCCCGAGTACGGACAACAGCATAGCCTCTACGGAAGGCGTACGCCCGAAGGTGTTGCAGGTGGGGCTCGGCTACCGCTCGAAGGTGCTGGGCAAGCCCGTATATGCCTGGATGGAAGCGCTCGATTACCAGGTGGCGGATACCTTGCTCGTGTTCGACCCGCAGCATCACGTGTGGACGGGTCGCGTAGGTTTCGAGTGCGAGATTATTCCCGACGGAACGGTGCGTATAGGTATGGACGACCTGGATGCGATGATTGGCCTGGGATACAAGTTCAACATACGCATAGGCAAGAAACGTTACCTGTTCGACGTGAACTATGCCCTGACGTATGAATCCAGCGCTGGGCTATGGAACCCGCTGAGCCTTGGCGTGAGGGGCTTTATCCCGTGATAAGTTCGCTGTCGCTAGCGCACGTCCGCAGTCTTGACGGGCGGGAATACCGCTTTGTACCCGGAATCAACGTGATTCATGGAAAGAACGGGTGCGGAAAGACTACGGTGCTGGAGGCAGTGCACCTGCTGGCGCAGGGGTTCTCGTTTCGGGCACACGACCTGAAGGAACTTATTGCCTGGAATGCGAACGAGATGATTCTGCGGGGCGCATTCGAGTACGACGGGCGTGAACTTGCGCGTGCTGTGCAGATTGGGCGTTACAAGAACATCGTGAAGGAAAACGGTGAGCCGTTGCGCGCGGTTTCGCAGTTTTTCGGGAAGGCGCCTGCGGTCATTATGCAGCCTTCTGACATAGAACTGCTGCGCGGTGCACCCGAAATACGCCGGCGCTGGCTCGACGAGATTCTGTGCTTTAGGTCGGCATCGAATGCGAAGGTGCTGCGCGACTACAGACGCGTATTGCAGCAGCGCAACCAGTGGCTTAGGCAGTTCAAGAAGGAAGGCGCGGCGCTCGGCGGCGAGGACTTGTTCCACGTGCTTACGGAGCAGCTTGTTGCGCTCGGGGCGAAGCTCTGGGCGGCGCGCATTAGCCTCTCGAACGAGATTTCCCCGATAATCACCGGATACTACAGGCGGCTCTCGGGCGGGGTGGATACCATTACCTGCAATTACAAGAGCTCCATCTTGAAGGATTTGGACGCGCTGGATGCGGCGGTGTTCATGGACGAGAATGAGCTGGAGGCGGTTGCTGCCGAAAGTAGCCCGCAGTACGCTCCGGAAAGTTGCGATGCGGGAGAAAATGGCGCAGGTCAAAATGGCGCTGGCTGCAATCCGAATGACGCTTGTTGTGCGGGTAGCGGCAGTGCGAGCGACGCTCCCGTGAGCGAAGAAATGCTGAAGAACGCCTTCGCAGAAAAACTCGCGGGCCTCGAGTTTATCGAAAAGTTGCAGGGAATCACGATGTCGGGCCCGCATAAGGACGACCTCGCGCTTTGTG
The DNA here is from genome assembly GCF_900143055.1 of Fibrobacter sp. UWR3. Lineage (NCBI taxonomy): Bacteria > Pseudomonadati > Fibrobacterota > Fibrobacteria > Fibrobacterales > Fibrobacteraceae > Fibrobacter > Fibrobacter sp. UWR3. Next base: position 270,494 of record NZ_FRCW01000002.1, on the reverse strand, counting down.
CATCGGGCTACGAGATGCGTTCCGTGGGCTCGCAGGGGCAGTGCCGTTCCGCGGCGATCGCCATGCGCTTTGCTGCGGTGGATGTGGCTGCCCGCTACCTCACAAAACCGGTGCTCCTGCTTGACGATATATTCGCCGAACTTGACGTGGATCGCCGCGGGGCGGTCGCATCGCTCATCCGCGAGAAGGACTGCCAGGTGCTCATCGCCACCCCGCAGGTCGAGGAACTGCCGTTTACGGCGGATGCGGAAATAAGTTTAAGCGACTAGGGCGGGCTTCGTCCTCCCTAAGAAAAATCCCCGCACAAAGGCGGGGATGACAAAATCCATAACTGGATCCTTCGCGCTTACGCGCTCAGGATGACGCTACGCGTCATTTCTTCAGCAGGTCGCGGATTTCGGTGAGGAGCTTTTCTTCGGCGCTCGGCTCAGGAGGAGCCGGAGGAGCGGCCGGGGCTTCTTCCTTCTTGCGCATGTTCTGCATGAATCCGAGGAACTTCTTCATCACGAAGAACACCACGATGGCGACGATGAGGAAGTCGACGATGCCGCCGATGAAGTTGCCGTACGGGATGGTCACGCCGTTAGCGGTGGTGTAGGCGAGAGCCTTGAGGCCTTCGCCCGCGTCCTTGCCACCGGCCATAGCGATGATGGCAGTGACGCTCGGCATCACGATGTCGTTCACGAAGGAGGTGACGATTTTACCGAATGCGCCGCCGATGATAACACCGATGGCCATGTCGACGATGTTGCCCTTGAACGCGAAGGCCTTGAACTCTTCGAGAAGGGACGATGCTTTACCTTTGATACCCATGTGGGCTCCTTTTGTTGATGTTGCTTTTGAAAAAATAGTATTGTCGTGCAGTTTGGCAAGGCATTTTCTAAATTGTGTGCGCTATGTCATGGTTGTTTCTGGCTTTTGCGTCTGCAGTGTTTCTTGGTTTTTACGATTTGGCCAAGAAAAAGTCGGTGCAGGACAACGCTGTACGTCCGGTCCTTTGCCTGTGCAGCGCCTTCTATGCCCTCTTTATGCTCCCGGTCCTGTTCCTGGGGCACTGCGAACCCCTGTCGTTCCACGACCACCTGTTGCTGATGGCGAAGGCCGTCATCGTGGGGCTCAGCTGGCTGTTTACCTACAATGCCATCGCGCACATGCCGCTCAGTATTTCGACCACGATACGCGCGCTCGCCCCGCTCTTTACCATCATGATTGCGGTGGGGTTTATGGGGGAGCGCCCCTTCCCGCTCCAGTGGGTGGGGATTGCCGTCTGCGTGTGCTCGTACATCGGGCTGAGTCTCGCGGGCAGGAAGGAGATGGGGCACTTTTTCAGCAACGGCTGGGTGATTTCGATGCTCCTGGGCACGCTTCTTGCAAGTTGCAGCGGCATTTATGACAAATTCATATTGCAGCGCATGAACTTTGAACCCTTGACGGTGCAGGTGTGGTTCAGTGTCTATATGCTCGCGGTGCAGTTCATCACGACTGCGTTCACGTGGTACCCGACCCGCAAGAAGACGACCCCGTTCAAGTTCCGGTGGAGTTTCCTTGCTGTGGCGGCGCTCCTGATTATCGCAGACCGTTGCTATTTCCTTGCGGTGGGGAACCCCGATGCGCTGATTTCCATCATCACGGTGCTTCGCAGGTCGAGCGTGTTTATCAGCTTTGTGGCGGGAATCCTGATTTTCCGCGAACGCAAGAGCAAGCTCAAGTTCCTGGCCCTGCTCGGGATAGTCGCGGGTCTTTGCCTTATATCGCTCGGCAAGGGGTAGGGGCAAGCCCGCAGGCCATCGCTTGAGCCCTCCTTTGTCGTATTTTTCTATAATGTCTTTTATGAAAAAAATCGGCATCACGGGTTCCATCGGGTCGGGCAAGTCCTTTGTGGGCTCGCTCCTGCGGGAACGTGGCTATATGGTGCTCGATGCCGACAGGCAGGTGCATGAACTGTACCGCACGAGCGCTCCCCTGCGGGCTTCCATTGCGCAGGCGTTTGGCGCGGAGAGCCTTACGCCGGAAGGTGTCGACCGCAAGTACCTAGCCCGATTGATATTCAAGGACGACAGCGCCCGCGAACGGCTCGAGAACCTGGTGTACCCTTACCTGACGAAGTCCGTGGGGGATTTCCTCATGAGCGAAATTCCGGGTGGTTCGGGCGTGAAGTTCGTGGAGGCCGCCCTCTTTTCGCGTACACCCGAGATAGTCGCGATGCTCGATGAAATCTGGATTGTGAAGGCTCCGGAGGACGTGCGGCTTCGCAGGCTGATTGCCCGCGAGCTTGGCGAGGAGGATGCGCGGCTCCGCATTCAGAACCAGCGCGGGGTATGCGACGAATCGCTTTTCCCGGGCAAGTGCGTGCGAGTGCTCGAAAATGCGGAAGGAAAGCCCGCCATCGTGAACCAGCTGGATCAGCTCCTCCTGTAATTTGCATGGGCACCTTCGGTGCAGTGACAAGGTCAAGTTCAACAAAAAGCGACCCTTTCGGGCCGCCTTTTTTGGAGGAGGATTATGAAAACTTACTTGAGGTTCTTGCCGCGCAGGTTGAAGTAGCGGACGGTGCCGTCGCGCATCTTCCGTTCGACCTGGACCGCTCCGTTCTTGAACACGAGGCGGTTGCCTTCGGCCTGCTTGCTGAAGTTTGCCTTCACGAAGGGAATCTTGTCGACATCGTATTTTTCCGGAGTGTCGGAACCGATTTCGTAGACCTTGCCCGTGGCGGTAATCGCCTGGAGCGAACCGACCAGGTAGGCAAACGGAGCGTTCCAGTTGATGGCGACTTCGTTGGTGGCGTAGCTGCAGGAATTGTCGTAGTAGGACTTTGCCGGGGCATCCTTGTCGATGAGCTTCTTGGCGCAGTCGTCGGCAGAGGAGTTCGGGCCACCCACAAGCATTCCCGGCACGGGAACTTCAACCGTGTCGCCCTGGCTCGGACGGTGGTGAGGCTTCATGACCTGGTTCACGCCCCAGCCCGTAAGGTAAGAAAGGTCGAGCGGGTTGCGTCCCAGGAGGTAGTCGAGGATTCCCTGTGCTGCGTCGAGGTACTTCTGTTCCTTGGTCAGGATGTAGGCGTGAATGAGTACCATGCCCTTGTTCGCAACGACGCTGTTGGAACCCCAATAGAAGTCGCTGTTGTCGATGGCGAGGCCGTAGCCGTTGCTCATCTGCTCGATGTAACTGTCGGCGAGGGTGAAAATGAGAATCTTTGCGGAGTCCACGTCAGCTTCGTCGAAAATCTGCGGGTTGGTAGCGATAGTGAAGGCTGCGAGTGCGTAAACCGTCTGCCAGCCCTGAAGCTTGCGGCGCGGCTTGGTGAGCAGGTACTTGTGCATGTCTTCGAGGAATTCCGGCTTCTGGGAAATGCGGTAGAGTTCCGTCGCGCCCCAGATCTGTTCGTCAACCGCGTTGCCATCGGTGTAGGAACCCGTTCCCACGTCGCTCGGCTGCGTGAAGAAGGCGTACGGGTTGTTGCGGGCCCACCAGCGGGCATCGGCGGCGGCCTTGGCGCACTTTTCTGCAAACTCGGGGTCAAAGGGCTTGTAGATGTCGGCTGCGAGAGCGGTAACGCCCACAAAGTCCCAGGTGGCTGTCACGCTCTTGCCGATGGCATAGCGCTGCTTGGTGGACTTTTCGGGGAGCACCATGCCTGCAAACTGCTTGGTGGTAAGCTTGTGGAACACGCCGCCATCGTCATCCTGCATGGTGAGCATCCATTCGATGTTCCAGCGGATTTCATCGAGCAGGTCGGGCACGTTGTTCTTGCTTTCGGGAATGTTCAGGTTGAGCGTATCGAAGTAGGCCTTGTTCTGCTGGTAGAGCTGCAGAAGGGTGTAGGTCGAAATGCCCGAGTTCACGACGTACTTGCCGTAGTCGCCCGCGTCGTACCAGCCCTTTGCTCCATTGAATGTGGCGGTAAGGTCTTCCTTGCCGGTGGATTCGTGGTACATGACCGCGGTATCCGGGGTGCCCATGGCACGTGCGTACTTGCCCGCGTATTCCTCTTCGAGTGCGGTGGAGGAACGCTGGAAGTAGAAGAACTTGATGGACGCCTTTGTCACGTCTTCGAGCGCGTTGTCGGCAATCACGATGGGGTGGCCTACGGCCTCGTCGCCCACGTATGCCTGGTAGGTGCCCGGCGTCTTGAGTTCGGAAAAGTCCACGAGCGATGCTTCCTCGTTGGCGGGCTTCCACATGGAGGCTTCCGGAGCCTTCACCGTGAGGGCCGCATTGCCGTCCTTGTCCTTGAATACGACATCCTTGCCGGCGGCATCGACCACTGCAATCTGCTTTAGACCGTTGGTCATGAATCCGACCTGGTTCTGGTATGCCGTTGCGGCAAAAATCGCGGGTGCCGCGACAGCCGAAATGAGGAGAATCTTTTTCATGTTCATTGGAACCTTCCCTTTGTTTGTCTAGAAATTTAAATTGCGAAACGCCTGCGGGGTATATCCGGCGGTTACAAAAGTGTTTTCTCTTGAAAACAAGGGCCTATTTTGTTTACGGACGTGTCCGATAAAGCCCAAAAATTACAAAGGTTTACCCAAAAAGCCCTTATTTTGCCTGCAAAAGATGTATATTGTCCCATAGGCAAAATGTGCGGAATATGTAGTACCGCCAAATAGGAATGCTAAAATAGAAAGGAAAACGGAAATGGCTGCAGAATCGAAGATACTGGAACGTGCCGAAATGTACTTGCGTAAACTCTCGTGCGGGGTGAACCCGCTCACCGAGGAGACCCTGCCCGAAAATGATACTTGCCGGCAGGAACGAATCAGCAAGTGTCTCCTGTACGTTGCGGATTACCTGCAGCAGATAGTTTGTCCTAAACCGAAGGCCGCGAAGGCGGAAAAGCCCCTGACGCCCAAGCGCAAGCGGGAACAGGCGAACCAGGAACTGGCCCTAACGGAAGAGACTCTTGCGAAGTTTGAATTCTCGGAAGAACCGCTCTCGCTTTCGGGCATCGTGCGCCGGGTAAACGCGCTCATTCCCGAGGGTAGCGGCATGATGCCCCTTATGTATGCCGACGTGGCCGAAGTGCTAACGCAGGAAGGCTACCTCCAGAAGCAGGAGGGCGTCGCCGGCAAGGAGACGAACCTCCCGACCCCGCAGGGCGAGGAGAAGGGCTTTGTGCGGGCCGAGGCCGACATCCGCGGTCATTTCTCGATTTACACCAAGTGCAACGTGGATGCACAGAAGTTCGTGATTGAAAATATCCAGAAGGCGGTGGCGCAGGCGAATGCACGCCTAGCAAGGCGCAATGCGGAACGTGCTGCCCGCGAGGCTTCGGGCTTTGCGAATGCGACCGGCGGTCGCAACGAATTTGCGGGGGCACGTGCAGAGCGCGCGGGCAAGGAAAAGTTCCACCTGACGGAAGCACAAATCGGGAACTTCGCCGTCGATGAATCGCCCCTGCCTGTAAGTGAAATCGCGCGTCGCCTGAATGCACTGCTCCCCGAGGGGGCGAACATCGAGCAACTGTATTTCAAGAAGATCCGCGACTGGTTCGTGGCGCAGGGCCTGCTCGAAGAACGCAGGAGCGTCGTGGGGAAGGTCTCCTTCTCGCCTACGGAACAGGGCCTTGCCGCGGGGATTCTCGTGGACAAGCGCATCGGCAAGAACGGCGAGGAATACGAGGCCGTGCTCTACAATGCGGCCGCCCAGAAGCTCGTGCTCGACCACGTGAACGAACTGGCTTGATTTTTATTGATATGAAAAAACGCAGGCTCGATGAGTCTGCGTTTTCTAAAATGTCATCCCCGCGGAGGCGGGCGGACAACACTTAGCACTTTAGTGCTTAGTGTGCGTGGCCACCTAGGTGGGGATCTTTTATGCCGCGAGGATTATCTCACAACCTTGCGGTCTTCTTCCGTCATCTTGAGGAAGTCGGCAACCGTCATTTGACCCTTGTCGCCTTCCTTTCTCTTGTTGACAGCGATGAGACCTTCTGCCTGTTCCTTTTCGCCTACAATAATCTTGTACGGAATCTTCTGGAGTTCGCACTGGCGGATCTTGTAGCCGAGTTTCTCGTTGGATTCATCGACTTCCACGCGGACGCCGGCGTTCACGAGTTCGCGTTCCACGGATTTCGCGTAGTCAACGAACTTCTCGGAAATCGGGAGCACGCGGGCCTGAACCGGAGCGAGCCACAGCGGGAAATCGCCCATGAACTCTTCGATAAGAATACCGAGGAAGCGTTCGATGGAACCCACGGCGGCACGGTGCAACATCACCGGAATGTGCTTCTGGTTGTCCTTGCCGACATACTCGGCGCCGAGACGCTGCGGCAAGTTGAAGTCCACCTGGATGGTACCGCACTGCCAGTCACGACCGAGGGAGTCCTTCAGCGTGAATTCGAGCTTCGGGCCGTAGAAGGCGCCTTCACCCGGGTTCAGGATGTAGTCGAGGCCAGCGAGTTTCGTTGCTTCGGCGAGGGCGGCTTCAGCCTTGTCCCAGATTTCGTCAGAACCCACGCGCTTTTCCGGGCGGGTGGAGAACTTCACCACGATATCGTCGAAACCGAAGTCGTGGTAGATTTCCTTGACGAGAGCGCAGAAGTCGGCCACTTCGCTTGCAATCTGGTCTTCGGTACAGAAGATGTGGGCGTCATCCTGCACAAAGCCGCGCACGCGCATCAGGCCGTGCATGGTGCCGGCAGGTTCGTAACGGTGGCACTTACCGAATTCGGCAAGGCGCATCGGAAGGTCGCGCCAGCTGCGGAGACCCGTATTGAAAATCTGGATGTGGCAGGGGCAGTTCATCGGCTTCACGGCCATTTCCACGTCGCCAGCGAGCGTCTTGAACATGTTCTCGTTGTACTTGTCGGCGTGGCCGGACTTGATCCACAAAGTCTTGTTCACGATTTCCGGCGTGATCACTTCGAGGTAGCCGCGACGGTCAATCTTACCGCGGATGTAGTCCTTGAGGGCGTTCACCATCTTGGTGCCCTTCGGGTGCCAGAACACCATGCCCGGGGAGTGGTCTTCAATGTGGTAGAGGTCCATTTCCTTGCCGATCTTGCGGTGGTCGCGCTTCTCGGCCTCTTCCAGGAACTTCAGGTAAGTTTCGAGACCTTCCTTGTCGGCAAAGCAGGTGCCGTACACGCGAGTCAGCTGGTCGCTGTTCTGGTCGCCATGCCAGTATGCACCCGACATCGAGAGCACCTTGAAATTCTTGAGTTTGCCAGTAGAGGGCACGTGGGGGCCGGCGCAGAGGTCTTCAAAGTTCTTGCCCGGTTCGCCAGTCACGTAGAAGCTGAGCGTACCGTCGCTGCCTTCGCGGGCGAGTGCGCGCTGCGCGTTATCCGTTTTGTACTTGTCGCCCTCGGTGCGCTTCAGGCCATCGGCGGCGCTGACTTCGCAACGGGTAAACGGACGGTCTTCCTTGATGATTTCCTTCATGCGCTTTTCGATGCGCTCGAAATCCGACTGCTGGATCGGGGTCGGTGTCATCAAATCGTAGTAGAAACCCTTTTCGATAGCCGGACCGTAGGCGAGCTTGGTGCCCGGGAACAGGTCGCAGATGGCTTCGGCAAGCACGTGGCTGCAGCTGTGACGCAGGAGCATCAGAGCATCCGGGTCGTCGTTGCTCGGCGTGATAATCTTGATGGTGCCGCTCTCGGTGAGCGGGCGCGTGAGGTCGAGGACCTTATCGCCGAGTTTGACGCCAAGCGCCTTGCGTGCAAGACCTTCGGAAATGCCCTTCGCAATTTCGAGGCCGGTGGTGCCCGATGCTACGGAACGTACGGAGCCATCGGGGAAGGTGAGTTCGATTTGAGACATAAATAATCCTTTTTGTGGGCGGTTCTCGCCCGGTTCCCCAGAAATACGACATCTGGCGGTAGGGCGTAAGATAGAAAAAGACTATAAGTGTGGCTAGTGGTTGGTGATTAGTGGTTAGGGAATGTAATCGGAAATTGACCCGAAAAACGTCATTGCGAGGAATGAAATGACGAAGCAATCCATACAAAAAGGGAGGGGAAAGCCTTCCCCTCGCTTCAACCGCCTTCGGCGTTTTCCGCTACCCCTTCTAGCGGGCGCTCAGTCGCCGCGCCCGCAACGCCCAGGGCTTAAAAAATAATTATTGGAATTACGCTTTTTGTTATTTTTTTTAGTGGATATTGATGATGTTATTATATTTTTGAGTGTAGTTGTTATATAAAGGTTCAACATGCTTAATGAGAAATTGGAAAACTGGGCAAAAAAGCTTTTAGATACTGGTTTGCGCAACAATCTGGTTAATTTTAAAGAGAATAAAGGCTCTCTTGAAATTATTTCTCATTCTGGGTCAGAACTGTTTGAGTTGCTTGATAAAGGTGTTCGGCTGGAAGTCTTTGATCCTAAAAAGGTGAATGATAAAGATTTTCCGAAAACCATGTCTCGAGAAAAGTTCATTGAGTCTTTTAAACCTTTGCTAAAAAAGAATAATATTTTGGCATATAATAAGACGGATGCTAATTCTATTAGAATTCTTAAGAATATTGATAAAAAAGCCGATACCTCAATCAATGAAACAGGTGTAAATATTGCCTACATGGCGATAGGCTTTATGAGTTGGCTGGAGGCGGACTCTTCTACATTAGTTCACAAGGCCCCTCTTCTTTTGGTTCCGATTTCTATTGAAAATGAATCGGCCGTTGATCCCTTCTTTATTTCTGCAACTGGCGATGACGTTGTTGTAAATCCCACATTTGATCATAAACTCAATTCTGAATTCAATGTGCATTTGCCTGAATTTGATGGCGAAAATGTTGAATCATTCTTCGATGAAACTGAAAAAATTGCAAAAAAATTAAAATGGACTTTAGATCGAGGTTGCTGGATTAGTACGTTCTCGTTTCTAAAAATCAATATGTATAATGATTTGAAGGAACATGAAGAAGATATCCTCGAAAATAGAAATGTTAAGGCCTTATTTGGCATTTCTGATGAAAATAATGATTCCGATGGTTTAAATTCTGAAGGTCAATTTGATGATCTACGTGATTTACACACTGTAGTTGACGCAGACTCTAGCCAAATGAAAGCCATTAAGATGGCGAAGTCTGGAAAAAGTTTCGTGTTGCAGGGCCCTCCAGGTACTGGTAAAAGCCAAACCATTACGAACATAATTGCGGAATGCCTGTATGATGGCAAAAAAGTGTTATTTGTTTCTGAAAAACAAGCTGCATTGAATGTTGTGTATGATAAACTCCGTCAGGTTGGACTTTCTGATTTCTGCCTAGAACTTCATAGTCATAAGTCTAACAAAAGGCAGGTGATAGAAGAATTGTGCAGAACACTGCACTTGCCCAAAATTAGCGCATCCAAAGTTACTGACGATATGATACGTAGAGCACAATCGCAAAAGGTTCTTGATCAGTATGAACACGAGTTGCATTGTGTCCGACCATATGTTAATTTATCACTGTTTCAGATGTACGGTGCTCACGCTCATTACAAGAACGCACCGCAAATAGATTTCTATATCGATAATTTTGAATACATGAACGATAGCTGTCGCAAAGAAATCAGCTATATGTTGGAAAAGTATCCCTCGTATGTTCCCACTATTGGTCAGGATTATAGATGTAATCCCTGGAATGGCTATTTAGCTAAAGACACGTCCATTAAGGGGAAAAATGCTATTAAAGTAGACTTTGCGTCTATGATTGATGCATTAAGGGAAATTACCCCTCTCCTTAGGCAATTGGTTGATGTCTATGGAGCTAAAGGAAAAACAATTTCAACACTAAAGGCCTGTATTCCTTGCTTGAACATTCTTAATTCCAATGAAGTTCTTGTTCCGGAACTCTTTGATAAAGGAGTCTTATCTTCGACAAGAAATTTTGTTGATGAACTGGCAAGTAAATCTGAGGAAATAATTAAACTTAGGCAAAAGATTACTACAGACTTTGAACAGAAGGCATTAGAAATTGATTCAGATGATATTCATAATCGTCTTTCTAAATTGTATGATACGTTTATCAAACGGCTTATAAGCCTTGATTACCATAAGACAATGAAGCAACTAAAATTAGTTGCCAAGCTTGGTGTAAAAGTTAATTATGAAAGGGCTCTTGATATTACTCAGAAGATATCTACATATAAGCAAATGGTGCTTGAATATGAAGCGATTTGCTCCCAAAAAAAGATACTACTAGGTCCGTCTTACAAAGGGATTGATTCTAATTGGGGGCATATTAAGGAATCCTTAAGTGAATTAGCTGGATATCTTGAGTCTGTTAAAGTAATTCCTTTGCCTATATTGAACTATCCTCAGAATACATTTAATCAAATGATTAAGGATGCTGCTGGTCTTATTACCTTTGCAGGAGGTTTCTTAAAAAAGAATGAAACTTTAATTGAAAAAATATCGGATGATTTTGATAAAAATAAGGTCAATCTGGTTGGCTTTGAAATTGAGCCGTTGTGCAAAAAATTGGAATCATGTCTAAGTCAAATTGATTCGTTAGAAAATTGGAAAGCATTCCAAGAATGGCTTGCAAAAATAGATCGCTACCAGATGAGAGGATATCTTGATTATTGCATAGATAAATCCTTGAATCCCGAGGATTATGCATCTACTTTTAATAGACGATATTATGACTTGTGGATTGACAAGATTCTTGCTTCAACACCTGTTTTGAGCAGGTTCAATAGGTCTGCTCAAGATAAAGAAGTTGAGATTTTTGCAGAAAAAGATCGTAATAGTTTAATGATTAATAGGACTATTATCCGTGTAGCGTTGGCTCAACAACGGCCGTCCCCCAATAATCTTGTTGCTGGCAGTGAGGTTGCTATTCTTCGTCATGAAGGTGAAAAGAAAAGAAAACAAATGCCTGTTCGTGTTTTGATTGATAGAATTGGATCAACAATTCAAAAATTAAAGCCTTGCTTTTTGATGTCGCCGCTTAGTGTAAGCGCCTTCTTAAGTACAAAGGCTGTATCGTTTGATACAGTTATTTTTGATGAAGCGTCTCAAGTTTTCCCTGAAGATGCTATTGGAGCAATTTATCGTGGAAAGCAAGTAATTGTTGTTGGAGACTCCAAACAGATGCCCCCCAGCAATTTCTTTAATTCCAGTACTGAATCAGATAGTGATGACGACGATTATGACAATGTTAACGATTATGAATCCATACTTGATGTATGTTCAACGTGTTTTGATCAGCTTTATCTAATGTGGCATTATCGTAGTCGCTCTGAACAATTGATTTCCTTTTCTAACAGATATATCTATAATGATCGTTTGATAACGTTCCCTTCATCGGAAACGGACAAACGTTGGGTAGGTGTTGACTATTATTTCTGCGAGAATGGTATATTCAGTCATAAAAGTCGACAAAATGAGAATGAGGCCAAGTACATCGTAAACCTTATCTTTGAAAATATCAAGCAATATCCAAAGCGTAGTTTAGGTGTTGTTGCTTTTAGTGTTGCTCAGCAGGATTTGATTGATACGTTGCTTTATGAAGAGCGCCAGAAACATCCCGAATATGAATTTTTCTTCAAAAAAGACGTAATCGAACCTTTTTTTGTAAAAAATCTTGAGACGGTTCAGGGTGATGAACGAGATACCATCATTTTTAGTATTGCCTATGCTAAGGATGATACGAATCGCTTAATGCATAATTTTGGTCCTTTGAATAAGGCTGGTGGAGAAAGACGTCTGAATGTTGCTGTCACTCGTGCAAAATACAATTTGCAGGTGGTCGCCTCAATTCACGGCTGTGATATCGATCCAAAGAGAACTTCTGCTGAAGGAGCTATTCTTTTGGGAAAATATCTTGATTATGCTGAACGCGGTGTTGCTGCCCTTGATAAGGTTACGGATGTTAAATCAGATGATCAGTTTGATTCTGTCTTTGAAGAAGAAGTGTGCCAATTTTTACGAGACAATCACTATGATGTTGACACTCAGGTTGGTTGTTCTGGATTTAGAATTGACATGGGTATAAGGAAACCAAATAGTTCTGATTATTTCCTTGCCGTGGAATGTGATGGAGCTGCCTATCATTCTTCGAAAAATGCCAGAGATAGAGATAGACTTCGTCAGGAAATCCTAGAACGTATGGGATGGAATTTCTATCGAGTTTGGTCTACAGATTGGTTTAAAAATAATAAGACCGAAAAGCGAAGGCTGCTTGATGCTGTAGCTGCCGCAGAAAGTAAACCTAAGACAAAAATTGAAGAATCTCCTACAGTTGTTTCCGATGAAACAGAAATAGAAGTTGATGCTAATTTTAGTCCTGAGTCCAGCTTTCCTAAGTATGAGAAATCGGATGTTGAAAAAATTTTTCGCAGTGGGGTGAATCGGGGATCCTTCCAAAAGTGTGTTCGTAAGGTTTTGGAAAAGGAAATAGCAGTTTCTGAGGAGTCTTTCTTGAAAAGAATAGTTTTCCCTTGCTATGGACAAACTCGGGTTACAGAAAAGATTAATGCAAAATTTGACGAAGATATGCTTTTTTGTAATCGAGAAGGAATCCTTCGTAGGAAAGGCTTTATATGGTTAGATAATATTGAAAAGATCCCGTTTCGAATCCCTGGAGATGAAAGAAAGATTGAAGAAATTCATCCTCAGGAACTTGCAGATGGTATGCGGACATTGATAAAACAGGATGGATCTGTAGATAAGAAGTCGTTATTCCAAGCCATAGCAAAGCTACTAGGTATTAATCGTCTAGGTTCGAATGTTAATGAATGTATGGAAAAAGCACTTAGACAAATTGGCGATGGCTTTAAAATTGAAGGTGAAAGAATCAGTCCTGTAAAAGATGAAAATGAGCATTCGTGACAAAATATTTTCGTCCATCAGATTGCCGATAGAAATCATTTTTTCACACCCTATATCGCGCCCTTTTCTCGGCGACGCAAAGTTCTTTTTGTTTGGCGCGCTTTCTGAATTTCATTTTAGGGACAAGCGTCATCTGGATCCCCATGGCGTTCAGCACCTTGAAAATTGTTTCAAAGCGTGGATGCGCGTTTTCGTCTAAAGCCTTATAAAGGCTTTCACGACCGAGTCCGGTCTTTTCGGCAATCAGCGACATACCCTTGCTTCTGGCGATGTGCCCAATGGCTCGGAGGAACAGCGCGGGGTCATCAGATTCGCTGACTAAAATTGGCGAAATTTACCTAAAATCGGCAATTTTTACCACAAAAACACGCAACGAAATGCCTCAAAAACACGTAATGAAATCAGGCGTATACACAAAAATGCACTTTTTCGTGTGAAAAAGTGCGATTATAATACACTGATTCGGCCGAAAAAGTGCACTAAAGTGTTGACGATTCGGTTGGAAAAGTGTAGTTTTGGGATATGTTCAAGAGAAAAATCCTTAAAGAATTTGAAAATTGGAAGATCTCGGGGGGCAAAAAGAAGGCCCTGGTTGTCAAGGGAATGCGCCAAATCGGCAAGACATCCAGCGTCCTGGAATTCGCCCGCAACAACTACGAGAGCGTCGTCTATATCAACTTTAAGGAAAATGAAAATGCGAAGAAGGTTTTCGAGGGAGACCTGAACGTCAATAGGATTGCTATAGACCTTTCGGCGCTTTTCCCCAATGCGCATTTTGTCGAGAACAAGACCGTCATCATCTTCGATGAAATTCAGGAATGTGCAAACGCCCGCGCAAGCATCAAGCCTTTTATGGAAGATGGTCGTTACGATATCATTTGTACCGGATCCCTGCTAGGCATTAAAGGATACAACCGAAAAAAAGGGAAAGGCGTCCCGACCGGTTTTGAAAGAATAATTTATATGAAACCCATGGATTTCGAGGAATTTCTGTGGGCGAAGGGAATTGATGAAAAAGTCATCAGTTACCTGAAGGAATGCTTCGCGAAAAAGGAACCCGTAAGCGAGGCGACGCACAACGCCATGCTCCGCTACTTCAAGGAATACCTTTGTGTAGGCGGGCTCCCTTATGTTGTTTCTCGATTTGTCGAGACGAACGACATGAATGTCGTTTGGCAGGAACAGCAGGACATTCTTGAAGAATACAAGGACGACTTTGGCAAGCACCTTGACGAGAACGAAAACGAGGAAATCGACCGCACGCTTCTTGGCCGCATCAATCGCGTTTTTGATTCGATTCCCGCCCAACTTGCGAAGGAAAACAACAAGTTTGTCTATTCGCAACTAGAAAAGAAGGGCCGTTCCGAAAATTATCAAACCGCAATCCAATGGCTCTACGACTGCGGCATAATCAACATTTGCCACAACCTGACCAACATCGCAGAACCCCTTGAAGGCTACAAGATCGAGAATACGTTTAAGATTTATGTGCAGGATTCCGGCCTGTTCGTCGCCATGCTGGAACGCGGCACCGCGGCCAAGATTTTAAGCGGTGATTTGGGATTCTATAAAGGCGCCATCTACGAGAACATCATCGCAGATTGTTTCTCTAAACAAGGTCGCAAACTATTCTACTTCCGCAAAGAATCCGGGCTAGAAATTGACTTTGTAGAAAATGTCGGCGGCGAACTCGCCATTATTGAAGTCAAGGCAACAACGGGACGCTCCAAGTCGGCAAAGACCGTTCTGAGTAACGACAACTACGCAGCCAAGGTTTGCTACAAACTTTCCGAAAACAACATAGGTGTTGCTGGCAAGATGGTTACACTGCCGTACTACATGGCTATGTTTCTGGAGTGATTTTATAATTCGGTAGGGGTTCCTGTATCGTCTTGGGCTTTGTCAATTCAAGGTTTCTGTGCTGTCAACAACAAGCTGATTTAACTGCTTTTCCAACTCGATTTTCTTTTTTTCTATTTCTTCCATATCCTTCTTTATTTTCTCAACCCTTTTCACAACCTGATTCTGTTTATTGATATCAACATACGGGATTTCGAATGTTTCAAATCGTGATTGACTTATCGATTGCTTTGATTTTCCCTTTTTCCAGCCATTGAGACCTTTGCGAACTTCTTGCTTGATGCTTTCAAAGTAGAGCTGATAGAACTTAAGATTCACTGGATATTGTTCTTTATCTTTTTCTGTCAGAACAAGGCAAAGAGAACTTGCTGTAAAATCACCATTGATGTAATGGCAGTTGCCAAGAGATCCTTCTGCACCAACAACATATACTAAAGCTTCAGTATTTTTGAAAGATGCTTTATTGTGAGTTTTCCATTCGATTGCGGCTGTAATGAATGGTATTTTTCCAGGAGTATTTTTTGTTGATTGTATTAGTTGAGGGTCTTTGGCTACATTAAATAAATCACCTATGGGAACAAAACCTTTTTGAGTTTTTTGTTTATTTTGTAAAACCAGTTTACCCTTGGCAAATATTTTTCGTTTGAATGATTTTCCTGATATTTCGGTTCCATTTAAAACGCAATCAAAAATTTCTTCTTCTTTTTGTGGCCATTGTTTTTTTGTATCTACACGTCCTTTATGTTGAATACTCTCCAAGCCGTCGTCTTTGAGATTGTAAAAGAGAACATTCTTGTCTTGGTTATGCGGTTTTTTTGTGAATCCAAAAATAGAAGTTTGAATCGTCCTTCCTTGTTCTCTAAAAAGTGTTGGAGGCATCTTAATTTCAAAGTTTAACGTTGCTTTTTTCAGTAGATTCTCAGTGCTTTTTAGCTGTTTTCTTTTAGAGGTCTTTTCTTGATTTTGTTCCAAAGTGATTGATGGCATAATGACAATTAATTCACCATCCGGCTCTAAATAGTCAATAGCAGACCAAACAAATTCAAAGGCAAGGTTATTTTCGTAAGGAGGGTTGATTATGCATTTTCTCGGTTTTAATCTGTGAATATGATCAAGAAGTTTTTGCCCATCGTCTTCTACAAGATTATCTACATCAAGCAAACTGCTTCTATGTATCATATTGCTTCTGCCATCACCGTGCAAGAACATGTTGGAACAGGCAAGAGAATAAAGTACAGGGTCTATTTCAAAGCCAATTAATTGATGATTGGTTATGTGTTCAATTGTTGCGTCGTCCCCATTTGCGAGACTTACCAGTCTTTCTAATGCGAACATTAGAAAACCTCCAGGACCAGTGCATGTATCCAAAACAACATCATCGACAGATAGGTTTGCTAATTTCACCATCAAGTCTTTTATGTGGTCAGGTGTTAAAATGATATTTTTGTTTTCGATTTTTCCTGCCCTAGATAAAAAGATTTTATAGGCTTTCCCTAGAATGTCATATTTTTCTTCGTGCTTAAAAGGAATGAAAATTTTTTCTTCTATATCTTTGATAATCTTTTTGTATTCAATCAACGGAAAACTGATGGTTCTTATAAATGCGAAACAGTCTTTCCATACGATTTTTTTGCTAAAACTATTGGCTTTATCTTCCAATTGATTTGTAATTGCCGTTAAAATAGCTTCGTTTAAGCGGTCTGCCTCAATGCCAGATTCTGGCTTTTCTATACTCCTATATGTTTTTTGAAAAGTCTTGTCGTTTAGGGCTATCATTAATCCTGAAAAGAATAAGCTTCTGTTTGTGTCTCTGACTCTGCTTTTGTCGTGAAATTTTTTATTCAATTCAGATAAAAATGTGGTTAAAGCTTCGTCTGATATTGTGTCTCCATATTTCTTTCGGGTGTAAATTTTTTCAATATTGTTTAAAGAGAGTAGTGCTTCTGCATCTGTTAAATCGTCTATTTGGGATAAAACATCATCCTTTAAAAGTCTGCAAAAATACTTTATCTGAATACTATCTTTGGCTTGACCTGATATTGCAATGCCAATAATATCTTTCCCTTCAATTAAGTTGTGCTCCATGTACCACTTAACTTCGTCAATGGCCAATTTGAAATTGTCGGCTTTGGCTTCAACTATTATGCAATATTTGTCGCAATCTTTAAAGAAGTCGGGATATCCTTTTTCACCAGTTTTTCTTTTAGATGTAAAACCATAATAATCAGGAATGGCTGATTTTTCCAAGAATGTATTCGTTCCATAAAAACTACGGAACAGGTTTTCTGTTTTCGTTTCACTCTTTTTCTTTGCCATCCTAGGCTCCTTATGCAAGCGTCTGATTCGACTCTTACTCAGGAGCACAAAAACTTTAGCCAAAACAAAAAAGGCGTGGAGTCGCAGCGCTTATCGAACCTGCGGGCTACCACACCCTTGACCTAATAAGCACAAACGACCCACGCCCCAGATGGGACGTGAGCGTTCGTCTTATTCTTAGGTCATTAGAAAGTGGTAGTTTCAGGTCCAAGAATAAGAGACGAATCTCAAAAATTCTGGTCGCTCCGCACCATTCGGTACGGAGCTATGTCAGTGGAAAATATATATAAATATGCGAGAGGGAGATCCCCGCCTACGCGGGGATGACAGGGAAAAAGGAGTTAACAAGTCAAGCCCGGCATGACAATTTGAGGGAAAAACTAGTCCAGTGGTCCACTTTTTATAAAAAAACAGCGTTAAGATATCCCTTGACTTCGACAACTTATTTGTATATATTGTAGCTGATATTCGATAATCCCCGTGACAGTCGACATAGACCTTCGGGTCCGTACGTGCATTCGCGGCGAGGCGCATTAACCTTCTTGTTGATGCTGTTGGATAGCTGGTAGGAACACGACCTACTCGAGTGTGCTCGCTAAGGCGGGTGCCAAGTAACGCCGGGGAAGGCCCCCGCCAACAGGATTGCAAGATCATCCCATTCCGCGCAAGGCGTGGAAAATCTCAATACATAACAAATAAGCAAGGGCATGTTGTGCGCTGTTTTTCAGCATAATCGCAACGGCCAGTCAAATTGTCGCCCAATGGCGACGTTCAACTAAAATTTATAAGGAGATATCATGTTCGATGAAATTTTTGGAAAATTCAACGGAGGCCCGAATCGCAGTGCTAACAATGCAATTGGGGATTTTGCCAAGGTACTAGAAGAAAAAGATGCCGAAATCAAACGGCTTAAGGAACTGATTCTGCGTTGCCCTAAATGTGGTGCGAAATTACGTTACCCGAGAGGGTGAAAGGAGGTGAAAATAAAATATCATCAAGGCACTAAAAGATTTCTTAAACGTAGCGAATTCGATACGTTTAAGAATGTTGGCAATCGGAGATTGTTTTGACCAAAAAAGTGAAAACAAAAAGAAGTTCGCAGAAACGCAGAATGGCGAAGTTGGACGCTTCGCTAAAGTCGGCGTACGAACTTGCCGCAAAAAATTTGGCTTTGACAAAATTTCCCGAAGAGGATTGGATTCGCGTAAATGGGGTGCGACTCTCTAAGACCCGAAAAATACAATCTGAAAAGAGCAAGAATGCAAAGGACGTTCTTGAAAAAGAAATGGAGATTGCATCAATGTTGGCTGCTGCGGGACATTTCGTTTGGATGTTGCCTGAAAACAATGCTGTGGGCAAGAATCCCGATGCAATCATTGATGGATTGATATATGATTTTAAACAAGTTAAGCTTTCGAAGGTGGAGCAGCGCTTTGTAGAGGCTCTTAAGCAGGCGAATAATGTGGTTTTGAGACTGCTTGATGAAAGGAATGTTTCCCGCGTATTGGGCAAAATAAAAAAACATGTAAAAAACAAGAAGGTCGGAACCCTTTTTGTTATTATTGGCTCGGATGTAAGGAGGTTTGATTTTGACGAGATATAAAAAAAATCCACGTTTTTTCGGCACAAAAACGTGGAAAACCCTGGCTGCCCGAGCATATAGCCCCGGCAAAGTTCATTGCTGAACTTGACCATAATATACAATATTTTTGTGCTGAAGTCAATAGCTTCATGAGGGAAATTATGGTAGGGAGGATATATGGCTAAAACAATAAATGAAGCTTTTTCTGAATTTATGCAAAATTCGGTAGATTTGGACCCCAAAGATGTTGTAACAGCGAGATATAGCAGGGATAATTTGCTGGAAAATATTGGTGAACTCGATTGTCGAGGTTTCTTTAGGTTGTATCCTGATGTAAATATTCAATTTGGGTCTTTTGCTCGAAAAACGAAGAAACGGCCTCTTGATCATGTGCCAGAAGGAGAAAAGAGTGGCGGATTAAATGGCGGATTAAGTGGCGGATTAAATGTCCCTGTAAATGGCACATTAAACGGCACATTAAATGGCACATTAATCAAGAATATAAAAGAATCGCTTAACGCATCTCAATCAAAGGTCTTTGATTTTATTATGAGAAATCCTGGCTGTATGGGAAAGGAAATCACAGGAGTCCTTGACATGCCAAGAGATACCTTCAATAAAATCATTCGCTCTTTGTTTGAAAAGAAGATTATTGAACGCCGTGGTTCTAAAAAGACTGGCGGCTATTGGGTGAAAAAGGGATTGTGCTAACAACGCCATCGGGGATTTTGCCAAGGTGCTAGAAGACAAAGATGCCGAAATCAAGCGGCTTAAGGAACTGATTCTGCGTTGCCCAAAATGCGGTGCGAAACTACGTTACCCGAGAGGATAAAAGGAGATGAAAAACTTTAATAGCGAGGCTATTCGATGACTTTGGAAGAACTCAAAAAACTGATTTCTAAAGATGAAACGAAGCGCATAATGGATGCTTGCAAAGCTGAACGGTAGGATTGTCACCCCAAATGAACCTCAAAATGCACTCCAAAGTGCACCTCAAAGTGCACTCCAAAAGCGTCTTGAAGCGGTTGCAACTATGATTTTGGCAAATGGCTCTATTGCAATTTCTGTCATTGCTCAAAATTTGAATGTAAGCCGCGATTCAATTAAACGTGACCTCAAAAAACTTGGCTACGCTTGGGAAGGCGCATCGAAAAATGGTCGTTGGGTTCGCAAATTGCGGTCTTGACCGTTGTCAGATAAAAGACTATATTTAGTATCAAATTCAGTCCGACTTAAACAAGGAGTCGAAAATGGCCTCC
Source organism: Fibrobacter sp. UWR3 (assembly GCF_900143055.1). Lineage (NCBI taxonomy): Bacteria > Pseudomonadati > Fibrobacterota > Fibrobacteria > Fibrobacterales > Fibrobacteraceae > Fibrobacter > Fibrobacter sp. UWR3. Next base: position 250,715 of record NZ_FRCW01000002.1, on the reverse strand, counting down.
CTTAAGAACATCAAGCCGATTTCGTACATCAAGGCGAATGCCGCCAAGGTTCTAGATTCGGTGAACGAATCGCATACTCCCTATATCGTGACGCAAAACGGGGAGGCCCGCGGGGTCATTCTCGATGTTGACTCGTACCAGAAAATGCAGGACGCCTTCGCTTTATTGAGACTGATGCAGATATCGGAAAGGGACGTTCAGGCAGGTCGCGCAAAGCCCGCTAAGCAGGTTTTCCAGGAATTGAGGAAGGGGCTCAATGCGAAAAAGTAAGGTCTACAATGTAATCATATCGAAGTCTGCCGAAGACGATTTGAGAGAGATTGTAGACTACTACAAAGCCTTAAATTCGTCCTATGTAGAATCTGTCATCGCACAATTTGAACACAATATTTTGTCTCTGTCGCATTTCCCCTTAAGCGGCAGAGTTGTTCCCGAATTATATGACCAGGGGATTGAGCTGTATCGGGAAATAATTCAGGGGCTCTATCGTATTGTGTACGAAATTCAGGCAGAGAATGTTGTTGTCCATGCCGTCATTGACAGCAGAAGGAATCTTCAGGACATCCTCGTTGCCAAATTGTTCCGGTTGTAGGGCGTAACCTACGTCCACAGACTCGTAATAAACATCGGGCTCGCATCGTCGGCTTTCTTGAAGCCGCAATGTTCGTAGAAGGCGAGTTCTTCGTTGTAGGCGACCACGACGACGCGCAGGTAATCCTTGTAGATTACCTTGACGCGTTCCACGAGTTCCCTGCCGATGCTTTTGCCCTGGTATTCGGGGCGTACGAGAAGGTAATGCACGTAGGCGTTCATGATGCTGTCGTCCATCGCGCAAATCATTCCGACGAGTTTTTCGCCGTCCCAGGCGGAAATGACGGTCTTGAAGTTCTTCATCGCAATGATGAGTTTGTCGGGGAAATGCCCCGAAGACCATTCGACGGAGAGGAAGAGGTCCTTTAAATCTTGTTCAGAAAATTCGTGGGTGTTTTTGTATTCAATGGTCATAATTATGCTGGAGATGCTTATTGGATCCTATCGCCGCTACGCGGCTCCAGGATGACAGAGGGTGGGCGCGGTGTTTATTCTCTGCGAAATCTTTTTATTCCTTTCGGCGATAAACGTTCGCGAGTATCGCGCCGGAGATATTGTGCCACACGGAGAAAATTGCGCCGGGGACGGTCGCCATCGCAAGGCCCGAGAACGCGGTCGCAGCAAGGCTTGTAGCGAGTCCGGAATTCTGCATGCCGATTTCGATGGAAAGCGCCTTCGTCTTGGGTGTCGAGAATTTCAGCAGCTTCCCGAGGCCGAATCCACAGCCGTAACCGAGCAGGTTGTGGAGAATCACCACGGCAAACACGATGGCACCCGTAGAGAGAATCTTCGATGCATTGTGTGAGACGACCGCAGCCACAATCATTGCAATCGCAATCACGGAAACGAGCGGCAAAACCTTCACTGCGCGGGCAGTCCACTTGCCGAAAAACTTGTTGATGATAAACCCAAGCGCAATCGGCACGATGACGACTTTCACGATGGAAAGGAACATCGCCATCACGTCTACGTTCACGGTGGTGCGCAAAAGCAGGTAGGTAATCGCCGGAGTCAGCACGGGAGCGAGCAGCGTGTTCACGCTGGTCATTCCAACAGAAAGTGCCACGTCGCCTTTCGAAAGATATGTGATGACGTTGCTGGAGGTCCCGCCCGGGCAAGTGCCCACGAGAACGACGCCCGCCATCAACGCGGCATCGAGCCCGAAAATCTTGGAGAGCAAAAATGCGAGTGCCGGCATCACGATAAACTGCGATGCGCACCCGATGGTAATTTCCTTAGGGCGCGCAAAGACAAGTGCAAAGTCGTTTAGCTTGAGCGTGAGCCCCATGCCGAACATCACGACCATCAAGAGGTAATTCACCCAGCTGAGCTCAATCCAGAGTGTGGCTTTGGGCAGGAACAGCGAGAGCGCCGCAATAGCCAGGACGACAACCGCCATCCACTTGCCAATAAAATCACTGATTTTTTCAAGAACTTGCATTTTTAAACCTTTCAAAATCAAAAAGAAAGATAGTCTTTTTCCGACCCGTGGTTCAAATCTCTATGCTTTCTTCATCGCTTGCAATAAAGGCCTTGAGGCGTTCAATAGTGCGGTCGAAATCGTTCTTGACGGAACATTCCCAAATGGTTGCAACGCGGTAGCCTTGTAGCGAAAGTTTCCAGTTCGTCTTGATGTCGCGCACCATATTGTTCGTGAACTTTTCATTCCAGAATTCAGGGTTGCTTTTGGGGCGGCTCGTGAACTTGCAGCCGTGCTGGTGCCAGAAGCAGCCGTTTATAAATACAACCACGCCGTATTTGAGGATAAACAGGTCTGGCGAGCCGGGCAAATCGTGCTTGTGCAGCCTGTAACGCAGTCCCGCCTTAAACAGTGCCCGCCGCACAAGCAGTTCGGGCCGGGTGTCTTCCGAATGGACCGCCTGCATCATTTGCGAACGGTTCATGGGAGAGTGTTTTTTACGACGGCATTTTTTCATGGGATTAGCATTTGAAAAGATAGTCTTTTTTATTTATATTCAAGGTATGAACAATCTTATCAAGAAAGTTTTTATCGTTGTCGCCTTTTGTTGCGCGTCGCTTTGCAGTTTCGCTGCAGATGTCAAACCTTACGTGGAAGCAGATGCGCTCCCGAACGCACTGAACTTCTACCCGGCGCCTCCTGACACGCTCTCCCCGCAGTTCATGTACGACATGTCGCAGTACATCTGGGGCAAAAAGATGCGTGCCGATTCCGCGCGAGCGGCCCTGGCCGTGGCCCAGGCGGTAGAGACGGTTGAGGACATGGCCAAGATGTTCAGCGAACCTTTCGGCATGGAAATTTCGGCAAAGAAGACTCCCGCCATCATGAACCTGCTCGAACGCGGAGTCCGGACGCTCAAGCAGGTGGGGAGCCTTCCCAAGAGGCATTACATGAGGCGTCGCCCTTACGACCGCTTTAACGAACCGACCCTGGTTCCGTCCGAAGAAGAACGCCTGAGAACGAATGGTTCTTACCCGTCGGGGCATACCGTTCGCGCGTGGTCTATGGCTCTGTTGTTGATCGAGGTGAACCCGTCCGCTCAGGATGCACTGCTGAAATACGCCTACGAATGGGGCCAGAGCCGCGTGATTGCCGGGTTCCACTGGCAGAGCGACGTGGATGCCTCCAAGGTGCTTGTTTCGGGTGCTTACCCGAGCCTGCATACAAACGATGTGTTTATGGCCGATATGCGCAAGGCCCGCGAGGAATACAAGAAACTTTCTGCCGCAAAGAACGGCAAGAAGGTGAAGTGACGGTACTGCGTGGCTTGCTGAAGATTTATTTTGTATAATTAAAGAATATGCGGATATTCTGGGTGATATTGTTCCTTGCCTTGAATGCCCTCGCGGAAACTGCCGTGGGGGATACCGCGAACGTTGTTGAAAACACAGATTCCGCGAACGTTGTTGCAAGTGCCGATACTGCGAGTGCTGTTGCGGACACTGCAGACCCCGATACGGCCGTTCTGGAACGCCACAGCGTTCCGCTCCCGCGCCTTTCCGCCTATACGGGTTACGGCCTGCTGGTGGGTCTCGCGTTTGGCCTCTACAACCCGACCGAGGAATGCGACTGCCTGGGCGTTTGGCAGGGTCAGTTCGAGTATTTCTACAACGACTGGATAAGTGCGGGTGGCGATGTGCGCTTCTTTGGCGGTGACCTGGATGCCGACAAGTCCGTGCTGTACCGGCGCTACCGTATCAATACGCGATTCCATTTCCCGCAGGGGCGCTGGAGCTGGTACGTGAGCCCGGTTGTCGGTTTTGAATCCACGGACCTCGAGGAAATTCGCGAGGAATGGCACCAGCGCGACATGGAAGGCTGGATTCCCGGCGTTTCCACGAAGAACGAACAGGAAGTGGAAGACTGCGAGAAGATGTTTTCGCTGGACGGTTTTTCCATCGGTGTAGACCTGGGCGGTGGCATCGAGTTCTGGAACACGCTTGGCGCTACGGCGAGCATCCTATACGAATACAATTTCGGCGGAGCCCAGCTGCTCACGATTGCTCCGGGTATAGCCTACAATCTCCAGGCAGTTTGGCCCTGGTCAAAAAAGCACCTCTCCGCCGCATGGGTCTCTATCGAAACTGGCTTCCAGCGCTTCTTCAACAGGTCCGTTGATTCCTGGGCTATGTCCGGTTACTTGGGTGCCGTTATCGGCTTTTAATTCTATATTTGGTTCGTCTAAAATTTTCTCAAAGGAAATAAAATGGCTAAGAAAGAATCCAAGAAAAAGGTTGTCCTCGCTTACAGCGGTGGACTCGATACCAGCATCATCATCCCCTGGCTCAAGGAAAACTACGATTGCGAAGTGATCGCTTTCGCCGCCGACCTCGGTCAGAACGACTTCCCGGACGCCAAGGCTCTCGAAGACAAGGCTTTGAAGACTGGCGCATCCAAGTGCTACGTTCTCGACCTCAAGAAGGAATTCCTCGAAGACTACGTTTGGCCGACCGTTCGCGCCGGTGCTAAGTACGAAGGAACCTACCTCCTGGGTACTTCTTTCGCCCGTCCGCTCATCGCCAAGTACCAGGTGAAGATTGCTGAAAAGGAAGGCGCCTACGCTGTTGCTCACGGTGCTACCGGTAAGGGTAACGACCAGGTCCGTTTCGAACTGACCTACGCTGCCCTCAATCCGAAGCTCGAAGTCATCGCTCCGTGGAAGGATCCAAAGTGGCACTTCCACAGCCGCGAAGATGCTATCGACTACGCTGCCGCTCACAAGATTCCGCTGAACGGCATCAGCAAGAAGAAGATTTACTCCGAAGACGGTAACCTGTGGCACCTCTCTCACGAAGGTGGCGTCCTGGAATTCCCGGAACAGGAACACAAGTACGAATTCCTCAAGCACACCAACACGTACGAAAAGGCCCCGAACAAGGCTGACCACGTGACGATTACCTTCGATAAGGGTAATCCGGTGGCTATCGACGGCAAGAAGATGGGCGCAGTCGAACTCCTCGAATACCTGAACAAGATCGGTGGCAAGAACGCTTGCGGTCTGTTGGACATCGTCGAAAACCGCCTCGTTGGCTTGAAGAGCCGCGGCGTGTACGAAACTCCGGGTGGCACGCTCCTGTACAAGGCTCACGAATGCCTTGAACAGCTCGTACTCGACAAGGAAACTTTGTTCGAAGCCCAGAAGATGTCTATGACGTACGCGAACCTCGTGTACAATGGCCAGTGGTTCACTCCGCTCCGCCAGGCTATGGACGCCTTCTTCGCCGAAGTCAACAAGGTCGTTACCGGTGAAGTGACGCTCAAGCTCTACAAGGGCAACATCATTCCGGCCGGCATCAAGAGCCCGTACAGCCTCTACGACATGGGCCTCGGCGGATTCACCGACGTCGACATGTACGACCAGAAGGACGCAACGGGCTTCATCCGCTGCTTCGGCCTGCCCCTGAAGACCCGCGCCCTGTTGCTCGGCAACAAGACGAACGTGGACTTCGGCAAGCCGGTCGTGCTCCCGAAGAAGTAATGAGACCGCTCGCGCTAAACTAGGGTGTTAAATCGCTCCGGTTTGCGCTCGCTCCCACCTAAAGGTGGCCATGTACACTAAGCGCTAAAGCGCAAGTGTCCAAAGGTCGCCTGCGACGACTCGTTGATACGAGTCGCCTACGGCTCACGGGAGAACGCTCGCTGAATTCATAAAAAATCCTCGGTTCAACCGAGGATTTTTTCATTTCACGCTCTACATCATCAATTATCAATCATCAATCATCAAAATTCCATCAGGTAGCCCACCCGCCAGCTGAAGTCGGGCGCGTCGTGGTCCTTGAACCTGTAAGCGGGGAAGGATATCTGAGTGAACACTCCGAACAAGTTAATGCGCAGGTCTGCGGTAATGTCGAGCAGTTCCTTGTAGTTGTAGGGGTACAGGTACATCGCGTTATTTGCGCGGTTCACTGCGCGGTGCATCTCGTTGGGGGCTTCCGCAAATTCATACCCGCCGCCAACGCCCAAGAAGAGGTTGAATGGGAAATCGCGCAGGAACGTCCACCCGATGTTGCCGCGAATGCCGCACCAGAAGTCGTTTGCCCCCTTGTGGAACCCGAATCCGGCGACATGCAAGGTGGCTGCCTTGTAGCGAACGGAGCCTTCGAGCATTACCGGAGTGAGCCTGCCTGCCGATACGCCCGCGCCAAAGTGCCAGGGGGTGGCTTCGCCGGCTTGCCCCGCGCTTGCGACACTCTGGTCCGCCGCACCCGCAGTTGCGGCAGTGCAAAGAACGAGCCCTGCAGTGGCGATAAACCTCAAAAAAGCCTTCAGCATGCGCTAAATTATAGAAAGTACCTTCCCCAAAAAATACAAATATGCTATTTTTAAGGCGTCAAACCGGCCTTGCGGGAATACCACGGGCCATAACGAGGAAAAGATATGAAAATCAAATCGCTTCTTTTGGCCTGTGCCACTGCTTGCACTCTTGCCGCTCCTGCAATGGCGGAAGGCGGCATGTTCGAAGGTGCCCTTCCCGAAAACTGGACTGCCGATGTGGTCGCCGCTGTCAAGTGGAACTACTACAACTTCTCTAACTGGCAGCAGGACGGAACATCCAACTACACCTGGCTCATCACTTACGATGCCGACGTGCAGGGCAAGTGGAAGGTCGCCAACTGGCGTAACCTGGTGAACCTCGCCTTGGGCAAGACTTGGACTGACGGTCTCGGTCAGCGCAAGTCCGCCGACAAGATATTCTGGGAATCCATGCTCGACTTCAACATGACCGAAGTCCTGAAGCCCTACATTGGCAACCGCTTCGAAACGCAGTTCCTTTCGGGCTACTCCTACAGTGAAGACGAAGAAGGCAACGAAATTAAGAAGGCCATCTCCTGCTTCATGGATCCGGCATACGAAACGCAGGTCGCCGGTCTTGCCTACGTTCCGAACGACATGTTCAGCCAGCGTATCGGTTTTGCTAACCGTATGACGATTTCTAACGGCTACGGCTTTGCAGATGACAAGGATACCGAAGACAAGGTTGAAAAGTTCAAGGACGAACCGGGTCTCGAATCCATCACGGAATTCAAGTACGCGTTATCTTCCATCGCTAGCTTCAAGACCCGCCTGTGGGCTTTCGTGAACTTCAAGGGTGTCGACGAAATCGACGGCAAGTGGGAAAACCTCCTCGCTGTGACGATCGTGCCGTACATCGAACTGCAGGTCGGCTACGATATGGCCTACGACAAGGATCTCGACGAAGACGCACAGTACAAGACGATGGTGCTCTTCGGCATCACTTGGCGCTGGTTTTAAGTAGTTATGAGACCGCTCGCGCTAGAATCTGAATGACAAGTTCAAGGCTGGCGCTCGCTCTCGCAATCGCGACCGGTTAATACCGGTCGCTTTTTGCTCACGGGAGACCGCTCGCTCTTTCAATCGCCCTCGGTTAATACCCGAGGGCTTTTTTTTGTAAATAAACTAATTTTATACGGATCAAAATACCATAAAGCGTGAGTTTGGTCTGTAAGCCCCGCGATAAACTTCTCGTTTCCCTCAACAAACTTCTCGCCACTTGCGACAAACTTCTCGCCCCCCGCATCCATCATCAATTATCAATCATCAATCATCAATCATCAATTCGCTCATCCACGCGTCGCGCTTCTTGCGCAGCTTCTCGAGCGACTTGTCGTCGGCCTCGCTTGCGTCGCGGGCGGCGATCAGGTCGCGGTACCCCTCGATAAGCGACTTCGCCTTCTTGCAGTGCGGGACCAGCTTTTCCAGTTCAGAGAGAATCGCCTCGTCGGAATACAGCCGCGATACGCCCTCGAGGCTGCACTTCACGAACTTCTCCATGTCGCCATCGGCGCGCGCCTTTTCCGCCTCGGCAAATTCCAACGGGCGGATGGCGTCCACCCAAGCGGATTCCGCAGCGTAAATCTCGTTGTCTTCGGCGATGGCGTTCTTGCCCCAGGCGTTTTTCATGTGCCTCTCGATAAACTTGAGGTAGGTTGCCGTATCGACATTGAACCCGCGGGCCTTCGCGAATTCGGCGAGGTTCTCGAGGTTTGTGCGTGTGGGGGTGTTGAGCAGGCATTCCTTGAGGACCGCCATCTGGTCGCGGTCGCTCAGGTTCCGGAAAGATTCCGCCTTGATGGAGTTTGCCTTGAGCCTCAGGTACACGACCCGGAGCAGGAGAATCATGATGATGATGACAAAAAGTAGCGACCAGTTCATGCCCGCAAATATAGAACAGTACCCTGCAAATTTGGAAAAACGGGGCGTTTGGACCTGGGGAGGTGGTCTAAACGCTATGTTTTAGGTCACAAAAATGCGAAAAATGCCCATATTTATGATATTTTTCAATTCCAGACGGGAATAAAAGCGCAATTTTGGTTTATATTTAGGTATGTATTGTTTACCTATTGTGCAAATAGGTGGAGATTGGATATTATGAAAAGAAAATTGGTAGCAGGATTGGCACTCTCCGCGGTGTCTTTTGGTTTGGTTAGCTTTACGCCGGTGCATGCCGACGTGGCTGGTGCCGCGAACCTCGACATTGTGGTGCGTGACTTCCCGGTGACGCATCCGGACTTCGAGAACTTTTCGGAAGAGTTCATCAGCACGGGTGACAATAACTATTGTGCGAACCATGGCGCTACGGGCGGTACGTGCGGTGAACTGATTTTTAATACGAGTGTGTCGAAGGGCGCTATTGGTTACGATGCCACCTGGTACACGACTTATGCTCCGTTCCATGCGACCTGCGGTAACGGTCGTTCCAAGGCGGGTGACTGGATTGGCCAGGACGGTAGGCCCCACTTGCCGAACACGATGCTCCCGTCGTACCTCCAGCTGACGACCACGGCCGATACGCTTAAGTACGGTGAATGCAACAACAAGACTGCTCGCGGTTATACCCAGCGCGGTTACGAGAAGTACGTTGACGGCATGGTCAGCGGAACGAAGTGTAACGGCAACGTCTGGGCGAACGCCGTGTACTACACTCCGGGCATGGTCCAGCCGTTCCTGAAGTTTGCCCCTGCGGCTGCCGGTGCCGAAATCGACATGCTCGATGGCGTGGAAATTTTGAAGGCGAAGGATGCTTGTGACAACTTCTTCTTTGAACATTGGTATTCCGACAACAACGAATTCGCCAAGCGTTCCAACACGGTGCTTACGCTCCCGCCTGCGAACGTTGCCGGTTCTTCCAAGAACATCTACGCGATGGACTACAACTACGGTAACGGTGGTTACTTCCCGCTCGATATCGTGGATACCAACTCCCAGACCCGTTTGGACATGGCGACAAAGGCTAACGGCGGATGCACCACGGACCAGTGCGACCAGTACGGTCCGCAGACGCTCTCCATCTTCTGCCCGCCTTACGACTACCAGTACGCCTCTACCCAGGCCGATATGATGAATTCGAAGACTGCCGGCCTCTGTGCCACGTGGCTCATGGCGGGTGGCCCGCGTAGCCCGATTGCTGCCTTGACCGCTGCCAACAGCGATGCGGTGCTTGGCCCTCGTCACCTCCGCAACTACGGCTTTACCATGATGGGTTACGCCAAGTTCAAGTACAACTCCAAGAACCAGGTGAACGCCGCTGGCCTTCCGGACCCGGAAATCTTTGAGTTTACTGGTGACGACGACATGTGGATCTTCGTGGACGGCGTGCTCGTGGTGGACCTTGGTGGTACTCACCTTGCCGCTCCGGGCCGCGTGGACATTTCCGTGCTTGCCGCTAACGGCCACGGCTGCCATGCAGACCCTGTGCTTGCGGCGAGCGGTTACATGGATCCTCCTCTTATGAACCAGACTGCTGCTGGCCAGAACTGCTTCTTGAACCCGGACGGCTCTTGGGCCGACAACACCTGGCACCACCTGCACTTCTTCTATGCTGACCGCCAGTCCGATGGTTCCAACATGTATATGCGCACCACCCTTGCCGAAATTGCTCCGACCAAGTACGGCCAGCCGACTGTTACCGGTGCCGAAGTTACGGTTACCGACGGTGTCGCTACGACGAGCCTTATCTTGAATACCGAACTTTCTGACGAAACGCTCGCCATGATGGTTGCCGGCGGCCAGAGTGGGACCATTCCTGCACTCGTGGTTGTCCGCTGCACCAACTACAGCATCGAGGCTGCAACGTGTCTTGCTCACGATACACTTGGCATGTTTGTCGAAAGCGCTAACTTCACGATGGACAAGGGCGCCGATGGCGTTATCTATGACCTCCAGGGCAAGCTCAAGGACAAGGCCGGAAACGAATACTCTCTCCAGGCCGGTGACGAGATTGCTTTCAACTACCCGAACAACGACCCGCTGAGCGAAGCCAACAACTACTGGACGACCATGATGTACAACGGTACGTTCGCCATGTTCGGTACTCCGCTCTTTGTCTCGTCCAAGGCGGGCAAGACTGTGGAAACGTATCCGCCGGAGTGGGCTTCTGCAAAGTTGCTTGTGAACCCGACGACGGTTATCGAGATGAAGGATACTTCGCTCGTGCGTCCGGAATTCGACAACAAGGAACTTACCGACAAGGCCGGTGGCGATGACCTGCCGAAGAACTCTACGGCAGAACTCCTGATTACGCCGCTTCCGCCTGGATTCATTGACGGTGGCGACCAGAACGGCTGGCTCGAGGAGCACTGGACCGAAATTACTGCGGCTCCGGTGGGTGCCGATGGCCATGCCAACGGTGGCGTGTCTAGCCCGGGTGCGACTGTGGTGAGCGATAAGGGCGGTGCCGCTTCGGGCCGTTGCTACGCCGATGCGAACGGCACGGAAAGCTGCTCCAGCATTTCGTTCCGTACGTCTCAGCCGTTCCAGGTGAACGTGCGCGTGTTCGACCACCTTGGCCACTTCATTAGCCAGTACACCGAAGGCGTTACCGACCCTGCCCTGTTCAAGGCTATGGTGAGTGCGCAGACTGTGCCGAACGCGACGTCCAATACTTGTACCGACGGTACCGACTATGCCAATGTAACTGGTGTGGGCGAAATGATGGTGACCATCAAGATGTACCCGGTTTCCCAGCAGGGTCGTAAGATCGGTACGGGTCCGTACATCTACCAGGTGTCCATTATTAAGGAACACTATGTGTACTGCGCCTACATGGGCGGTGGCGGCTTCCAGTACGTGGATGCTCCGTACCAGCGTGCTTCGTTCACGACGACGCGCGGGTACCGCCGTACGACGAAGTAAGGCGACAAACGAACTTAAGAAAGAACCCGGCATAAAGCCGGGTTCTTTTTATGTTTGCGAGTGTTGTTTGCTGAAGTTCTTTGTTTATAGATACTTGGCTGCGGGCGTGTCGAACACGCTCACACTATCACTTTGTTCCAGTGCTTGCTTAGTTCGGCACGCGCCTCCGCGCATTGCAGCTATGTGTTTCCGGCTAAAATAGGACTAAATCGTGGAATGCAGGTGCTTTAGTCCTATCTCGGGAGGGGTTCTGATGGCTGATGTAGGACTATTTCGTTGTAAAAAGGTGCTTTAGTCCTATCTCGCAATGCGTTAAAGGGACAAAAGCGCGTTTCGGACAAATGAACGACAGAGAAAATGAGGCTTTGATAGGACTAAATAGAAAAAATGCACGATTTAGTCCTATCCGCAGATTGATGCACTTGTTTTTCGTAGGACTAAACGCACAAAAACATAGCGTTTAGTCCTATTTTCGGGCGGAATGGCGAATTAAACTTATAAGAGCAAATGCTTCTGCGTCGGTGATGCGCACTTGCAGTTTTGTTCCGGCGGGAATGTCGCCGGCGAGGGCTACCGGGCGGTAGGCCTCGTTCCGCGCGATGGAGGTGCCTGCGCGGTGCCCGGGTTTCTCTACCACCACGTCGCAGGTCTTGCCGACCCACAGGGCGTTGTTCTCGCGGGCGATTTTCTGGAACGCTTCCGCCAGGCGGGCGGAACGCTCGTGCTTGACGCTATCCGGAATGCGGAGGCCTGCATCTGCCTCCATTCGCGCGGCGGCCGTACCCGGCCGGGCGACAAAGCGGGTGATGTTGCATACCGTCGGGCGAGTTTCTTCGAGCAGTCGCAATGTTTCGCGAAAGTCGCTTTCCGTTTCGCCGGGAAAGCCTACAATCAGGTCGGTACTGAGGGTGGCGAGCGGGAACCGTTTATTGAACTCGCTTGTGAGTCGCCGGAACTCGCTTGCAGTGTGCCTCCGGTTCATCGCCTTCAGGATTCTGTCGCTCCCGCTTTGTACGGGAACGTGCATGAACTTGTAGACGCGATTGTCCTGGAAGCATTCGAGCAGGGCACCTGCGTAACCGCATACGTGTCGCGGGTTTCCCATGCCGAGGCGTATCTTGTAATTGCCGGGAACATGCACGAGGATGCTTTGCGTGAGGGTGGCGAGATTCGTGCCGATATCGAACCCGTAGCAGGCGCAGTCCTGCCCGGTCAGCTGGATTTCGGTGCATCCGTCGGCCACAAGGCGCTTGACCTGCTCGACGATTCCCTCGGGGGCATAGCTTTTGAGCCGCCCCTTCACGAGGTGCGTGCTGCAGAACGCGCAGGCGTCGAGGCAACCTTCCTCGATGTTTACGATACCCACGAACGGGGATCCGCGTAGAACGTTGGACTCTATCGCAGTGGCTTCGCCTTGCTCTAGAGAGGCGATTTCCTCTAAACTCGTAAATGATACTTTATCTGTAACCTTGACCGCTTCTTCGCGGAAGTCCTTCGGGGCGCATCCCGTAATGAACAGCGGTGTGCCAGGGAACCTTTCGCTTGCGGTGCGGAGCAGTTTCAAAGCACCCGCGTTCCCCTTCACCGTGCAGACATTCAAGTATATGGCGTCCGGCGCATCTTGTGCCCTAGGCGCATCTTGAGTCCTGGGCGGACTTTGCGACCCGAGGCTCAGCGCATCTTGAGTCCCGAGCATACCTTGAGCCCCGAGTACATCTTGTAATGTGCAAAAGCTCCTCGCAGCATCTTGAGCCCCGAGTACATCTTGTGCGGATGGCGCGCATCCCGCTGCATCCTGTAAATTGCGAACGCTTCCCGCAGCATCTTGCTCATCCGGCAGCCGGAATACAACCCGCGCGTTGTAGCGTGCGGCAAGCGCCCGCGCAATCTTTTCCCCGTCCCCGAAGTTCGCGGCACATCCCTGGCTCAGTACGGCAAATACCGGATTTTCGGCGCTCATTTCTCGAAACGCTCCAGCGTGATTCCCGGGTAGTAGTGCGTGAGTATGGTCGCGAAGTCCTGGCCTGCGGCGCTGCGGGCGCGCACGCCCATCTGGCACATTCCGACTCCGTGCCCGAACCCCTTGCCCTCGATTTTCCATTCCTGCTTGTGGTGCTTTACCCTGAAGAATGATGAGGGCAGCATTGTCCCGTTCTTCTTGAACAGCCAGCGCACCTTGTCGCCCGCGACCGTGAACTTTCCCTTGTCCGTAGTGACTTCGAGCGTGAGGATTCTTCCGCTAGCAAGCGTATCCTTCACGCCAATCGCCTTCACGTGCTTGAACTCGGGCACCTTCGCGTTTGCTTCCTTGCCGTTCTTCTTGAAGAGCGCGGGGAGTTCCTTTTCGCTAAAGTTGCGTTCCCACTTGCTGTAACTCGATTCGTTGCACCATGGCGTTCCATCGGGCCGCAGGTCCGGCTTGCTCTTGAGGTAGGGGAGGTCGGGCCGGCCCCATGTGGCGAGCGTCTCGCTCATGCCCCCGCAGGTGGAATGGTAGTACGCGATGATGAACTCGCCGTTGTATGTCATAACGATTCCGGCGGTGGCCTTCACGGCGCTGTCGGTAAGCGGGGTTGCGCTCGCGAGCCCCTTGTAAACCTGGTCCTTGGTGTCGGCGTACACGTCGAATCCCATGGATTCGCGGCTGCCGAAGTGCTTGTAGGCGTACGTGCGTGCGGCAATCGCCTGCGATTCGAGTGCGCTGAACCTGCTGCTGTCGAGCTTGCCGATTTCGTAGGGCACCACGCCGCGCAGGTATTCTTCCACGTCGACGGTATTCACTGCGGTCAAGAGCCCGCCCTTTGCCGTGAGGGTAAAACTGCCCGGGTAGCACGAGGAGGCAAGCTCCTTTTGCGAGGGGGCGAGCGCAATGCAGGCTCCGTCCGTATTGATTTGGTATTTGCTATCGGGTTGCGGTTTCCCCGGTCCGGAGGCGATAACCTTGTTCCCCTCTGCGGTGAACTTGTATGTAGCGTCGTGCGATTTCCAGAGGAGTTCCTTCACTCCGGTGAATACGCCCACCTGCAGGGGGCGGTTCAGGTTCGCGGGAATCTTCTTCGCGATGATGCCTGCGGGTAAATTTGCGCCCGCGCTGTGCGCGTCGGAAACGTTTGTCGCTTCGATGGGCGCGAAGTTTACGGGACCGTCGTAATCCGATTGCTCCGGCGCATCTTTAGGTGCGTCCTTGTGCATATTTTTTGCCGGCGCATCTTTAGGTGCATCTTTAGACGCATCATTAGTCGCATCTTTAGCATCTCCTGCAGGGGCTGGTTTTGCGGCCGGTTCGGCAATCGGCTTGAATGCTTTCGCCGGTTCCGGAGTGATTTGTGTGTCTTTAGCCGGAGCGTTCTTTGCTTCGGGCAGTTCCGGCAAGTCAAAATCGCCGGCGAAAACTATCGCCGGGAATGCGAGCAGGCAAAGCCAGAAAATTTTAAGACGTGCGCTGGACATTGTTTAAAACACAACTGTAACACTCACTTCTAGATCCTTCGACTCCGCGACTTTGTTGCAGAGCCTGCCCTGAGCTTGTCGAAGGGCTCAGGATGACATTTTCGCCTGCGGCGAAAATGTCACTTCTTCTTCTTCAGCTTCGCCTGGGTTTCTTTTGCCATCTTGCGGAGCTTGGACTGGTTCATCGTGCGGTCGGCGGTAGAAATCTTGTCCACGAACAGGTCACCGTTCAGGTGGTCCGTCTCGTGCTGGATGCAGCGGGCAAAGAGCCCTTCGCAGTCATGGATTTCTTGCGGTTCGCCGTTGATGTCGAAGAACCGCACGCACACCTTGTCGGGGCGTGTCACGTTGCAGAAGATATCCGGCAGCGAGAGGCAGCCTTCCTCGTGGCAGGCGGGTTTCGCGTCTTCTTCAGGTTCCCATTCCGGGTTGAACATGATGTAGGGGCGCGGTTCCTCTTCGTCGGGAATCGCCGTGTCGATGACGACCAGGCGGATGTTCCTGCCAATCTGCGGAGCGGCAAGCCCGCAACCCGGCGCGTCGTACATGGTCTCGAGCATGTCCTGCGCGAGCTGGCGGAGTTCCGGCGTAATCTCGGTAATCGGTTCGCTCTTCTTGCGGAGCACCGGGTCGCCGTAAGTCTTGATAGGGAGAAGAGCCATTACTTCTTTTCGTCCTTCTTTTCTTCGGCCTTCACTTCGGCGTTAATCACGCGGAGGATAGCCTGCTTGTCAAAGTCGATAAAAGTGGTGGAACCCGTGCGGACGGTGACGGTCGTGCCGGTTTCGTCGATGTTGGTGACGGTGCCGAGGATGCCGGCGGTGGTCATGACCCTGTCACCCTTCTTGAGGGCCTTGCGCATTTCGTCCATCTTCTTCCTTTCCTTGCTCTGCGGGCGGATGAAGAACAGCCACATCACGCCGAAGATGAGCACCATCATTATGATGGGGCTGCCAAGGAGACCGGGCTGCTGTTCAGCCTGTTCTGCGGCTTCCTGGGCGAATGCGGCGATAGAGGAGAGGGTCACGATGAGTGCGGAAAGTTTCATGTTTTGCCTTGTTTTAAGGTGATGGTTTATTACAGATGTAAATATAGAAAATGTGCCAGAAGGCGCGCAGCGCCTCTACACCAGCTTCTTATCCAGCAGCGGGAATATGCGGTTGAGTTCGAGCAGGTCGAGGATATGCTCGAAGTCGCCGGAGATGCTCTCGATGGTCTCGAGCGTGGTGGCCTCGCTGTAGGCGGGCTCGGTCGAGAGCACGCCGCTTTGCAGTAGCGGTGCGAGCGTGCGCATGGTAAGGCTCCCGAACATGGTCTTCTTCGCCTGCGCGATAAACAGGGGGGCGCTGACGGTCGTGCGTGCACTCCGGATAGGAATGCCGTTTTCGCGCACCGCCTTCACGAACGTGGTAAGCACGAACTGGTCGGTAATGGGGAGTATCTCGGGCGATACCTGCTTGTTGATGGCGCGGAACCGGAGTGCCTCGTAGAGCATGGGTACAATCTGCAGGTTTGAGACGCGCACGGTGTCGCCCTCGATGCGGAGCAGTTCGAGCCCTTCGAGAATCTGCAAGAGCTTTTCGGTATCGGAGTAGTCGACGTTGTCGAGAACGAGCATCTTCTGCTGCAGAACTGCTAGCGTTATGTTGTCTGAACCCGATGTCTCGAGGTGGTTCTTGAACAGGAACAGGAGCGAGGGGAGCGCCTGCACAATCCGCATCTTCTTGCTGGTTTCTTCGGCGAGGTGGCAATGGCTTGCGAGGAACGTGAGCGTGGAGCGGAACCAGCCTGGCTTGTGCTCGAGTTCGCGCATCAGGTCTTTCTGCTCGATGAACAGCACCTCGCTGTTTTCGACGGCGCGTACGGTGAATTCCCTCGGGCTGCTTTCGAGAATGCTGAATTCCCCGATGAGGGAACCGGGCCCGAAGTTCTGGAAGCGGCTCATGCGGAACTGCTTGGAGGTGCCCACCAGCATGCCCGACTTCACGATGACGAGGCTAGAGGCCTTGTCGCCTTCCAGGAACAGGTATTCGCCTTCTCTCACGAGCATCAGACGGCCCCCCGGAGGTTGGAATCGTAACGGATGGCGGTGAGGTAGTATTCCACCTTCGCCTGGTCAATATGGTACTTGCTCTCTTCGCCGGTGGCAAAGCAACCGAGGTCCTCGAGCGTTATCCACTGCGATACGTCGATGGCAAGTCCCTTGCGGTTGAGGTAGGCTATCCATTCCGGCGCTTCCATCTGCACGTGTTCGTCGAGCGTGGTGAGGTGCACCAGGATGCGTTTTTGTGCGAGGTTCAGCCGGAGCGGCGCCCAGAGCGCGCCATCGTCCTGTGCCTGCAGGTAGTCGGAATAAATCTGCATGAGCGTGGCGTTGTGGACCTGCACGTAGAGGTCTTCGCCATCTTTCACGAGGCCGATGAAACTCCGGCGGAGCAGCGCCTTGATATCGCCCTTGACCGTTGCCGCCGGAATGCGCGTGAGCCAGTTGAACTCGCGGATGAATTCTTCCAGCGGGTACTTGATGTTCGAATCTAGGTGGGCGCAGTATTCGGCGAGGCTCTTGAGCGTGTTCTCGACGGGCGTGCGCCTGGAATCGTGCTTGAACTCGCGGGTGCGGACGGAGAGGTTCTTGAGGATGGCGAGCAGCCAGACGGGGATGTTCTTGAGTTCGGACTCAAGGCATTCTTCCGAGAGCACGGTGATGACGGAATCCTCGGAGGCCTCGATGGTGTAACGGAGCGGTTCGCGTTCGAAAAGCGCTGCGACGCCCACGATATCGCCCGGGTGCATCTTGAACTTGATGTCGCGGTTGCCCCCCGACTTGTCGACGGCAATGAGCTCGCCCTCGTCCAGGATTATGAGTTCCCGCGTGTCCGATTCGGGAGAATAAACAACAAAACCCGCCTTCACGCGGGAGCGCGTGGGCGGGATAACTTGTTGCCGGGAATTCCCGTACATCGGGAAACTACCCCAGAAGCCTGATTAGGCTTCGCGTTCTTCGATACGGGCAGCCTTGCCGCGGAGGTTGCGCATGTAGTAGATGCGAGACTGGCGGACCTTACCGGCGCGGTCGAGAACGAAGGAATCGATGCGGGGGCTGTTGATCGGGAAAATACGTTCAACGGCCACGGAGCCGGACATCTTGCGGACCGTGAGGGTCTTGGAAATGCCGGAGTTCTTCTGCTGGATGACAACACCCTTGAACGGCTGGATACGTTCCTTGGTGCCTTCAATGACCTTGACGTTGACAGTGACGGTATCGCCGGCACGGAAGGCAGGCACGTCGGACTTAACGTTTTCGCTGTGGATTGCTTCGATGTTCAGGGACATAATTGTGTACCTCTTTTTATTTGTCGCCAAATTTAGTATTTAATTTCAGTTTTTCAAAGATGTCGGGGCGTCTTTCTTGCGTTCTTTTTAAAGATTCTTGCCTCCGCCACTCAGAAATGTTCTTGTGATGGCCCGAAAGCAGCACTTCGGGCACCTTTTTTCCCTCAAATTCCTCCGGGCGGGTATAGACCGGCCACCCCAGTACGCCCTGCGCGAAGGAGTCGGTATCGCCGCTCTCGCGGTTCCCGAGGGCGCCGTCGATGAGCCTCACGACCGCGTCGGTCACGAGCATTGCGGGCAGTTCGCCCCCGCTGACTACGAAATCGCCTATGGAAATCTCCATGTCGACCTCGGTCTGGCGGATGCGGTCGTCGATGCCCTTGTAGTGCCCGCACACGAGAACCAGGTGGGATTCGTGCGAGAGTTCCTCCGCAATCTTGTGCGTAAAGGGCACGCCGTCTGCCGTGAGGTAGATGACCTTCCCGCCGTCCTGCTTTACGCCGGTACTGCGGATGGCGGCGGCGAGCGGTTCGGGCCGGAGCACCATGCCCGGTTCGCCCCCGTAGGGCACGTCGTCCACCTGGCCGTAGTCGTTTATCGCGAAGTCACGCAGGTAGACCGTGTTGAATTCCAGCAGGCCCTTCGCCTGTGCGCGCCCCATGATGGATTGCTTCATCGGGGCGAACATCTCGGGGAATATGGTAATGCAGTCGATGACCATCATGCCTCCGCGCTTTTTTCGGGCAGCGCTTCCGCGGAGTGGTCCTCGGGGCAGAGCGCCTTCAGGTAGGCCGCGTCGCACACGATGAACCCGCCGTCCTCGTCAATTTCGAGCACGCAGTCGTCTATCCACGGGGCGAGGATGGACTTCGCGCTGAACTCGGACTTGAACGCGTCGTCGAACTTGATGTTGAAAGCGTTGACCGTAGGCAGTTCCTGGACCTCGAGCACTTCGCCAATGTCCTTGCCGTCTTCCGTATGGACGCGGAAGCCTTCCAGGTCGTCGATGTAGTACTCGCCCTCGGGTGCGGGCAACCTCTCCGATTCCGGAATCATCACGTCGCCGTTCACGAAATGCGTAAGCGATTCGGGCGTATCGTAGCCCTCGAACTTCAGGAGCCAGATGTCGTTCGCCTGCTTGGAATCCTCGATACGCAGGTCCAGTTCCTCGCCGTTCGTCTTTTTGAGGCGCACGTCCTTGAGGCTCTTGTGGCGCGTAATGTCGTGGGTGAGGGGCATCGCCTTGATGTAACCCTTCACGCCATGCGTGCGCATGAGCTGGCAGACGGTGATGTATTCCTGAGAGTCGGACATTGCTTATCGGGATATGGTTATTGGTCTTTAGTCATTAGTTGTTAGTTGAATAATCGCGGCTCTGCCGCCTGGCTAGAAGCCAATGACCATTGACTAACGACTAGTGACGATCGGGATAAAAAAAGTCCCGTGCGCGGGGCACAGGACTCTTTAGAAAAGCATGATTATGCTTCGGCGGGAGCCTCGGCAGCAGCTTCAGCCGGGGCTTCGGCGGCAGCGGCAGCTTCAGCAGCGGCGGCTTCCTTGGCGGCCTTTTCGGCTTCGATCTTGGCGAGGGCCTTGGGGCCGAGCTTCACGGCCTTCTTCTTTTCCGGACGCGGATTGGCGGTCTTGCCTTCGATGGAACGGCCGGCCTTGATCTCGTGGAACAGGTCGAGGATGCCGACCTGCTTCAGGAGGTTGCGGACGGTGTCGGACGGCTGGGCGCCGACGGAGAGCCACTTGAGGATCTTTTCCTGGTCGAAGCGGATTTCGGCCTTCTTGAGGTTCGGGTTGTAGAAACCGACCTGTTCGATAAAGCTATCGTCGCGAGCCTTGCGGTTGTCGATGACGATGGCACGGTAGATGGGGTTGTGACGCTTGCCGAAGCGGGCGAGACGGATAACAGTTGCCATTTTAACCTCTTTTTGGGGTTCCCGCAATGCGGGGTTATTGTTTTTGCCGGGGCAATATAGAAATAAAACTTTTGTGTGTAAAGGACGGAAATGTAAAAAATTCCGTTCTTTACATATAAATTAACTGTCTAAAATGCAAAAAATGGCGAAATTTCTTCAAAATCGCCAAAATTTAATGCGCTGCGTGTCATCCTGAGCGGAGCGCAGCGTAGTCGAAGGATCTCTTTTTAAGCGTTTTTTCCTGCTTAAGCCTCGCCTTTTAATATAGCTCGGAGCTCGTTTGCGGCCTTCTCGAGGTCGTCGTTCACGATGGTATATTCGTATTTTCCCTGCGTTTTCGCGAATTCCATCTCCTTTTTCGCGTTGTGGAGGCGGGTCTGGATGACCTCTTCCGAGTCGGTGCCGCGGCCACGGAGCCTGCGTTCGAGTTCTTCTTCGCTCGGGGGGAGGATGAGGATGCCCGTTGCCTCGGGGTAGACCTTGTCGAAGTTCACCTTGCCGAACACGTCGATGTCGAACAGGACTCGTTTGCCCTGCCTGAGCATGTCTTCCACGAAGAACTTGGGAGTACCGTAGTAGTTGCCGTGCACCAGGTTGTATTCCACCAGTGCGTCGTCCTTGATCATCTGCTCGAATTCTTCCTTCGTCTTGAAGAAGTAGTGCACGCCGTCGACTTCGCCCTCGCGGGGCTTGCGCGTCGTTGCCGAGATGGAATACACGATGTCCGGAAATTCGCCGATGACCTTGTCCTTGAGGGTGGTCTTGCCTGCGCCGCTAGCGGCACTCATCACGAAGAGCTTGTTTTTCATGCGCCCAAATGTAGTAAAAGGCGGCGAAATTGCCAAAGTGGCGGTGAAAATAGGGTGAAAATGCTCGTTTTCACCGCCAGAAATTATGTTGTCTGTATAAAAATTAGGGCCGTTTGCGGAATAGGGTGGCGGGATGGCGGTGAAATCAGAGAAAAAATGTCGTTTTCACCGCCGAATATGACGAAAAAGTATCTTTTGAAACTCAAATGTTGCAGATAACGTAACAAAGTGGCGGTGAAATGCGAAAAAAATTGTTAATTTCACCGCCAGAAATGAAAAAAATGCTTTTTTTCGCCACCGAAATCGAAACCCGCTCGCGTGAATCCTGGCTGAAATGTGATTTGCAACAAGCGAGGAAACGGGAATGTGATTTTTCGCAAACAAACGAAGGCCTGGAGTGTGATTTAACGCAATAACGCAGAATCGCCGCGAAAAAAAATGTTTTGGGGTTATTATATTTGTTTGCAAATGGTGTCAGGGTGTGTAGGAGATGGTATGAAATCTAGTTTTATTGCTGTTGTGTTGGCGTGCCTTGCAGACATGGCCTTTGCCGACCCGACTGTATCTATCTTTGTGAAGGACGCCTCCGAGTTCCAGGCGATACAGTCCGACTTGCAGCAGTTGAAGGCGGGCATCGGGAGCGATAACCCCGAACTTGATTCCCTGATTACCCGTGCGAACCGCATCGCGAAAATGAACGACCGGTGTAGCATGGTTTCTATAAACGACGTGCTAGACGAGGAGTGCGGTCATTTTTATGCCGTGGAACTCCCCGAATTCGAATCGCGCTACATGGAAGTGACTGGCGAACTGCGCCTGGGCGTGGTGACCATGGCGAACGACCTGGAACAGCGCACGCAGCAGATTGACGCCTGTACCGACGCTTTTTCCCGCATTATCGCGAGCAAGGAGAACCTCCTGAAAATCGAGGGCGGCGTGGACCTGGAACCGCTCTCGCATGCGGGCGCTTTCGATGCATCTTACAACTTCAAGCTGCGCTACGACGAACGCCGTATGGACCAGCAGAAGCATTTTACCGAACTCTGGCTCTCGAAGTGCGGTGACATTGTGCTGCGCAAGTCGGGCGACGAGTTTGCACCGCTCTTTGTGCAGGCGCTCGACCACATGAACGACTCGCTTTTGCATACGAAGACGAACCTGAAGGTGGTTCTCGATACGAGCGACCTCTCGCTCTACCTGGACCTGAACAGGCCGGTGGCGGGCGCGTACTACCTGAGCGGCGCCGAACTCTTCAACGTGACGCAGATTCCTTCGGGCAAGGAGAACGCGCACCTGCTGGTGGACATGAAGGACAAGTCGGTGAACTTCCCGAAGGGGCGCGACGGCGAGATGGCCACCTACAAGGGCCGCGTGGAGTTCGAGAAGGCGAGCAACGACCTCGTGGGCCGCTGGATTTGGGGTCGCGATTCTACGGCCATCAAGGCGATGCCCAAGATGAACACGAAGACGGTTGCATCCGAGGTGGTGACCTCCTCGGGAACGGTGTCCAATGCCGCTCCGGTAGCGGAACCGGCCCCGCAGGCGGGCGACAAGGTGGATAACGGCCTGCCCGAAGCAAAGAAGTCGAGCGGCGCACGCTGGGTGTTCCTCGGGATTTCGGCGGCTGCGCTCGTTGCGGGCACGACGCTTGCTGTGGTTTACAACAACAAGGCGAAAAGCGAAAGCGAAAAAATGCCGGCTTCGCGCGAAGAATTCAATAAACGCCACGACGACATCGGGAAGTACCAGAAGTATCGCACTGCGGGTATCGGTATTGCCATTGTGGGTGGAATCGGGCTTGGCGTGAGCCTTGCGTTCTAGGGAGGAAACAGAATGAATTCGAAATTGAATGAACGATTCGTGCGTCATACCGCAGTGCCAAGGGCACAAGTGTATCCATTTGTCATTCTTGCCCTCGCTTTCCTCTTTGCGGCCTGCAGCAACTACCAGGAAGAGTTCGACAACAACTTCGGGGCGCTTGAGTATGTGGACGATGTAGACTATTCTTCCCCGTCGGATGGCGATAATCCGTTGCCTTCGTCTTCGGATGTCGATAATCCGTCGTCATCGTCATCTTTTGTCCCGACATCGAGCGGTGATATTCAGTCTTCTCCATCTTCGGAAGACGATAAACCGTCGTCATCTTCTGTCCCGATATCGAGCGGTGATATCCAGTCGTCTTCATCGGTCATAGCGACATCTTCGTCGCAGGCGGTGCAGAGCAGCAGTTCCATTGCTTCGAGCAGCAGTTCTGCGGAATCGTCTTCCAGCTACGTTCCTCCTTCAGGAAGAAGCTATGGGATTATGACCGATCCAAGGACTCCTTATTTTTCGTACAGGACGGTAGAAATCGGCGGTCGGACTTGGATGGCGGAAAATATGGCCTGGCAAGAGGCCAATAGTTTTTGCTATGACGGGAACACTCATAATTGTGAAATATACGGTCGCCTTTACGTGTGGGGGGATGCGAAAAATCTTTGTCCCGAAGGCTGGAGTTTACCAAGTAAGGGCGAATGGGAAGAGTTGATTAAATCTGTGGGTGATGGTAGTGCGAAAAAAGCGGGCGAGGCTCTCAAGACGAACTCCGGCTGGAAGAATGATGGTAATGGAACGGATAAGTATGGCTTTTCGGCACTGCCTGCTGGCTTTTGGAGTAATTATTCGGGTGATGGTGGATACTATGGTTTAGAAGGCGCGGCCCATTTCTGGAGTGCAACTGCAACAGAATCCGGATCTAACTCCGCGTATGGTTTAAAATTGGAGTATACTGTCGATTCTGCATCGATGTCCGAATATTATGTGACTGGAGATCATTACTATGCTCTTTCCGTCCGCTGCATCCTGGATACAAATTACTTCGTTGATAACCGCGATGGCAAGACGTACAGGATGGTCAAGATTGGCGACCAGGTGTGGATGGCGCAGAACCTGAACTATAAGGGAGAAGGCAAGGATACGATTGGTTATTGCTACGGAAAAAATTCAGCCAATTGTAACAAGTACGGCCGCCTTTATCCAATAGAGGAAACGATAGAGAAGGGAAGTGTTTGTCCCGAAGGCTGGCATCTGCCGGATACGACGGAGTGGTTTGCTTTGTTCTCCGCTGTTGATGGAAAAGAGAATGCGGCCACCCATCTCAATTCTACATCAGGTTGGAAAGAACCTGGTAACGGTGATGATAAATTCGGATTCTCGGCACTTCCGGGAGGTAGAGGAGCAGCTTCGGGATCTTCTTGCGATGGAGAAAAAGAAAATGCTTGGTTTTTGAGTAAGACACAGTGTCAAACGACCTCTTGTAAGGGTAGATATTTTACTGCTAATTTTGTCTATAGCCTCCAAAGTGCAGCTTTTACGGATTTCACTGGAACGACTTCTGTTTCCGTCCGCTGCTTGAAGGATTAGGAAAGAAACTTCATAGGCACCGAAGGTGCCCACGAAGATACTAGTATCGAGTATCGGGAGGGTCTTAGGGAGGGCGTTGCCCTCCCTAGTTTTTCTTGTCTTCGATATAAAGTGGGCGTTGCTTGACTTCGTCGTAGATGCGGCCGATGTATTCCCCGAGAATCCCGATTGACATGAGCTGCACGCCTGCAAAGAACACGATGGCCGTCATGAGCGATGCCCAGCCCGGTACTGTTGTCGCGGGGCTCAGGAACTTCTCGAGTATGGACCACACGAGAACGCCGAGACCCACGAGGGTCGCGAAGAATCCCATGTAGAAACTGACCTTGAGCGGCGCGGAACTGAATCCGGTAATGCCGTCGAAGGCGAGCCGCATCATCTTTTTGAGCGGGTACTTGGACGTGCCTGCGGTGCGTTCGGCGCGGTCGTACTTGACGCCAATCTTCTTGAAGCCTACCCAGCACACGAGCCCGCGCAAAAAGCGGCTGCGTTCCGGCAGGTTCTTGAGCTGGTCCACCACGCAGCGGTCCATGAGGCGGTAGTCGCCGGTATCGGGCGGGATATCGATGCTCGTGAGTTTGCCGATGAGGCGGTAGAAGCAAAACGCGGTAAAGCGCTTGAAGATGGTTTCACCCTTGCGCTTGTTCCTCTGCGCGTAAACGACCTGGTAGCCTTCGCGCCACTTGACCATCATCTCGTGGATGAGGCTCGGCGGGTCTTGCAGGTCGCCGTCGATAATCACCACCGCATCGCCGATGGCATGGTCGAGGCCCGCGCTGAAGGCGGCCTGGTGGCCAAAGTTACGGCTGAAGTTGATAATCTTGTTGTTCGGGTTGCCCGGAAGCAGGCCCTCGACAATTTCGCGGGTCCTGTCCTTGGAACCGTCGTTCACGAAAATGAGTTCGTGCTCGTATTCCTTGAGTTCCTCTTCCAGGACGCGGTAAGTTTCGGCAACAATTTCTTCTTCGTTAAATACGGGAATGATTACGGATAAGAGCATGCGATTAATATAGAAAAGACGGATGAAAAATGTGAGGTGTGAAATGTGAAGTGTGTAATGTGTGATGATTAATTACTCATATCACATTTCACATTACACATTAAGGTATTAGTACGGGGTGTACGAAGTCGACGTGGCTGCAGTCGATGCTGCCCTTCGCGGTGGTCTTGAGCACCAGTTTCTGCACGCCTTCGGTGTTGGCGGTAAGCGTGTGGACCACGCCGCTCTGGAATACAGGGCTTGCGGCAAGCACCTGCCCGTCGCCGATGATTTGCACCGAGACGCCCTCGCTGCAGAGGCTTTCGTCGTCGAGCCCGAAAGACGTGCGGAATGCGCGGTACTTGCCCTCGAGGCCGATTGTCGTTTCGGAGTTGGCGTGCGTGCCGAACCCGTTTTCGAACTTGGTACCGTTTATCGTCATCTCGTGGTTCTCTATGCTCTTGTTCCAGCGGAGGTTGCCCCAGTCCTGGCGGTGCTCGGTTATTGAGCCCTGTTCGAGTGCGGAGGCCCCGCCGGCTGCGTTGAAGTAGTACTTGGAAATGTCGGCGAGCTTAGTATGCTTTTCCGTGTTCGTGACGATATAGCGGACGGTGTTGTAACCGGGTTGCAGTTTGTCGTAACTCACCAGGACGTTGTATTCTCCGGCTGCGTAGGCGGTATCTTTCACTAGAAGATTGTTAAGCGAAATCCGGAGCGTCCAGTTCCGGGCCGCTTCTGGCTTTTCCTTGAGATTGTAATTCAGGAGCAGCGGGGCTTCGCTCGAATTTTCCGCGGCGCTCTCCCTCGCGGGTTCGGAAACCTGGATAATGTTCGTGGGGTTGTAGTGCTTGCGCCCGTTGAACTTCGCGATCTGCACCCAGTAGTTGTTGGTAATCAGGATGTTTTTCACGCCCACGAGGTCCATTTCGCGCTCAAACACGTCGCAGGTCGTGGCGATGCGGTGTTCTACCGCCTTTTTGTGGTAGGTCTGGCTGTCCCAGCAGTCGAGCCCGCGGATGTAGTAGACTTCGCCGTTGTACTTGTCAATGTACTTTTGCAGTTCGGCATCGCTCATTTGGCGCGCCCTGTCGTAGTGGATGGAAGATACTCCGTAACCCACGAAGTGCCAGGGCCTCCCGTAGATAAACAGGCGGTCCGCTTCGGGCTGTTCCTTGAGCCAGCCGAGAATTTCGTGCTCCTCGGTGGTCAGGTGGTTGCGGTTGTACATGATGTTCTTGTTGAAGTCTTCCTTGTAGTGGAACGTCCATGCGCTGAGGAT
Organism: Fibrobacter sp. UWR3; assembly: GCF_900143055.1. Lineage (NCBI taxonomy): Bacteria > Pseudomonadati > Fibrobacterota > Fibrobacteria > Fibrobacterales > Fibrobacteraceae > Fibrobacter > Fibrobacter sp. UWR3. Next base: position 224,311 of record NZ_FRCW01000002.1, on the reverse strand, counting down.
TATGGCGACGATGACCATGCCCGCAAATGCGAGCGGCTTTGCCTCTTTCTTGCTTGCGGATGCTGCGAAGTACTCGATGGCGTGCGCGATGGGGAGCGCTGCGACAAACGCCATGCTGGGCAGCATCACCAGGCTGTAGCGCTGGTTAATCTGGATGCTGAAGTCGCCCGAGACGTTCTCGAGAATCATGTAGGTCTGCACGTGGTAGAGCAAAAGGAACACGAGCGTCCACAGGTAGAACCTGCAGCCCTTTGTGGCGTCGTAGATGGCGCGGAACAGCAGGTAGACTCCGCCGATGGCGAACAGGTAGTTGAAGTAGGTGAGGAACGGGTTCTCGAGCTCGCCGTTTTCCTTGAGGGGGCGGGTCATCTCGATCCAGTTGCGTTTCAGGTCTTCGAGGAAGTGGCCGTGGGCTTCGAACTCGCCGCCCTGGAACCCGAATCCCTGGAAGTAGCTGATGGTGAGCAGCGCCGGTACCGAGAACAGCGAGAGCGTCACGAAGAACGTGGGCGCCTTGAAATCCTTCTTGTCGAGGATTTTCGGGAAGGCGAAGAATATGAAGGAAAGCAGGCAGAATGCGGTTTCCTGGCGGGTCTGCGCGAAGAATGCCAGCGTGATGGCGAGGAGAGCCCAGTGCATTACGGTGTTGCGGTCGTAGGCCCACTTGAATATGAACAGCGAGAGCGCAGAGAGGAATATGTAGAGCGGTTCCACCGACATGGCGCGGAACTGGAAGAGCACGGTGGGCTGCAGTGCCATGAGGAGTGCTGCGAGGAAGGCGAGCAGGGGCTGCTTGGTCCAGGCGACAATCGCGAGGAACATTAGCAGGAACGCGAGCGGGAGCATCAGGAGTTCTGCGTTGAAAATCCAGTGCAGGTCAGTGCCGAACAGGGGCATGCCGAGGAAGTAGAGGAAGGCGAGACCCTTCGTCTTGAAACTGTTGGACTTGGCGATGCAGTTGAGGTGCGTGCCGTCAAATATGCCCTGGTTGCACGTGCCCGATTCGTGGTTGTGGTACATGTTCTGGGCGACCGACATGAACACGCTCTCGTCGCTCTGAACGCGGTGGCGTGCCTCTATCTGGGTGCCGGCGAATACCGCGATGCCGATGGCCGCCGCTATGGCGAGGATGCTGAACGGCTTTTGGGGGAGGATTCCCTTGAACCATTCGCGGAAATCTTTGTTCAAGAACGCGAACAGGATGATGGCGACCGCCATTTGGAACAGGAACAGCGGGAGGGGGAGGTTCAGGTCGAGCTGGCGGATGATTTCCTTGTGGCCTCCGCTGGGGCGACCGAGAAACCAGATGATGGCCGGGATGATAATGGCGATAACCAGGCCGATAAGGCCTGCAGGGTGCAGTAAGTTCTTGAGTGTCAACAGAATAGAGTCTTTAATCTTCATTTTTGAAGCCGTAATGCGTGTTTTTTGTTTCCCTGCAAAATATAACTTTTTATGTTATCGTGCTTTAACCGGGCTTTTCGACCTTGTGAAATTGCGCGAAAAAAACTAAATTTGGCGCGTAAATAATAACACCCTAAAGAGGTTTTACCGTGCAAGACTCCCTAGTTACAAAAGCAGCTGACAACGTCCGAATTCTCTCTGCCGCGATGGTGCAGAAGGCGAAGTCCGGGCATCCGGGTGGTGCGATGGGCGCCGCCGACGCCACGACGCTTTTGTTTGCGGAATTCTTGCGCTACGACCCGGACGATCCGGAATGGATGGGCCGCGACCGCTTCTTTATGGACCCGGGCCACATGAGCCCGCTCCTGTACTCCGAGCTCGTGCTCACCGGTCGCCTCACGCTCGACGACGTGAAGAACTTCCGCCAGCTCGGCAGCCGCACTCCTGGCCACCCCGAACTCGACGTGATGCTCGGCATCGAAAACTCCTCGGGCCCGCTCGGCATCGGCCACGGCATCGCCCTTGGCGCCGCCATCGCCGAACGCTTCATGGTGGAACGCTTCGGTTCCATCCTCGAGCACAAGACTGTCTGCCTTGTTTCTGACGGCGGCCTCGAAGAAGAAATTGCCTACGGCGTGGGCCGCATCGCGGGCCACCTCAAGCTTTCGAACCTCATCTTCTTCTACGACGCGAACCAGGTGCAGCTCAGTTGCAAGACCGAAGACGTGATGAGCCACGACTTCGTCGGCCAGTACAAGGCATGGGGTTTCCGCGTTATCGAATGCGATGGTTCCAACATTGCCGAACTGCGCAAGGCCTTCAAGGAAGCTTGGGCCGAGAAGGAAAAGCCGACGCTCGTGTACGGCCACACCACGATGGCGAAGGGCGCCGTTGCCGAAGATGGCAAGAGCTACGAAGGTGAAGTTTCTACGCACGGGCAGCCGCTCAACGCTGCCGGTGCTTCCACAACCGCTACGGTCAAGAACCTCGGCGGTAACCCGGACGACCCGTTCCAGGTGTTCGACGACGTGAAGGCGGGCTTCGAGGCTCGTGCGAACGAACTCCGCAAGGTTGTTGCCGAATGGAAGAAGGCCAAGGCTGACTGGGACAAGGCGAATGCCGAGAAGTCCGCGACCCTCAATGAATGGCTCTCCGGCAAGGCTCCGGTGCTCAACCTTTCGAACCTCCCCATCAAGGAAGGTGTCGCTACCCGCGTTACGAGCGGTACGGTGCTCGGCTACCTCGCCGAGAACTTCCACAACATCATTTGCAGTTCCGCCGACCTTTCGAACTCCGACAACACGCAGGCGTTCCTCAACAAGACGGGCATCTTCCGCCCGAACGACTTCAAGGGCGCGTTCGTGCAGGTGGGCGTTGCAGAACTCACGATGGGCGCCATCATGAACGGTATCGCGTTGCAGAAGGGCCTGTTCCCGATTTGCGCCACGTTCTTCGTGTTCAGCGACTTCATGAAGCCCGCTATCCGCATGGCCGCCCTCATGGGCCTCCCGGTCAAGTACGTGTTCACGCACGACAGCTTCCGCGTGGGCGAAGACGGCCCGACGCACCAGCCCATCGAACACGAGACGCAGATCCGCCTGCTCGAAGACCTCACGAAGGAAAACGGCAAGGCCGAAATGCTCGTGCTCCGTCCGGCAGACGCTTTCGAGACTCTCGCCGCCTGGGAAATGGCTTTCGAGAACAACGACAGCCCGACGGCTCTTATCCTTACCCGCCAGGTGGTGAACACGCTCCCCGGCGAAAACCGCTACGAAGCCGCGAAGGCTTGCCGCAAGGGCGCCTACATCGTGAGCGACAATACCGCCTCCGGCAAGAACCCGGAACTTACTTTGGTTGCAAACGGCAGTGACGTTCTCCTGGAACACCAGGCCGCCGAACTCCTCCGCGCCGAAGGCAAGGCCGTGCGCGTCGTCTCCATGATTAGCCCGGCCCTCTTCCTCAAGCAGGACAAGGCATACCGCGACCAGGTGATTGTGCCGTGGACTCCGGTGTTTGCGCTTTCCAGCGGCCTCCCGGTTCTCTTCGACCGCGTGGTTGGCGGCTTTGGCAAGGCCTGCGGCCTGGAACGCTTCGGCGCTTCCGCTCCGGCTGGCGTGCTCGAGAAGGAATTCGGCTATGTGCCCGAGGCAGTCGCCGCGAAGGCCAAGGAATACCTCGCCGAGTTCGCACAGAACGTCGCCGCCTTCAAGAAGGTGAATGGGTAGTTTGTAGTCTCCGCACTGCAAAATTGTCGCCCTCCATATTATTAATGAGTCACCCCCGCCTCCGAGCGGGGGTCTCCTTTTTTTATATTATATATGGACTAATGAAGGAGGAACTTTATGAAAAGAGTCATTCTCTCGACACGTCATCCTGGAAGGAGCCATTGGCGACTGATAGGATCCATTGTAGCGTTTGTCTTGGCGTTTTTCCTTACCGCGTGTGGCGACGACGATAGCGACTTTATCACGCGCGGTTCCGACGATTCGTCGTCCAGCGAGTGCGAGGATTGCGATGACGGGTCTTCCTCCAGCGTTACACCGAAATTGAGCAGTTCGGCCAAGTCCTCTTCCAGTAGCGCCAAGTCCAGTAGTTCTTCTGAAAACTATGTCTGGAGCGTCTCGAAGGAATCCTTCCTGAACCCGAATGTAAAATACGACTCTATCGTCGATGCGCGTGATGGCCAGGTTTATAAGGTTGTGAAAATTGATGACCAGTGGTGGATGGCCGAAAATCTCAACTACAAGTCGGCAGATAGCTGGTGCTACGGGAACAACGAAGAAAATTGTAAGGTGGCTGGGCGCCTTTACACGTGGGCCGCGGCCATGGACAGCGCGGGTACGTGGTCTACGAATGGCGCGGGTTGCGGCAATGGTACAAGATGCACGCAGACTTATCCGGTGCGTGGCGTTTGTCCGGAGGGATGGTTTTTGCCTACCAATCCCGAATGGCGGCTCTTGGCTGCTGCGGCGGATCGATATTGTCCGACAACCTGGTGCGAGGCTTCTGAAGTTGCAAAGTATCTCAAGTCGCAAGCAGGTTGGGACCGCGATGGCGGCGGAACAGACGGTACGGGATTCTCTGCAATCCCTGCGGGGTTCAAGGTCAATGGTGTTGATGCTTATTCTGGTGCGGACAGCCTCGCTACTTTTTGGAGTGCATCCGAGCATGACTCTTGGAATAGCGATGGCATGACTTTGCGAAGCAGGTCCGATTCTGCTTATACATCCTGGGTATATTCAAAGGGCGGTGGTTATTCTGTCCGGTGTTACAAACCGCTCGAAGTGCAGGTTCCTCCCTGCAAGACGGACAGCACGGACACCTGTGAATACGGTACTCTTACCGATGAACGCGATGGCCAGATTTACAGGACCGTGAAAATCGGAGACCAGTGGTGGATGGCGCAGAACCTGAACTATGCTTATCCGGAATCCGATGACGGCCTGGATACGCTCAGTTACTGTTATGAAAGTTTAGCGAAAAATTGTGACGTGTATGGCCGTCTATACACGTGGAGCGCGGCGATGGACAGCGCGGCTGTATTCAGCGAAAATGGCAAGGGCTGCGGTTATGAGGTGGATTGTTCGCCGACCATGCCGGTGCGTGGAATATGCCCAGAAGGGTGGCATCTTCCGGATACATTGGACTGGGGCAAGCTTTTTACTGCGATTGGCGGAAAACAAAAAGCGGGGAAATTGCTCAAGACCGACACCAGCTGGTCCGGTTGGGGAGGAGGAGATGATGCTTATGGATTCTCCGTTATTTCTGTCCAGTTTGGTCGTAAAAGTGACTTTGATGGCAACCGTGGTTTTAAGGGCTTGAGGGCTAGGTTTTGGACTTCTAGACAAGACGTTTATTTTACATCTACCAGTATTTTTGTTTTGTATTATGAATTTTTAAACGACAAGAGTGATGTCGGTATGTGGGTGGAGGGGAAAAAATATGGATTAAGCGTCCGCTGCGTCCAGGATTAATTTTAGGAGGAAATATGTCTGTATTGTTGTCTCCCTGGAGCAAACGGAGCGCCGCGATAGGGTCCATTTTGCTTCTTCTCGCTGCTTGTAGTGACGACGGCGATGACTTTGTTACGCCGGAGGATGGGCGCGGAAGTAGCGAGTACGATGATTCTGCGAATACGCTCCGCGATACGCGCGACGGTCAGAGGTACAAGACCGTGCAGATTGGCGATCAGGTGTGGATGGCGGAAAACCTCAATTACGATATGGAAGGCAGCGTGTGCCGGGAGTTTGAGGTGTTTACCATGTACGGGTGCTTCTACGACTGGAATGCTGCCATGAAGGCGTGCCCGCGCGGTTGGCGCCTGCCGAGTGAAGACGACTGGACGACCCTGGTCGTTTTTGCCGGGGGCACTAAGGTTGCGGGCGGTAAGCTCAAGGCGACGACGGCCTGGGACGAGAAGGGCAACTATTCTGCCGGTACGGATGACTACGGATTTGCGGCGCTACCCGGGGGAGTCGCGCTTGACAGGAGCGAAACCCGTGGCGAAGGGCGTCTCTCCATCATCAATTCCGGGGCGTTCTTCTGGAGTTCCGCTGGAATCGATGACGACGAGGCTTTCACCTTGAATCTTCGCTACGAAAATGACACTACGGGCTGGTTCGAGAACCGAAAAAATACCTTGATCAGTGTCCGCTGTATCAAGGACTAGTGGGCTGTAAAGAATAAAAAATTTGCATTTTTTCGCAAAATATCCTATATTCTAGCCATGATTTGCCCTTTTTGCAAGAACGACAACGACAAAGTGGTCGATAGTCGCGTGAGTGGAATCGCCATCCGCAGACGGCGTGAGTGCCTGGCCTGCGGCCGCAGGTTCACGACCCGCGAGTATATTGAACTCCAGCCGTTGACGGTCGTGAAGAGGAGTGGCGAAAAGCAGCCTTTCCAGCGCGAAAAGCTGATTCGCGGCATCATGAACTCGTGCAAGAAGCGCCCGATTACGCCCGAGGACATCGAAGAACTCGCGACCCGCGTGGAAAACGCCCTGCCGGTGAACGACAATTCCGAGGTGGGCTACGATACTATCGGGAATCTCGTGATGCAGGAACTCAAGAAGCTCGACGCGGTCGCCTACGTGCGGTTCGCTTCCATCTACCGCGAGTTCAAGGAAGTAGGCGAGTTCGTGGACCAGATCAAGTCGATGGATAAAACTTAGACGAAAGAACGCTCGCCATGCTCGCTACAGACGAAAGACGAAAGAAGTCTTCGAAAATTTTGGGCATGCGTTATAGATGATGAAGAATTTACTTAGGACTGCATTTGAAAAGCGTGCGTCGCTGTTCGAGGTGACGGACGCTTATCGCATTGTAAATGGAGCCGCCGACGGATTCCCGGGGCTTACGCTCGACCGCTTCGGCGACCGCTTGCAGGTGCAGTTCTTTGGGCCGGAGATGCTCCCGCGTCGCCGCGAGTTCGTGGATGCGGTGGCCGCGATGTTCAACCCCGCGTGCATCATCGTGAAGGAGAGGCTTTCCCGTTCGGGCAAGTCGCTTGAGAACGCGCCCATGGAGGTAGCGTTCGGGACCCGCGATGCGGCCGTAGGTACGGTACGCGAAGGCAACGCGCGCTTCCATGTGGACTTGCTCGATACCGTCAATCCGGGGCTGTTCCTCGACATGAGGCACGTGCGCCTCGAGGTGGAAGACCGCTTCCGCGCGATGACTGGCGAAGGTTCAAAGAAGATCCCCACCTTGGTGGCCATGCGCACTAAACAACAAGTTGTTAAGTGCTGTCCGCCCGCCTGCGCGGGGATGACAAGTGGAGGCCCGCGGTTCCTGAACCTCTTCAGCTATACGTGCAGTTTCTCGGTGCACGCGCGCCTCGGGGGTGCCGCAGTCGCCACGAACGCCGACATCAGCGGGAAGATTCTCGACAAGGGCCGCGAAAACTACGCGCTGAACGGGCTCGACCTGCGCCCCGGTGAATTTTTCCGCGGGAATGCGCTCGAATATGTGCGCTGGGCTGCAAAGAAGGGACTCAAGTTCGATGGTATCGTGCTCGACCCGCCGAGTTTCGCGCGCTTCAAGGGGTTCAACTTCAACGTGCGGGAACATTTGATGCCGCTCGTCTCGGAATGTGCGGCGCTCCTGAACGCGGGAGCCTTCATCATGGTGAGTTCCAATTACAGCGAGTTCGCGCTCGACACCTTCGCGCGTGACGTGCTTGCCGCCGTCAGGTCGGTTCACGAAAAAGCCCGCACTGCTTGGAAGCGCGGGCAGGATATCGATTTTGCAGGTAGCGGCGCTACGAAGGATTCTTGCCTCGTCGCGACGCTCGTGGAATTGTAAAAAGATCCCCGCCTACGCGGGGATGACGTTACTGGTCCGAGCCTTCTTCGGCAGAATTCTCTTCCTTCTTCTTGAGCCAGGGCGGTGTCTTTTTCGCCTTCGGTTTTGCTTCAGGTTCGGGTTCCGGCGGGTACAGGAGCCCGAAACGGATGCCCGCGGTGCTGATGCGGAAGGTTTCTACGCGCAGTTTTTCCAAAAGCGACTTGAGCCAGAAAAGTCCGCAGATGATTACGTCGCTCCTGCCGTTCTCGAGCCCCGGGAGCATCGCGCGCAGTTCCTTCGAGAGGTTCGATATGCGCGTGGTGACCGCGTCGAGGTCGGCGATGCTCATCTCGAGCCCTTCGATTGCCTTGTAGTCGAACTTCGGCTTGTCGAGGTAGACCATCGCGAGTGCGGTTCCCGTGCCGCCGATAAGGTAGACGGGCTTCTTGGTCATGCCCTTGAAGCTCACTTCCTTGAAGGTCTCCTTCACGAACTTCTTGTATTCCGGTCCAGGAATCGGGCCCATCGCCTTGAACATCTTGAGTGCGCCGACGGGTATCGAGAACGTGGTCTCGCCGTTGCTGAGCTCGGTGGAACCGCCGCCGATATCGATGGTGACGATGCCTTCGCCGTGCCATTCCTTCACGGAACGGTAGGTGAGCTTGCCTTCTTCTTCGCCGCTGATGATTCGCGGGCGCATCCAGAGCGCCTTTTCTGCCGCGTCGAGAACTTCGTCCGGGTTCGATGCCTTGCGCATCGCTTCGGTCATGACGGCCGCCTTGAGGTCGGCGCCGAGCGCGTGCAGGTCCATGCGGAACTTGGTCAGCACTCTCGAGAGTTCCTCGATGCGCGCCTGCGTGATGGCGCCATGTTCATAAATGTCTTCACCCAGGCGGCAGATTTCCACCTTCTGGAGTTTCGGCACCAAAATTTGGCGCGGTTTAACTTCTGCTTCGGCTGTTTCGGCTGGTGAACTTGCGGGAGCGTCTTCGAATGCGGCGATCAGCAATATGCAGCTGTGGCTCCCGATATCTACGGTGGCCTGGAGTTTGTTATCCATTTTCTGCCTCGTTTTGGTCCTTCGATTCGGCAGCGTTTTGCTGACCGGTGCTCTCTTGCCCGGCATCTTCCGGCGCCTTGTTGAACTTGTCCATGCCCGCCTTGATCTTTTCGGCGATGCTTGCCGGGTGCAGCAGGAATTCCTTCGCGCTTGCGATGGCTTCTTCAATCACATATTCGGAATATTTGTCCTTCCAGCTTACCACGAGGTCGCCCGATTCGCTCCCGAGGGGTTTCTTTTCACGGATTTCCTGGCCCATTTTGAGGGCGAGGAGGAGCCCGAGTTCAAAACCGCGCGGGTTTTCCTTTGTTTCGAGCAGCGCTTCAACGCGCTTGACACGTTCATCTAGGGGAATTTTCTGGAGTTCTTCGAGGTCTTTTTCCGAAATCATGTTTTTAAAGATAGAAATTATCTTTAAAATGATTTTAAATGATGCCTTGGCCGACGCCTTCCATTTATAAGACTGCTTATACCCTGCTTAAGATGAAGTTTCAAATTGATTGATGGCTTCGGGATGTTTATTTGTGTTTAAAACGTGCAAAAATGAAAAGGGCCCGCAGAGCGGGACCTTTCCAAAAGAGAGCTTTAAAGAAGAATAAAAATTACTTCTTGGCGGCCTTCTTAGCCGGAGCCTTCTTGGCAGCGACCTTCTTAGCCGGAGCCTTCTTGGCAACAGCCTTCTTAGCCGGAGCAGCCTTCTTGGCCGGAGCCTTCTTGGCAACAGCCTTCTTAGCCGGGGCAGCCTTCTTGGCCGGAGCCTTCTTAGCAGCAGCCTTCTTAGCCGGAGCCTTCTTGGCAACAGCCTTCTTAGCCGGAGCAGCCTTCTTGGCAGGAGCCTTCTTAGCAACAGTTTTCTTTGTAGTAGCCATTGTATTCTTCCTTTTTTGAGGGTTAATTGTTTTGATGACATTAAAATAACTTTATTTTCACAAAAAGTCAACACCTTTTTAAAATTTTTTTCATTTTTTTTCAAAAAGATATTGACAAGATGGAAAAGTTGTCTTATAAGGGATGAAAATTACTTTGTATGTAAAATGACGCGAGCCCAATAACGACGCGGGTTGCAGACGATTTGCTCCTTTTTTGTACGTAGCAGTCTTTTGTGATTGTAACTTGATGATACTCAAAGAATTACTTGTGATTTTCGTAACACTTGCAAAAAAAATCCCGTCATCGACGAGATTTTTTTCTTTTCACCAGAAATTTTTCGTTCGCGAGAGAAAATTTTTCAATCAAGAAAGATTTTTTCTGCGCTGCGACAAATTTTTTTGCTTTGCGTAGAGAAAATTTTCTCCTTGCTGTGTGTTACGCTTCGTTCTTCACGCTCTCCACGTACTTGCGGAAGCCTTCTACGCCGAGGGAATACATGTCGACGAACTTCGTGGCGAACGGAGGGAGCTTTTTCTGGTGCATTCCGAGCGCGTCGTGCATCACGAGCACGTGTCCGTCGGTAAATTTTCCGCCGCCGATGCCGATGGTGACGCTTTTCACCTCGCCGGTAATCTTCTTGCCGAGTTCTTCGGGGATGTGCTCGAGCACCGTCTCGAAGCATCCGAGGCTATCGACGAACTTGGCGGCCTCTTCGATGGCGCGGGCCTCTTCTTCGGTCTTGCCCTTCTGCTTGAAGTTTTCTGCAGTCTGCGGGAGCAGCCCGAGGTGTGCGCAGACGGGAATATCCTTGCTGCGGAGGTATTCGATGACGCCTGCGGGGGTGCCCTCGAGCTTGACGCTTGCTGCACCTAAGTCCATGAAGCGCTTAGCGTTATCGTATGCGGTTTGCGGATCCTTGTCGCTCAGGTAGGGCATGTCGGCCACCACGTGCGTGTTGGGGGCGCCGCGGCAGACGGCGGCGACGAAGATGAGCATTTCGGTCATGCCGATTTCGCGGGTGCTCTTGTAGCCGAGCATGGTGTTCGCGAGGCTGTCGCCCACGAGAATCTGGTCGACTCCGGCGGCTTCTGCCATCTGGGCGAACGCGAAGTCGTAGGCGGTAATCATCGAAACTTTCTTGCCCGTGCCCTTCAAGGCGCGGATATCTTCCGCAGTAAGCATAGCATCTCCTATTTATGAACCGCGCTTGTAAACCGCGCTTTCTGTGAACAGCGCTTTCTATAAACTGCGCTTTTCACAGCGTGTAAAAGATAGAAATTATGTTGGAAGTTGGCGCGAGGTCGTCGCAGGTGGGTGTGAGCGCAAACCGGAGTAATTTAATCCCCGAGTTTAGTGCGACCGGTCGTTTGTGAGCCAAAAGCGACTCGTATTAACGAGTCGTCGAAGGCGAAAGTGAGCGCCTACCGGAGTAATTTAATTCAGGAATCTAGCGCGAACGGTCGTCATTGTGAGCAACAAAGCCCCTGTTATTAAACAGGGGCGGTTGGGAGAGTGAGCGCAAACCGGAGTAATTTAATCCCCGAGTTTAGCGCGAACGGTCGTATAACTTTCGCGTCTCGTTCAGGAACTTGAGCGAGTTTATTTCGCGCATGAACCCGATGTGGCTGCGCAGGTAGGCGAGGAGAGCGTTCTCGACGAATTCCGGGTGCGCGATTGCCCTGCCGGTGCGCAGCGCCTCGAAACCGGCGAGCGTCTCGGGCCGAGCGCGGGGAGTTTCGACCCCGAGGCAGCTTTTGCAGACGAATGCGCCTGTTTCCGGATGGAAATCGGCCGGAACGCCTTCGATTTGGTGGTCGCAGCGGCTGCAGAAATTCATGTCCAGGTGGTAGCCCCAGAGTTCGCAGATATCCAGGAGCCAGCGGGCGAAAACACCCGACTTGTTTGCGGGCTGTTTAATGCCTGCTGGTGGTTTAATGCCTGCTGGTAAGGAGGGTGTGGCATCTTGTTCCGGCGAATTGCCCGCGGGCGGTTTAACTTCGGAATCTGCGGGCTGTTTAACTTCAGGCGAATTGCCCGCTGGGAGTTTAACTTCAGAATTATCGTCCGCGGGCAGTTTATTATCGGGTACGTCAAGCGCCGCGAGCGCCTCTTCCAGCAGGGCGAATTCACCTTCCAGCGGGACACCCGCGGGTGCGTACCGCAGTACGATTTCGGCCATCACCTGCGCCTTCGCGAGGGCGAGCAGGTCTTCGCGAAGGTGCGGGTGCCAGTTGATGACGCTCGCTTCCTTCAGGAACTGCAGTTCCGTATTCGGGTTCTCGCGATACACTATCTCGCACAGGGCGAGCGGGTCGAGCGCCCCCCTGAACGGGCTGTCCTTGCGCTTGCCTCCCTTCACGATGAAGGAGACCGTGCCGGTTTCTTCCGTAAGCGCCTTCACGATCCAGCTGGAATCGCTGTAGGGGAAGCGGTGCAGGACTATCGCGCGGGTTTTAATCATAGACGAAAGATCGCTTCTCCACAAGGTGGATAACAACAACTAAGGCAACAAGTTGTGAAGTTTTGTATAGCTGGTAGACGATAGACGAAAGAATTGTATTTGTTGATATACCAAGCAATTTTATGAAGAATTTTGGACAGGTATATCTATCGTCTTTCGTCTATAGGGCCGAAGGCCCGTTCTTTCGTCTATTTCGCTGGGAACGGGGGCCAGCCCATCGCTTGTCCGCCAACGACGTGCAGGTGGATGTGGAACACCGTCTGGCCCGCGTCAGCCTTGCAGTTGAACACGAAACGGGCGCCGCCCTCTTCGAGGCCGAGGTCCTTCGCGATGAGCTGCGCGCGGTAGAGCATCTTGCCCACGAGCTCGCAATCCTCAGGCTTCATGTCCATGATGGTCGAAATGTGGCGTTTCGGCACCACCAGGAAGTGCACGGGGGCCTGCGGGGCGATGTCGTAGAAGGCGAACACGTCGTCGTCTTCGTAGATTTTCTTGGAAGGGATTTCACCCTTGATGATTTTGCAGAAAAGGCAGTTTTCACTCATAGTATGTATAATAGTAGTAAAAAAGTTTATTGATTTCCTCGCTGGGCGAGGATTTCGTCAACTTTGCGGTTCAGCAGTTCATCGAGCAGGAGGGAATGGAGTCTGCGTTCGTTCTCCATGATGGCTCGCATGATTTTGAAACTGCATGCGAGATAGACGGCACAAAGCAGGAGTGCCAATACAAAGAGCAGTATTGCGGCGAAAAAGAATTGTAGAATCGCTAGAATAACCATGACGGCACAAAAAGCGATGGTGAATCCGGCGGTAAGGAACTTTATAATGAGAGTGATTTTCCAGGAGCGGCTTTGGGGATTGATTACCGCTTCCTGGTTGTAACTCTCGAGGGCCTGCTTTTGACGGATCAACAGGTCTTTTGCGAATATCAGGTTGCAAAGACAGGCGGCGACCTTGGGCGAAAAACGGGTTTCAGTGAATAGCCTCTGGAATTTTAGGGTGTGGTAAGCCCATTTACCGAATTTGAAGCACTGAATCGGAATTGTAAAAACCATGGCAATGACTGATATAATGGAGACTGTGTAGAAAAGGTCTTCCAGGGTTGTCGGGGGCGCCCCCTCGACACTGTCCTTGAATAGGAAACAGTCGATTGCCAAGAGGGCGAATATGGCGACGGCGTTGACATACAGGACCTTGATCCAGAAAATGGAACTTTCACCGTATTTCAGGTTCTTATCGACAGTGAGTTCGTTCCAAAGTGCGTCCGTAGTTTCTTTTGTTGCGTCCTTTTGAATCATATTGGCCTCTGTTTGTCAATGTAGAAAAAATCCCGGCGCAGGGGCCAGGATTTAAATAAGGTTGGTTTGCCTGTCAATCCGCTATGGCTTTATGGTCGGGGCCTGGCGCGCCACAGGGGCGAGCTGCCCGTGCTTCCTAAACAGGTGCTTCACGAGCGTTCCGAATCCACGCATCACGCGGTAGCGTTCGCGCGGGTTCTTGAGGGCCATGATGCCTTGACGCAGAATATAGCTCGGACGCAGGTAGAACTCGCGGCGGGCCTTGTCGCAGAAGTCCACGAGTGCCTGGCTGCTGAGTTCGCCGCGCTGGATGGTGGTGCGGTGGAACCCGTCCTTGTCCAGCCACTGGTTGTAATCCTTTGTCTGTAATGCGCCGCTCTCGAGGGCTTCCTTGTAGGCCTCGGTACCGGGGTACGCCATGATGGGGTAGAACTGCGCAGTATTCGGGTTCAACTTCTTGGCGTAGTCGAGCGTCATGCGGAGTGTTTCCGGAGTGTCGCCCGGGTTACCTACCATGAAGCAGCCGTGCACCAGCAGGCCTGCCTTGCGGGCGTTTTTCGTGAACTCGATTGCCTTGTCGGTATTCTTCACGCCCTTGTGAATGTTCTCGAGAACCACAGGCGAAGCGCTTTCAAAACCCACGCACATCTCGCGGCCGCCCGCCTTCTTCATCAGCTTGAGCAAATCCAGCGGAACATCGGCGCGGGCGTTGCAGCTCCACGTAATCTTGAGGCCGCGTTCCAGAATCAGGTTGCAGATTTCGCGCACATGCTCGTGGCTTGCGGTGAACGTGTCGTCTTCGAAGAAGACTTCGCCCAGATCTTCGAAATTGTCCTTGATGTACTGCAATTCGTCCACCACGTCCTTCGGCGTGCGGCGGCGGAACTTGTGGCCGTTGAGCGTCTGCGGAATCACGCAGTAGCTGCAGCGGTTCGGGCACCCGCGCCCGCTCAAAATCACAATCAGCGGGTTGAGGTTCGCTCCGTAGAAATACTTCTTGTAGCAGCTGTAAAGGTGCTTGCGGTACACCTTCGAAACCCACGGGAGTTCGTCCAGGTTCTCGATTTTTGGACCCTCGGGCTGGAAGTCTGTGGTGCCGTCCTCCTTGCGGAAGGCGAGGCCCGCAATCTGGTTCACGGGGACTCCGTCGCCGCGCAGGCTCCTCGCGAGGTTCCGGCAGGTGTAGTCCGCCTCGCCGATAATCACGAAGTCGAGCGCGGGTTCCATCTCCAGGCTCTCGAGCGGCTCGGCGGTGGCATGCGTACCCATGATGGCGACCTTCACGTTCGGGAGCGTATCCTTGATGGCACGCACCACCTTGAGGTCGTTCAGAATGCTCGGGGTGCTCGTGCTGCAAATGACAAGCGCCGGGTCAAACTTCTTGATGCCCTCGAGCGTCTGGGGCAAGTCCAGCTCCATCGCGGGGCTGTCAATCAGCTGAATCTCGTTGCCATCCGCCTCGGCAGTGCCGGCGGCGTAACTCAGGAACATGGGCCAGTAAAGAGTGCTCGATTTAGTCACGCAGGGGCTGCGCGATTCGCGACTGAACATCGGATGGAACGGAGGATTCAAAAAAGTAATACGCATAAGCAACTGCAAAATACATAATTCTCGACGATAAAACTACATTTATCGGTGATGAAAAAAGAAATTTTCGTGTTACTCCTGTGTTGCGGATTTCTCAATGCCTTCGCCGCACCTGCAAAGGCCCCGAAGAAGCTCGCGGCCAAGCCCGCATCGCAAGGCGGGGTGGAACTGGACACCGTCCGCACTACGCTTGATGACGGGACGCTGGCCCGCCTGTACACGGTGCAGAAGGGTACCGACATCCGCGAGGGGGTTGCCTACACGTATCACCCCAACGGCAATCTGGCGGTCGAGGCCCCGTACAAGAATGGCAAGCTCGATGGCGTGTTCAAGAGTTACTACGAAAGCGGCAAGGTCTGGCAGACCATCGGTTACAAGGAAGGAATCGAGGACGGGTCCAGCACGGAATTTTACGAGAACGGAATCAAGAAATCCCGCGAGGTATACAAGATGGGCGTGCTTGACGGCGCGAGCGAAGTGTGGAGCGAACGCGGACTGCTGGTGCGCACGCTGCCCTACGTGAACGGGCAAATCCACGGTGTCGCAAAAATCTACGACGACCTTGGTGCCATCAAGGAAGAGATGACGTTCGAGAAAGGGCTCCGCAACGGGCCGTACCGCCGCTTTACCAAGGGCGTCAAGACGCTCGAGGCGATTTTCGAAAACAACCGCTGCGTCAAGAACTGCGACTTCTAACTAGTGTGAAGTGTGGAGTGTGAGGTGTGGAGTGTGAAATGACGGATTTCTCGCTTTCTACTTTTTCGGCTTGAGCGCGCACCAGGTCATGTAGCCGATAAACAATACGCCGAGCCCAACGAGCCCGATGGAAAGTTCGTGGCTGTACGTCTGAATCAAGTCCTTCTGCCCGTGGGCGATGTACCCGAGGACTGCGAGGATGATATTCCAGAAGAGGGCGCCGATGGCGGTGTAGAGCGTGAATGCCCAGAGCTTCATCTTGGAAAGGCCCGCCGGGATAGAAATCAGCTGGCGGATTGCCGGAATGAGCCTGCCGACGAGCGTAGAGACTGCGCCGTGCTCGAGGAAGAACCTCTCGGCGTTTGTTACTTTGCCCGAATCGAGAAGCAGAAAGTGCCCCAGGCGGCTGTCTGCGAATTTGTACACAATCGGGCGCCCGAGGAGCTTCGCGAGGAAGTAGTTGACGAATGCACCCGCGAGTGCCCCGAGGGTAGCGAAGAGCACGATGAACACGATGTTCAGGCCCGATTCCGGTTGCATCGCCTTGTATGCGGCGGGCGGCACCACCAGTTCCGACGGGAAGGGGATGAACGAGGATTCCACCGCCATGAGGAGAGCGACGGTGCCGTAGTTCAGGTTCGCGTTGTACCAGTTGATGACCTGGTCGTAGATGCCGGTCTTCGGGGTGCCGTCGGCGGTCGCGCCTTCTTCGGAGGTGGCTTCTGCAACGGCTTCGACCTGGGCTGCCGGACTTGCCTGCACCGTGCTGGAATCAACTTGTGCGAACGTCGCGAGGCTCATGCCTGCGACAAGGATTGCGAGTAGGGCGAATTTTTTCAAGGCCTATCTTCTCTTCTTGGACTTTGCTTTCTTCTTGCTTGCGGCCCTCTTGGCCTTGGCCTTAGCCTTCTTGCTCTTCGGCGACGGCTTTACCTCTTCCTCTTCTTCTTCCTCTTCGGGTTCCTCGACCGCCGGAGCGCTCTCCTCTGCAGGAGGTTCGACGTATTCGGGGGCCTGGTATTCTATCTGGGAAGGAGCGCTGTTGTTTGCGCCCTTGAGTGCGGCCTTCGCTTCTTCGACGTACTTGCCGTTCGGGAAGCGCTTCAGGTAAATCTCGTAGTCCTTCATGCGGTTGCTGTTGCGGACAAGTTCAAAGATGCCTGCTTCGGCCTCGTCCCTGAAAGCCCCGTTCGGGTTGTCGTTCAGGTAGGAGAGGTATGCCTTGAAGGTGTTCTGCGCCTGTATCTCGCGGAACTTGTGGTATTCGCTGAGTGTCCTAATCTTGGCTTCGACTTCGCCACGGCGCGGGGAGTCGGGGTAGTACTGCAGGAACATTTCGAGCATTTCGGGGTCGTTGCTCGCCATGACCTGGTCAAAGCGGGAATCTTCCTGGCGTACCTGGTATTCCTTCAGCTCGATCTTGCCGGTGTCGAGAGTCGCATAGAGCTTTTCCTTCGTGGCGAGGTCCGCCGGGTGGCAGAAGGCGAGGAAGCTTTCCAGCACGTCGGAGAACTGGGTCTTGGTGTAGGCGTCGCTCATGTCGGGCAGTTCGCCGTTCTCGTCGAGGAAGAACCGGTAGTCGCGCTCGATGGCCATGCAGTCCCAGTCGCTGAGGGTGTCCTTGACTTCGCTGTTGTCGCGCAGCACCTGGTCGCGGTCGCGCAGGGTAAAGCGCATGCGGCGGTCGCGGCGGCTTTCACGCCCGAAGTCGAACGAAAGTTCGAGGCCCACGCGTACGGGCCACTTGTAAGAAACCTTGCTGAAGGTGATTCCCGAGAATCCGGAGGACGGGGTCGGGTTTTCCTTGTCGTACTTGTAGGGGTAGGTCGCCATCATGTCTTCGTAGGGCAAAAATTCCCTGCGCACGTTGATGCCGATTTTCATGTCCACGTCCTGGAAAATCTCGGTGATGCGGTATTCGAGAGCGCCAGAGACAAATGCCGTCGGGACCATCTCGGTGTGGTCTTTGGTGCTGGTGGAGTAGTTGTCCACGAAGGTAAAGAAGTGGAACCCGTAGCCGCCCAGCACGCGAAGGTCAAAGTCGCCGCCGAGGTTGAACGAGAAACCGCCCACCACGGACGGGGCGTATGCGCGGAACGAGAGCGTGCGGCCTTCGCCCGCTTCGGAAAGGTCGTGCTTTTCGTCTTCGACGCGCTTGCCGTCGTCGCCGACACCCCAGTAGGCGGGGTCGCTCGCAATTTCACGGAACTGGATGGAGTTGACTTCGGCACCGAGCCAGAAGGTAAACGGAATATCGGCCTTGAACAGCGGAGTAAAGAAGGGGTTGAACAGGAAGCCCACGCTCACGGGTATGGTGAGGAGTTCCTTATCGATGGACTCTTTCAACAGTTGCGGTTCTTCGGATTCAAAGTGAATAAAGGCGGGTTCGGCCTGCAGGTACATCTGGGCTCGCCAATTGGAGCGCTCGAAATCAGCCGCATAGACCGCCGCGGTCAAAAGCATGAATGAAATAAGTAGTTTACGCATCGCTCTAAATCTAGTTTTTTAAAAAGCAAAAACGGACGGCTGTCCGTTTAAAAAAGTGTTTTTTTGCCTTTTTTACGGCGAATTATGCGGTTTTTGCTAGAAGGTGAGGAAAAGCCCCAGGCCAAATACGGCTATACCCGCACCGATGAGGCTCCCGCCTATGATGCTGTAGCGGTCGCCCGTGTCCACGAGGTCCTTGTTCTTCTGCTTTTTGCTGTTGTAGTTCTCGCCTTTCGCGGCGCTCGGCATCTTGAGTTCGGCCTTGATGTCGTCGGCGTCGTCGTAGTTCTGCTGGGCGAGGTAAAAAAGGAGTGCACCCGCGAGTACCGGGGCGACGGAAGAACCCATCAGCACTTGCCCGATAAACGATTTGCGGCGCTGCTTCACCCATTCCTCCTGCTTCTTGATTTCTTCGAAGTCGGTGAGGTGCTCCATCGAGATGTCGAGATTGATTTCGGAGACGGGGGCAACGTAGAAACTCACGAGCGTATCGCGGTAGCCTTCCCGGCGGAGGCGCAGGTGGGTCATGCCCGGATTGGTGAGCGAGACAATCTTTGGAGTCGAGCCGATGGACTTGCTGTTGCGGGTAATTTCTTCCTGGCCCGGGAAAATCTCTGCGCCGACCGGGTTCGACACGATTTTTATTTCGGGAATCACCCGCTTCAGCTTGAGCGAGACCTTCACCGTATCGCCGGGGAGCGGGCGCACGAAGGTCTGTGCGCCCCACAGGTGCTTATCCACGTTCCAGTACGCGTTTATCTCAATCTTGCCCGTATCCGTAACGGCGAAGGTACAGGGAGACTTGCATATCGCATCCTTTTCGGGGCGCGAGATGGTGGCGGATTCCGGGTCCGTTTCCACATGGATGTAGCTGCGCTTGCGCTTCGAGGGTATGGGGAACCCGGCCGCCTTCTTGACGAGGTTCACGAGGGCGCCGTCCTTGACGGCATCCTGCAGGAGCGAGTCGAGCGAGAGCGTCACCTGCTCTTTTGAAATGGTGGGGAGTTCCTCCTCGTAAAGCACCCGCGTGATTTCCACGTTCGCGGAATCCGGGTGCGATGCTCTTGAAATCTTCCCGAAGTAGATATCCTTCACGCCGTATGTCTTCCAGTAATCCTGCACGCAGGCGCGGTCGTTGCATTGCGGGGTGGCGCTGAACCCGCGCATTCCGAACCGCGGGTCGAGTTCGCGCATTATCTCGAAGGTCACTGCCGTAAGGAGGCTCGCCTTGCCGGAATCTATACCGTCGGTTTCGAACCCGGCGAATAGTTTGTCTGGAATGTAGTCGCCTGCGGCCGGCTCGGGGTTTGTGCCTGCGGGCCTCCCGCTACCTGTGTCGAGCCCGGCGGTGTCACCTTCGGGCGTATCGCCTGCAGCGGCCTCCTCATTTACAAACCCGGGGGCGTTCGGGTCTACCGGCTCGTATTCCTGCGCGGGATCTGCCTGGGCCGCAAGGATGTTGTTCCCGAGGGAATCGAGAATGCTCTTGAACTGGCTCTTCGGGAACTTTAGCACGGTGAATTCGTTCTTGATATAGCCCCCGAGGCTCACGGTATCGTTTGCGATGCCGAGGAACTGCGCCTTCTGTTTTGTGCCCGAGACAAGCTCGACCATAACCTGCATGCCCTGCGGGTCTTCCGCAAATGCGTGCGATAAGAAACTTGCCGCTAGAAGGAGGAAAATCTTTTTCATGGTGCTGCTCATGGTTTACCCGCTAAAACGAAAGTATCAAGCCGAATCCGAGGAGTGCTACCCCCGCAATGAATGTCCCTACGGTGACTTTTTTTGCCGATTCCGCGTCATCCCGGTATTCCCCGTAGCGCTCCAGGTTGCGTGCATATTCGTCGCCTTCCCGTATGACGCTCTTCTCGATAAGGTCTTTCTTGTCGTTCGCCTTGCCGATGTTGTATTCGGTCACGAGCGCCGCGATTCCGCTTGCGACAAGCGGGGCCGCCGATGCGATGGCGAGCTTGAAGCCTATGTTCCTGCGCGTGCGGTGCGAGAGCGCCTTCTGCTGGCGTTCAAGATACACGTCGTCATAACTGGGCGAAAGCGAAACGATGAGGTACGATGTGTCCTTGTCAGAAACAGTCACGTTGATGGTCGTGTCCCTGTAGCCGGGCTTGAATATGGTCACCAGCACGTTGCCCTCGCCAGCGGGAACCTCGATGTAGCCGGGGAGGCTTACGTCCGGGTTCGCGGCAAAGTTCTTGCGGGTGGAATTCACATAGGCATCTGCGTACGAGGGGTTCGTCGAGATGTGCAGATACCTGTGCGCCTCCTGTGCAAGGGCGAGGGAGGCGAGAGCGAGCGCGAATATCAGGGAAAACTTCGAAATCATCTTTCCCCCGAAAGTTCGGTGAATGGACCGTCTATGTAGAGCGTGTCGAGGAATCCCTGCTTTGCCCTGGTTTCCCAGAACACCTTGGGGTTCATGTTGCGGGCGTTGTCCTCGACAGAAATCCGGATGGTACACCCGACAAAGCACCTGCTCCTGAACTTGATGAACGGCTCGTCGTAATTGAATTCGACGGAATCGGAATCTACGGAAACGTGGATGCGGTTGGGGTTAATTCCCGTGCCGTCATCGAGAACGTAGAAGGCGATGCTGTCGTTGAAGCCAATGGCGTTGCTGAGCGGGGCCACCTGCGGCTGCACATGATCCTGCATGTGGATTGTATCCACGATGGTCAATGCGCCGGCGGACGTGTTCACGATAACGTCGTCGGACAGGAATTCCTTCCTGTTGCCGTCGTCGACATGGATGCGGATACCGGTCTGTGCCGCGACCTTCGTGGTGAAAGTCGTCGGGTTGGTCTTTGAATTGAGCTGGGCGAGCGTGTCGCCGGTACTGCTTGTTACAAGGAGCCGCGTGTGTATCGACATGTTGCGCAGATTGTCGTACACGACAGGGATGCTGATGACCGCAGAATCGGTATGCATGAATAGCGTGGAGAAATAGAAGATGTCGGTGGAGTCGCGTTCCTCGAAGCCGTCATCGGTAGAAAGGATTGCCTTTACGCCCCAGTATATGGAAACGGACGTGTCGCGCTCGGGGTGGGCCATGATGTAGCTCGTGAGGGAATCGCCCAGGAACGTGCCGTTGAGAGTGGCGCCTTCGTTGCAGTCCACCTTGCCGATGGCGTTACGCCACACGTTTTCCCTGTCGTAAGCCGCGTGCACGTAGCACGTGGATTTTTCCCAGGGGTCGGCGCCTGCAAGGGTCCAGCGGAGTTCCACGCTGCTGTTCGGGCCGGGATATACGCGGTTGAAACCGTTGACCGGGGCGATAATGGCGACAGAGACGGGGGTGTTCACGTAGATGTTCACCGTATCGCGCAGCGTGTCGTTCAGCAGGTCTACCGTCTCGAGTATCCCGCGCTTTAACCCGGGTGTCGAGAACTTGTGGCGCAGGGGCGAGATGTTGTAGTTCTCTCCGTCGATAATCCAGTTGTGGTTCAGGTAGAGTTCCTCGTCGGCATCCGTGGAAATAAACTGCCCGTCCAGGCTGTATGTCGCCCAGAATTTCACGGACTGGTTCGTGTCGAGATAGACGTTCGTTGCGGGCGAGCCGAAGTTGTAGGGCTGTCCGGCAAAGCGGTCGGGCAGCACAAAGATGTGCTGGTCGAGTGTAGGCTGGTCGCTGTCTTCGACCAGGTGCGAATCTCCGCAGGCAAAGAATGCGACCGCGGTTGCGAGCATGGAAATCACGGAGGCTAGGCGTTTCATGGCGAGCCTCCCGTAGAGTTGTTCCGGATGAGTGTCCAGCGCTTCCACTGTGTAATCCCGTTCGTGTAGCGGATCCCGCTCATGATTGTGTTTTCGCCCTCGTTGAATTCAATTTTCAGGAACGTCTGCGAGTAGAGCGGAACGTCGTTTGCGTACTGCGCGATTTTGCGGTTGCCGAAGTGGAAGTAGAACGTGTCGGGCTTGAATCCGTAGCGGTTGTTGTCCAGGATGTAGAGGCGGACGGAATCGCTCGTGATTAGGGTCGGGTTGGGGTTCGACCTGAACCAGGAATCGGCCCCCTCGATGACGTAGTTGCGCACGGTCTTGTTCTTGCTCGCGTCGATGGCGACAATATCGAGCAGGCGCCTGTTCCATGTGCGTGCGGACGAGGGGAGGATTACTGTGAACGTGTCGCCCGAAACCGCTGTCTCGGTAAGGAGAGTGGATTCCAGGAACGCGGAAACGGTCACCTGCGAGGAGGGCGTACCGAAATCCAGCACGAGGAACTTGAGCGTGTCGCTGTAGTCGAGCGTGTCGATTTTCGTGAATGCTGAGCCCGCGGCAAGCACGGCAATGTGCGGGCGCACGGTATCGCGCAGGGTAATCGTGTCCAGGTCAAGCACTTCGCCCGCCTGGAGCGTAACGTCGAACGTATCGCCGGCAAAGTCGGGATATTCGGGAATGGAAACCTCGATGCTGTATCTGCCCGCACTTAAGGGCGATACGGCGAATGGCCCCGTGGTAAGGTTGTTGCTCGGGAAGTCTTTCGTGAGGACAACCCGATTGAAGGTGTCGCGTACGGTGACGTTCACGCCGAAATCGAATTGACCCGAGCCGCTTGTCGCGGCACTCGTGGTGACCGCGCCCGTAAGGCCCGCCTCGCCGATGCCACCGCGGGTAAAGAAATCCCCGTGGATTTTTTCGCGCGAAGCAAACCCGAACTCGTTTATCGCCTGCACGCTCCACCGCAGGTGCTCGAGCGGCGGGAGGTCGCCCCAGTAGGTAAAGCCCTGCTCCGGAACTACGGTATCGACAATGCCCTCGATGGTAAAGTGGTAGTGCAGGCTCGCGATGGAATCCGGGTCGTAGGCATCCCACGCGAACGAAACCCCGCCCGATGTCGGGAGCCCCTGCGAGTGCCGCGCGGGGATGAACTTGTTCTCGTCGAGTACCGGGAGGTTCGAAATGAGCAGGGAGAGCGTGTCCGAGAGCGTGTCGCCCAGGTAGGTCTCGAGGAAGAACGCAATCTTGTGCAGGCCCGGCTCCTCGATGCTCTTGCGGAAACTGAAATCGTACGAGAGGGGCTCGCCGTCCATGGTCCAGAGGTAGCGCTTTATCTTGATGGACTTGGAGGGGAGAATGTTCGCGATGAAAATGAGCGTGTCGGCGGGAGTGAGCGTGTCGGACTTCGCCCGCGTGCTGCTGGAATCGAACGAAGACGCCATCTCGGCGGAAACCTCGATAAACGTGGACTGTTCCTCGTCGTAGAGGTAGTCCTCGCCGTTGCTGCATGCCGAGAACTGACCCGCGAGTGCGAGCGCGAGCGTGAACGCGAAAATGGCACGGAAGGCACGCGTCATAGGCTGCCCCCGAGCGTGTCGAGCATGTAGAACCTGTAGACCGGGAGCGTATCCGCATCGCCGAAGGAATCCTTCACCATAATCTGGAACGTGTGCTCGCCTTCGCCGAATCCGGACTGCATAATCTCTTCGAGGTGGCCTACGGGGTACTCCACACCGTCGATGACGAGCGTGTGCTCGAGCTTGTTCTCGTCGAAGGAATCGAAGTCGTAGGATTTCCACTTGAACAGGATGGACGTGTGCTTGTTGCCGTAGAGCGTTGCGCCGTTGGCGGGGATGGTGGTGGAATGGAGCGCGGGAGCCATGTTCACGCTGACCTTGAAATCCTTGCGGATGGTGTTCCCGACCCCGTCCGCGACCTCAAGCGCGTTCGGGATGTCGTGTATCTTGGGCGAACTCGGGATTGTGTACGTGAGGCTGTCGCCGATGACGGCTGTGGAATCCCCGATGCAGAAAAGCCAGCGGAACGTGAGGTTGTTCTTGAACTGCCTCGGATAGATGGCTGCCCTGATAATCGCCGAGTCGTTCGGGCGAATCTTCAGGAGCGTGGAATCCTGGTTGCCTTCCTGGAACAGGAACACGTCGACGCGTTCCACGTATTGGCTCTCGTTCGGGGCATCGGGGAGGTCAAGGCAACCCAGGAGCGCGAGCGCAACGACCACAAAAACCGCCCCGCACGCGATGCGGAAACCCTTGCGCATACCCGCGGGTGTCATCCGCAGGCTGTGAGTCTCTTTTTTCTCCACTGGGGGTAAATGTAATTAAAAGCGGACGAATGTTTTGTACAAATAACTATATTCCCACACATGAGCAAAGAAAATCTAGAGTACAAGAACTCGATGGAGCGCCTGGAGGCTATCCTTACGCGTATCGACAATTCCGAGATGGAAATTGACGAGCTGGCGGGGAGTGTCCAGGAGGCGACGGCCCTGCTGAAGAAGTGCCGCCAGATTCTCCTCGAGACGGAGAAGAATGTCCAGGAAGCCCTGGAAAGCCTGGATGGGGAGGCCGATGCCTAATCAGCAGGCGGCTCCCGCGGGTGTACCCGCCATCGAGGCGAGCGGGCTTACGGTCCGGTTCCCGGTGCGGGGTGGCGTGTTCGGAAAGGTGAAGGACTACTTCACCGCGGTCGATGGCGTCTCGTTCACGCTGGAACAGGGCAAGACCTTGAGCGTGGTGGGCGAATCGGGCTGCGGGAAGTCGACCCTCGTGAAGTCCCTGGTGGGGCTCGTGCCGCTTGCGTCGGGCAGCGTGAAAATTTTCGGGAGGGGCGTGCAGTGCGGGAAGATTGCTCCCGAGGGGGGCGAGAAGCCTGCGCGCGTGTGCGACGTGGTGCAGATGGTGTTCCAGGACCCGTTCAGCAGCCTGAACCCGCGACAGACGGTAGAGGAAATACTCACCGCCCCGCTGGTGGCCCGCAAGGTCACTTTCGAGAAGGCGCGGCAGCGTGCTGTCGAGTTGCTGGAACGCGTGTCCATTCCGCACGGCGCGATGGAGAAGTTCCCGCACGAGTTTTCGGGAGGCCAGCGGCAGAGGCTCTGCATTGCGCGTAGCCTGATGGTCGAACCGAAGGTCCTGCTTTGCGACGAGGTTACGAGCGCGCTGGACGTATCGGTGCAGGCGCAGATTCTACACCTGCTCGACGACCTGAGGCGCGATCTCGGGCTCAGCATACTTTTCATTAGCCACGACATGCAGGTGGTGCGTGCGATTTCGGACGACGTGCTTGTCATGTACTTTGGCAAGGTGGTGGAGCGCGGGCCCGCAGACTCCGTGCTTACGGACCCTCAGCACGAATACACGAAAAAACTGCTTTCGTGCGTACCTACTATACGCAAATAGGGTGGGGCTCGCGCGGGTTTAATGTCCGCGCTTGCACTTGACGCCGATGGTCTTGACTAGGCGTTCCTGGTTGGTGTCGAACTTGTCGTAGGCGAATTCCTCGACGTAGACGGCCTTGCAGTCAAAGAATTTCTCGCTGTAGACGAGCTTCATGTTCGACGAGTAGTGGTCGATTGTCATGCGGAAACTTTTCAGGTATTCGTTCTTGATGCAGGTCGTGACCAAAAAGTCCTCGAACTCGTCGAAAGAAATTTCCACGATGGTGTAGACGTCGCTCGTGTTTTCCTTGAGGAACTTGACCTTGCGGCAGCGTGCCGAAAGGTTGTTGGCGAGCTCGTTAAATTCCTCCGCCTTGTCGGGGAGAATGTTGTCAAATGTAATCTTTATAGCGAAAAGGTACGCCTTGGCTAGTTCGGGAAGATCTTGTCTGTCTTTCATAATGTACCTCGCAATCTGCTGTTAATTTAATCAAAAAACAGTGCGAAGTCAATAGGGCGTTTTTGCGAAACGGGCGATTTACACCTTCACGTGGAAGTAGTCGATTTCGGGGTGGCTGATGTAGAGGCCGCTCACGGAGGCCTGCGGGTACATGGCGCCGTTCTCGGTGAGGCTGATGCCTACGCTGTTAAAATCGATGAGTTTCGCGACGTTGAAGATTTCCTTGATGTTCGGGAGCACGGGGTAGCCGACGGCCGGGCGGATGCCCTTCCAGCCCTTGGTGCGCGCGAGTTCCTGGCTCAGGTATTCGGCGCCGGCTTCGGCGAGGCGGTCGGCGACGGTCTGCATCAAAAGAACGTCGTAGTCGCTGCCGCCCTGTTCGGCTTTCAGCTTTTCGAGGCGTTTGACGAAGGCGTCGCTCACGGTGACGGCGAAGGCACCCACGATGTCGCGGAAAACATCCTTACCGGCGGGAGCGGCGAAGATGCTTGCGGTATTCGCGTTTGCGGGTGCAACGTAGTCGCAGAGGGCAAGGCAGGTGCCTTCCGGGTTCTGCTGGCGTGCCGTCACGACTTCGACAAAGTCGGAGTCGGTGCCGGTACGGCCCGTGTTGAACTTGATGGAATTTTCCGTACCGGCTGCAGGGTAGAACGCCTGCACGGCACGCAGCGCATACTCGGGCTTTGTGAGACTCTTGATGAGCGCTTCGGCGTCGGCCTTGAGTTTCTTTGCTTCTTCTTGGTCCGGCTTGATTTTCCAGGTGAAGAAGAAGTATTCCCAGCTGATAAGCGGGATGACTTTTTCGAGCGCGATGGGCGGGAGTTTGCTTTCGCCCATGAACGGAGGCTCCACCGGCTGGTACTTGCTCCAGTCGCAAAGGTAGCGGCGTTCGAGCGGAGTCTTCTCTGCTGCGGCCATGGCGCTTGCGGCTTCGGTTTGGATGCCGTTTTGCTTGTCGCGAATGCGCTGCTGTTCTTCGCGGTTTTCCTGAATGGTCTGCTCGCTGGTCGCGGGGTCCAAGAGCTTTTGCACGAGGCCCGGGTTGCTGGCGGCGTCGCGCACGTGGAATACGGGGCCTTCGTAGCACGGGGCAATCTTTACGGCCGTGTGCGTGGGCGAGGTCGTTGCGCCGCCGACGATAATCGGGATGCGCTGGCCCGCAGCCTGCATGGCCTTCGCGACAGTGCACATTTCTTCGAGCGAGGGCGTAATCAATCCGGAGAGGCTCAATATATCGGCCTTGTTCTCGATGACCGCCTTCACGATTACATCTTCGGGAATCATCACGCCGAGGTCCACCATCTCGTAGCCGTTACAGGCCATAATCACGGAGACGATGTTCTTGCCGATATCGTGCACGTCGCCCTTCACGGTCGCAATCACGATTTTCCCGCGGCTCGATGCATTCGCGTCCTTGCCCGCCTCGATGTAGGGCTGCAAGATTTCTACCGCCTTCTTCATGGTGCGGGCAGTCTTCACCACTTGCGGCAAGAACATCTTGCCTTCACCGAAGCGGCGACCGACTTCGTTCATGCCGTCCATGAGCGGGCCGGAAATAATTCCCACGGGACTATCGCCGCGGTTGATGAGTTCCATCAGGTCGGGCTGAAGTGTGGTGGAGGTTCCCTTGAGTAAGGCTTCTTGCAGGCGTTCCTCGGGCGTGGTTTTTGCCTGCGCGGAGTCGGCGACGCTGTTGCTACCCGCGTCGGAACTGCCCGCGCCCGTGCTCATGGCGAAAATCGCCTTCGGGTCGTACTTGGTGCCCGCTTCCTTGGCGGCAGCGGCGGCCGCGGTCATGCGGCTTGCAATTTCAATAAGCGCTTCGCTGGCGTCCGGTTCCGTGTTCAACAGCACTTCGGTAATGGCCATGCGGAGTTCCAGCGGAATCGTCTTGTATTCGATAATCGCGCTCGGGTTCATGATGGCCATGCCCATACCGTTTGGAATCGCGTAATGCAAGAAGGTGGTATGCATCGCTTCGCGCAGGTAGTTGTTGCCGCGGAAAGCGAACGAGAGGTTCGAAAGACCGCCCGAGATGCGCACGCCGGGCAGGTTGTCCATAATCCAGCGGACCGCGCGGATAAAGTCGATGGCGTAGGCGTTGTGTTCCGCCATGCCGGTAGCGACCGTCAGCACGTTCGGGTCAAAGATGATGTCCGATGGCGCGAAATTCAGTTGCTTCACCAGAATGTCGTAGGCGCGGGCGGCAATATTCACGCGACGCTCGTAGTTGGTGGCCTGGCCTTCTTCGTCAAAGAGCATCACGATGACGGCGGCCCCCAGGCGCTTGATGGTGAGCGCGTGCTCGATAAACGCCTGTTCGCCCATCTTGAGGGAGATGGAGTTCACGATGCTCTTGCCCTGGATGCACTTGAGGCCCGCCTCGATGACTTCGAATCGGGAAGAGTCCACCATGATGGGCACGCGGCTCACGGCCGGGTCCGAGGCAATCAGGTTCAGGAAGGTCTGCATTTCGGCAGTGGCGTCCAAGAGGCCATCGTCCATGTTCACGTCGATCACGTCGGCGCCGTCTTCGACCTGCTTGCGTGCAATGTCCAGCGCTTCGTCGTAATTCTTCTCGTTAATCAGTCGCAGGAACTTCTTGGAGCCGGCGACGTTGCAGCGTTCGCCCACCTTCACGAAGTCTTCGGCGTTGCAGCTGTCAGCACCGTCGCTGGGGCGTACCTGTTCCTTGAACAGCGGCTCGAGACCCGCGAGTCGGAGTAGCGGGCTTGTTGCGTACTTGGGCGCGGGCTTGCGGCGTTCGTAATCGGCCGGCAGGGCGTCGAGCATCTTGCGCATGGCGGCGATGTGTTCCGGCGTGGTACCGCAGCAGCCGCCAATCATGTTCACCAGCTTGTCGTCCAGGTAAACGCCCATCAGGCGCACCATGTCTTCGGGCGTGTCGTCGTAACCGCCGAACTGGTTCGGGAGACCCGCATTCGGGTGACAGCTAATGTAGCAGGGCGCAACCTTGCCCATGCGGCGCAGGTACGGCACCATGCCGTCGGCACCGAGACCGCAGTTCAGGCCGATGGAGAGTGGGTGCATGTGCATCACGCTCACGGCGAATGCTTCCACCGTCTGGCCCGAAAGTGTTCTGCCCGAGGCGTCGCTCACTGTCATGGAGAACATCACCTCAACCGGGCGTGAAACTTTTTCCATCACTTTCGTAAAAGCACTTGCGGCGGCCTTCGCGTTCAGCGTATCGAAAATCGTTTCAATCAGGATGGCGTCGACGCCTTCATCCACCAGCACCTGAATCTGTTCCAGGTAGGCGTCTTCCAGTTCGTCAAAAGTAATGCTACGGCTCGCGGGGTCGTTCACGTCTTCGCTCATCGAGAGCATCTTGCTCGTGGGGCCTACGTCACCCAGGATGTACACCTGTCGTCCGTACTTTTCCATGGCCTCTGCCGCGGCCTGCTTCGCAATCTTCACAGCGGCGCGGTTCATTTCGGCAATGCGGTGTTCCTGGTGGTATTCGTGCTGGCTCACGCGCTGGCTCGAGAACGTATTCGTCGTCAGGCAGTCCACGCCCGCATCCACGTAGCGGCGCTGGATATCGAGAATGATTTCCGGCTTCTCGATGGAGAGCATGTCGTTGTTCGCGCCCTTGATCCCGTAAGTCTGAATCACGGAACCCATGCCGCCGTCCAGCAGCAACATCTTGTTTTCGAAAGCTTCACGTAGCGTCATATAAGTCTATCCACGACCCGAGGTTTATGCATATATTCGTTTTTATGCATAAATAATAGCAAATATTCCCGCGATAAACCTCTTGATGCCAGCAATAAACCCCTTGCAGCCTGCAATAAACATCCCGCAGCCCGCAATAAACATCCCGCAGCCCGCAACTCTAGTAACCAATAACCAATAACTAATAACTAATAACTAATAACCAATGACCAATCACTTAAACACGGCGGTGTAGCTCGCGCCTTCTTCGTTCACGACGAATCTCGGGTTTGCGGTCTCGCCATCGCTCCATCCGGTAAACACGGAGCCGCTGACCGGGACTGCGGTGATGACCATCCCGATGCCCGCGAAGAACTTACCCGCATAAGCCGGCGTGGGGGCGGGCCTGCCTTCCACGGTGATGTATCCGCTCCCGGTGACGTTCAGGTTCATGGTCACCATGCTCGTCATCCCGAATTCGAAGTAGTAGTCCTGAACAACGCTTGCGTCGCGCTCTTCGGACCATTCCTTGAGGCAACTGCCCGTCTTGCTGAAGCCCTTGCCGCAGGAGTTCTTGTAGTACATCTCGTCCTGCTTGAACTTTTTCAGGTCGCGGTTTATTTCGGCCGTGTCGATGGTCGCTGTCATCGCGTCAACCACGCGGGTCACGTTGGCCCCGTTCAGGTTGTTCTGCAACATCATGGCAGACCTGTTCAGGAACACGCGCTGGAATTCCGGGTTCTTGATAAGTTGTATGTACAGGTTCGCGAAGCAGCCTTCGTCCTTGCAGGGCTTGTTTCCGCCGCCCTTCTTTATCCACGGGAAAATGTCGGTGCTCTGGCTGAATTCGCCGCCGTTCACACCCCACATCCAGTCAAATCCGTGGTCGAGGTCGTACACCATGAATTTCCACGGTTGCTCGGGGCTCTTCCAGGCGCGCACGTTGTTGTTCGGCCAGTCGCCGTTGTGGATGTAGATTTCAGCCGCCATGTAGTCGGCGAAGTTGCCCACGTCCATGAGGGTCTTTACCATCTCGTAGTTCTTGTTGTTTTCGCCACTGAAGTCGTTCTGCGCCACGAAACTCAGGAGCGTCTTGTATTCGTCGACAGATCCGTTGCTTGCGGTGACGTCGTGGCCGAGGTGCTTTACCATCGTGACCGAGTTCGCGTCGATTCCGTAGTTAGTTTCTACGTAATGCTTGTTGAAGCGTTCGCGCATGTCGTGGATGCCGTAGTACTTTCCGTTGTAGAACACCACCACCTGGCGGCTACGCTGGTAGTCGACGCCGCTCCCTTCGAGAATTGCGCCGCCCATTGCATCGCCGATGTAGTCGCTCACGAATCGGTTGCCGTTGTTGCGCAGGTTGAACCCGCGGAACTTGCTGTTGATGTCCTTGCGGGTCTCGAACAGCGGGTAGTCGATTTTTCCGTCCTGGTACTGCTCGCGCATCACAATTGCGACGGACTTCTTGTCCTTGAGCCTGCTGTAGCCGCCCATGATGGAAATGCCTGCGTCGACTTCCCATGCGGGTGCAGTGGACTTGCTACCGTCGGGGAAGTATTCCACGTGCACGGGGAATTCCTTTTCCTCAAAAAGGCCTGCGGGTGCGCTCTTCGGAGTTTCGGCGTTGGTCTTGATGTAGCTTTCCTTGAAGAACGCGGAATCGACGCTGACCGCGACGACCGGCATGCGGGCCGTTTCGCCGATGAAGAACGTCTTGGTAATCACGTCGGTCGTGAGCGCTCCGGGCTGGAATGCGGCACAACGGAAGACCGTGTTTTTTGAAATGGTAATCGGTGCGGTGAATTCGGGCGAGGCTTCGGTGGGCTTAGAGCCGTTCTGCGTGCAGCGGACGGTGGTGCCTTCCGGTACGGCGGGCGGGTCGAGTGTGATTTCGCTTGCGTAAAAGCCCGCGCTCTTGGTGCCGAAGTCAAACGTGGGGGCGAGTGTCGCGTATGCACCCGCATCGTCGTTGAGGGCTTCGGGAGTCGCGACGGCAAAATACTTGAGGCTTCCGTCCGAAACCTTGCCGTAGCTGATGCCGGCGGGGAGTGCGGGGTAGGTGAGGCTGTCGTGAATGGCGTTGTGGTTGTCGATGATGTAGAGCGTGCCGCCCTTTTTGTCGAGCTTCCAGTTGGTGTGCGTGCGGGCGTGCAGCACGTGGCCTTCGTCATCGACGCCGTCCACCATGCCCTCGATGGTGGAGATGTCCTTCTTGTCGAGGAATACGGTGCGGTATGCGCCCGCGGGGATGGTCTCGCCACGGAACACCCACTTCTGCGGGTTCGTGAGGTTCTCGACCAGCGAGTAGCCCTTGAGGTTCACGTCCTTGTCGCCCGAGTTGAAAATTTCTACCCACGCGGGGTCATCGCCCTCGTGATCGAGCCACGAGAGGTTGAGCGAAGAAACTTCGGTAAGCCTGAGCGTCGGTGCTTCGGAGGTATGCAGTTCCTCTTTCGGGACGGGTATGGGCTCGTCTTCGCCTTTGGGTGAGGAAGGGTCGTCGGAGCAGGCCTGGAACGTGAGGCCCAATCCGAATGCGAGTGTCGCGGGGAAAATCTTGCGCGAAAGGATATAATCAAACATCTTGTACACCATACCGTATTTTAAGTATACAACCAAACCCGTAGTAAATTTAAAATCAAAAAAAGCAAAGGGATTAAACCTTCACTTTTTTTTACATCCGATGTGCGCTTTTATACGCTAAAATAGTGTGAAATGCCCGAAATGCCGTGTTTTGGGCGATTTAATCCCCAATTTCGCGAAAAATGTGTTTTTTGTCTGCGAAAATGGCCGCCGGCGGGCATTCTCGGGCCAGATTTACTTGCCTGCGCCGGCGATGGCCCCGAGGGCTTCTTCCATGTACTTGCCGAGGAGCTTCGAGATGGCCTCTGCCACAAGGCGGGGCTCGCGACTGCTCACGGATTGCCTTTCGTCGAAGCGCTTTTCCCAGAGGGGAGCGTCACTGTCGGGTTTCTGGAGCGTAAGCTTGAGGGAAAGGCGTGCATACTGCGAGGAGCCTTCGTCGATTTCCTCGATGGCGTCGATGTGGCCCAGGAGTTCAAAATCGGGCTTGCCCGAGGCGCGGGTATCGACCGATGCGAAAAGCCCGCTTTTCACGATGTATTCTGCGGCGACCTGCGCCACCATTTGCTCGGGGCGAGATGCCCACAGGTCCAGGTCGTAGAACATGAAGTCGTAAGCGGATTCGCGGTAGACGATGTTGTTCCTCTGGTAGGCCTGGTCGATGGTGAACTTGCGCACCTGCAGGCGGCCGTTTGCTTCACCTGCGGCCGGCATGTCGATGTTTTCGACGGCAAGTGTGAAGTAGCGGGTGGGTTCGCTCGTGCTCCCGCCAAAGCATGCGGTAAGCGTCATGGCGGCAAGTGCGACAATTGCGACAAACAACACTTTCGCGGCTCTCGTCATTCCCGCGAAGGCTTTGGACCCTATCGCCTGACGGCTCCAGGGTGACAATGTCGATAGAATCTTAAAAACTTTGCGCATGTTCTACCTCTTATTTGCGGCGGGTCTTTGCGGGTTCGCGGATGAGCGCGGAGGGGTTGTTCTTGATTTTTTGGCTGAACTCTTCGAGGTTCTCGAGTACGGCGTTCAGTTCCACGATGGCGTCCCCCACCTGGTCCTGGTTCTTGTAGACCATGCCGTCGAGCCGCTTCGAGAGCTGGCTGATGGATTCCATCGCCTTCGTCAAGTTCTCGTTCATCGCCTTCGTGTCGATGGCGTCGAGCTTTTCCTTCAGGATGTCGAGGTCTTCGCCCGCCTTCGCGGCAATCTTCGCTTCTTCGATTTCACCCATCACGCGGTGCATCGATTCGGCGGACTTGGAAATGTTCTCGATGGGCTTTGCCATGCCCTGCGTGACGCGCTTCAGGTTTGCCGTCACTTCTTCAAAATTCTTGATGGCCTTGCTCAGGTTTTCTGCATTCTCTGCAGAGAGCAGCGTGTTGACGTTCATGAGGACGGAATCCACGTGCGCGACGATATTGCCCGCCTGGTTCGTGATGTGGTCAAAGTGCGAAACTTCCGCCGGCACGAGCCCGCCTTCGGGGACGTTCGGTTCCGAGAAAGAGCCGCCCGAGAGCACCACCTGCTTTTCGCCGGTGAGGTTCATGCCTGCCGTCATGCCCGCGCGGGTGCCAATCTTGATAGGCGTTCCGTGCGTGACCTTGAAGGCGACCACGACCTCGTTCAGGTTTTCCTCGTTAATCGTGATGCGCGTGACGCTACCGACGTCGATGCCGTTCAGCTTGACCTTCGCGTCTACAAAGAGCCCGTTCACCGAGGTGTCGAAGATGGTGTAGTAGTTGTCGTACTGTTCGCTCAGGTAGCGCTTGAGCACGTAGCCGAGGAATACGCAGATGAGTATTCCGCACAGCAGCATGAACGCGCCAAGTTTAATTCTTTCGGATCGGGTGGTTTCCATCGTTTCTCCGAATCAATCTATAAAATTAAAGTGGTAGAGTCCCTCGGAGTATTCCTCCTTGGGGCACTGCCGGTTGAAAAAGTGACGTAGCGTGGGGTCGTCGGATTCCATGCCTTCTTGCAGCGTGGCGTCCTTGAGCACGTAGCCGTCCTTGAGGTACACAAATCTGTCGCAGATAATCTTGATGCTCTCGAGTTCGTGGCTCACGATGACCATCGATACCTTGAGCGTGTCGCGCAGTTCGAGCAAAAGTTCGTCGAGGGAGCGGGCCGTCACCGGGTCGAGGCCCGTGGAAGGTTCGTCGCAAAAGAGCAGTTCCGGCTTGAGCGCGATGGCGCGGGCGAGGGCTGCGCGCTTCTTCATACCGCCCGAAATTTCGCCCGGGTACTTGTGGAAGGCGTGCAGCAGGTGCACCTTCTCCAGGCGGTCGGCCACGATGGCTTCCATCTGGCTCTTGGGCATGTAGGGCATGCTGCGCTTGAGCGGCAACATCGCATTCTCGGCGATGGTCAGGTCGGCGATGAGGGCCCCGCTCTGGAAGAGCACGCCCGTACGCATGCGGGTCTCGCTGTCAAGGCCTTCCTTTGCACCGAAGGTCTTGCCGAAGTAGGTGATAGTGCCTGCGTCGGACTTGATGAACTTCAGGATGTTGTTCAGGAGCGTCGATTTACCGCAGCCCGAACTCCCGAGCACCATGCGGATTTCGCCGCGCTTCACCCCGAAGGAAATGTCCTTCAGAATGGACTCGCGCCCGTAACTTGCCTTCAGGTGATCTACTTTCAGGATTTCTTCCATTGCTGCTCCCTAGTAGAATATGAAGGCGAAGAGGGTGTCGGCGAGCACGATGCAGCAAATTGCGGCGACCACGCTCGATGTGGTTGCCTTGCCCACGGCTTCTGCGCCGCCGTGCGCGTTCAGACCCTTGTTGCAGGCGATGAGCGTCACTATCCAGCCGAAGACGAGCGCCTTGATGCTGCTCTTTAGGAACGTGATGGGCGCGATACCGTCGCGGATGCCCATCATGTAGTTGGAAAACGAAATGTCGCAGAAGAAGTACGCGATGAGGAACCCCGAGAAGCACCCGAAAATGGAGGCGCAGAACGAGAGGATGGGCGTTGCGACGCTCATGGCGATAAAGCGCGGCACCACCAGGTACTGCACCGGCGGGATGGCCATCGACTTGATGGCCTTGACTTCTTCGCACACGCTCATGTTCGCAATTTCGGCGGCGACGGCACTGCCGGAACGGCCCGCGAGGATGATGGTCGTGAGGAGCGGGCCGATTTCTGCGAAGATGAGGAAGCCGAGACCAGAGGCGAGGTAGGAGCCGCCGCCCACCGCGTTCAGCATGATGGAACTCTGGAGCGCCATCGTAAGGCAGATGAGGGCGACCATCAAGAAACATATTCCCATGGCTTCGCTCCCGAGCTTGAACATCTGCTTGGCGACACCGCCAAAATGGATCTTGCCCTTGTCGAACGGCCCGAAGACGGTCCAGTAGATGGACATGAACAGGAGCGTGAGGACCTCGAAGGATTCCTTCAGCACGGCAAAGCCGATGCCACCGAGCATCTCGAGAACGTTGTTCGTACCCTTCGCGGGCCTTGCGGGCGGCTCCATCTTGCGGAGTGCAGAAAGGTGCGCCTTGATATCGGCGTTGAAGTGGGCGAGGGTGAGCGCGTTGCCCGTCTTTTCGGAAAGTTCGGCGAGGAGCGCGAAGAACGCGTCGCCGCTGTAGTCCATGCTTGCGAGATTGCTGCCGTCAAGGCACAGCGCACCGCTACGGAGCTGCTTCGTGCAATTCCGGAGCAGGTCTTTGCTGTTCGTCGCCGTGAGCGTATCTGGCAAGAGAATAGTCGTCATGGTACAATTTCGGGCGAAATATAGAAAAAAGCACTAAAAAAGGCCCGCTTTTGACCATTAAGGCGATAGCGGGCGCATTTTGCCGACAAATTGCTGTTGTTTTTTGGGCTAAATGCGCTAGTCCTTCACGCAGCGGACAGGATTACTTGATCTTTTTTTGGGGGTATAATACCACGCGTTGTTGTTGAATATATCCAAATGTATGGCGTATGCGTCTGTCGAATAGTAAGATGTTGATGTCCATATTTCCGTTGAAAGGCGTGGAATGCATGCAACACCTACACGGATGTCCCAATATGTGCCAGAAGCAAGTGCGGAAAATCCGTAAGTGTCTTTTCCTCCATATCTTTTTTTGTCATCATAATTGACTTGAGTTTCCCAATCTGGGCTTCTGGATTTTAAATGTTCGCCTGCGATTGAGTCTCCACCCGCTGTGTTAATCAAGATTCTCCATTCTGTCGAGTCTGGCAGGTGCCAGCCACTTGGACAAATGCCTCGTACTGGATAAGTCGGAGTGCATCCGTTTCCTCCACAACCTTTGCCGTTAGTACTCCAAGTCCCAATGCTGTCCATGGCTGTACTCCATGGGTAAAAACGTCCGTATCTTTCGCAATAAATGGCTGAATCGTTATAACAGAAGCTGCTTGAATCATAATCCCATACTTTGCGCAGGTCTCGGTAGTTCAGATTTTCTGCCATCCAGGTTTGGTCCCCAATTTTTACGGTCCTGTATGTTTGACCGTCACGGTCGTCAACCATCTCACCGTACGAGATTCTGGGGTTAAATTGGTCTACGATGGTGTAAGGTTCCGTTGTACTGGAATAATTCCTTGCCATGCTCGACGAAGACTTTGCGCCATCAGGGCGCGCGATAAAATCGTTGTCGTCGTCGCCGCAGGCGGCGAGGAACGCTGCGCATGCAAATGCGGTGTAGAGTGAGTGCTTCATTTTATTTCCCCCCTTTTAGTCCTTCACGCAGCGAACGGAGTTGGCATATGATTTGCGACTGCTTGTAAAATCCATTCCGGCGGAAGATTTTAGTTGATAGCCTGAAAATGCTGACGGTTCTGACATAGTGCCATTTTCCGGGTAAAACCAGAATGTCATGTTGTCTAAATCAGCGAATTGATGATTCCGGTTATGACCAGCTCCGATTAAGCTGTATCCGGTTAGATTATCCCCGCCAAAGGATATAGCTCGAATATTTTTTTCTTCCTTATTGGCCGTTAATACAATGACATACTCGTCATAGGTCATCACGTGCCAGCCTTCAGGGCAGATGCCCCGGTGATTTTCCTCGATAAGGTCTTCGCAAGCGTCAACATTGCAGCGACTCGGCAATTGCATCATCTCGGCCCACTGGTAAAGGCCGCCGTACTTGTCACAGTTGGTCGTGTCGTCATTGTAGCAGTAGCGTTCAATATTCTCATCGTCGCTCTGGTCATTTGCTCCCGGCACATCGATGCCGATATTCAGGTTTTCGGCCATGACTGTTACCGAAACATCTTCGTCACCATCTTTTGCGTTAATCGTGAGATAGTAATACGACCTTCCGTTCCGTACATCGGTAAATTTCTTGTACGCGCCGGAGTTCAGACTGTCTTCAAAAAGATCGTTCTTATGGTCGTAAGGTGTATACTCGCTTGAACTCGACTTCGATGTGATGCTGGACGAAGATGCTGTTTGAGCAGTATCAATCTTGATGCAACGAATGTAACGCTTGTTGTATGGTTCAGTCTGGTAATCAGCTGCCTTGTCGAGATCGTCAGACATAGCTACATAATCAACTAATTTGACATATGTGGTAGTATTGGGATTGCTGGCCCAAAAAGATGCGTCGTTACCTATGAGATAGAATATTCCTTCTTCGAAACGTCCTCCCGGCAAGGCCGTGAACGATGCTTCGTCTGTCCCGTTGCCGTCATTTAGCCAATCAGATGCGGATTTGAGGGCTTTGCCGGCAACATCCTTGCCTCCAACCTTACCAAACAAAATACTCCAATCGATGGTTGAAGGAATTCTCCATCCATCTGGGCAGATTCCGTATGTCGGAGAAACTGGTCGGCACGACAATGCGTTATATCCGCAGCCCTTGCTGTTTGTACTGAATTCGCCAACGCTGTCTAAGGCTGTTGCCCAGGTGTAGAGCAAACCGTACTTAGTGCAGAAGCTGGTGTCATCGTTATAACAGGAACTACTTCCTGTTCTGAAGTTCAGATTGTCCCTCATCCAAACCTGATTTCCGATTTTGACCGTTCTGTATGTTTGACCATCGCGGGCGTCCTTAAAGCAGTTTTCGTCGGTACCTATATCGCAGTGAGAGAGCAATGGGGTTGTGTAGCTCGAACTCGACTTTGCGGAGCTGGACACGCTTGTCTCGCTGGAATTCGACTTTCCACTGGATGAAGACTCTGCGGAACTACTGGATTTCTCGCTGGGCGAAGATTCTGCAGAACTGCTGGACTTTGCGCTGCTCGAAGATGTTTTCTTGGAAGACGAGCTCGACTTGCCCGTATCGATGGTTTCGAACCAGTGGTCGCCATCGCATTCGTAGTCCGTTTCGAGGTCTCTTACGTAGACCTTTTCGCCCATGAGGTCGTCGTTGCACTCGAACTCCTTGAGCTCGTCCATGTCTGCCACTTCGCCGGGCAGCTCGGGGACTTTCGGGATGAACGAGTCGTCATCGCCGCAGGCAGTGAGGAGCGCAAAAGACAGGAGTACCGGGAATAGAAGTGCGTGGGGTTTCATTTAATTTCCTCCTTTAGAAGAAAAATATATTATTTCACCGCTGATTTTACTTTTTGCTCCTTAAATTCTATCTTTATGCCCATGTTTCGCCGTTTTGACAAGCTTGGAAAGCTGCGCAGGTCGGGCCACAAGCGCCCTGCGTCTGCTCGCCCCGCATATTCTGCGCCCGCCCGCGAGGTGTTCGAAGTCCGCATCGAGAAAATGGTGCAGGGCGGCGAGGGTATGGCGCGCCTGCCTGATGGCCGCGTGTGCTTTGTCTCGGGCGCGTTGCCGGGCGAACTCTGTAAGGTGGCGGTGACGTTCACGAAAAAAGATTTTGCCCGCGGGCATGTCGTGGAAGTGCTGGAAGGCGCAAATCCCGACCGCGTAGAGGCGCGCTGCCCGCTATATGGCAAGTGCGGTGGGTGCAGCTTGCAGCACTTGGAAAGCGAGAAGCAGGCGGAATACCTGGCGCAGGTCGAGCGCGAGAACTTCCGGCGCATCGCCCGCATAGAATTGCCCGAAGATTTCAAGGTGCACACGGGCCCCGCGTGGGGTTACCGCAACCGCGCACGGGTCGTCGTGGTTTGCGACCAGGCCGGCGACAAGCCGATTGTGCGTTTCGGATTTCGCAAGCAGGAAAGCAATAGTGTGGCGCTGTTCAAGAACTGCCCCGTATTGACGCCCGCGCTCAACGAGTTCTTGCAGGGGCGCGCCCGCGAGATTTTTGCGGGCAAGTTCCGCCCCGGCCGCGAGATGGAAGTGAACCTCTTCGATAACGGCGCGGGTGAAATCTCGTACTATTACGAGGGTATGCCTGCCCGCGAGTTCAGCGAGAATGCGGTAAGCGTCTCCGAAATCTGCGGCAAGAAGATTGAGGCTGATGCGAGTGTGTTCTTCCAGAGTAATCTCGAGCTTTTGCCCGCGCTGGTGAAGTCCGTGCGCAATGCCGTGGACGAAGGCCTTGCGAGCGGGGAATCGAGCGACGAATGGCTTATCGACCTCTTCAGCGGGGTAGGGTTCTTCGCCGCGATGCTTATGGACAAGTTTAAGCGCGTGACGACCGTGGAACGCGAAGAAAAATGCCTGCAGCATGCAGAGGTTAATTTATCTGTATCTGGTGGCGATAAAAAAGTCGCGACGATAGAAAATGTTTCCGCGCCGGCCGAGGAATGGCTCGCGAGCAACGTGGTGGATATCCCCGCGACGCTCATCGTGGACCCGCCGCGCACCGGCCTCCCGAAAGAAGCCCTCGACGCCATAGCGGATTCCTCAGTGAATCGCCTGATTTACGTGTCCTGCCACCCGGTGACGCTCGCCCGCGATACCGCCCTCCTTGCCGAAAAGGGCTTCAAAATCTGCCGTGCGGAGGCTTTTGCCTTCTACCCGCAGACTCCCCACCTCGAAATGATGCTCGTTCTGGCCCGCTAGAAACCGCCTAAAACGGCCAAAAACGCCACATATTGTAAAAAACAACGCAACGAATATGGCAATTCGGGGGGATTTTGCTAATTTGTTAATTAGGTGTTTTTCCAGGAAGGCTTAAAATGAACAGACTTTCAAAACTCGCTATTTTCTTGGTGATTGTCATGGGGGCATTCTTCTCGTCCTGCTCCACCGAAGATCCGCACATCGTGTGTGGTCGTGAATGGAATCCGGCTTTGCAGCTGGTTGCCGATACTACCAGCGAATTTGAACTTATCAACCCGATGATTGTGCAGTTCCGCTACGGTACGGGCTTCGATTTCCCGACCATCAAGATTGCCTTCTACGAGGGTACTGCCGCTAACAAGGGCAAGGAAATCTGGAAGTACGAAACCAAGGTGAACGAGAAGGTGAGCGTTTATACGCTCCAGGGCCACTCCAAGCGCGGAGGGCTTATGACCGCAGCAGAAATGACCCGCCACCATGCTCCGGGCCAGATTGTTATCGAGGCTACTACGGGCGACCGCCTGCTGGCCGTGAAAGAAATCACGCTTATCAAGAACAAACAGTAATTGGAATTTTCGATGATTCGTAGTAAACTTCTGGCCGGCTTCGGCGGGCTTCTGTCTCTTTGTGTTATGCCTTTTTCCCTTGTCGGTTGCGGCGAATCTGAGGTTACGCTCAACTACAAGCTTGCTCAGCCTGTGGATGTGGAGGTCTATACCGAAAGCTACTTCGCGACGATTGACCTGAAGGGCGAAGAGCAGATGGGCACGATTACTGCCGCCTATGTGGACCTGAACTACTCTACTGCGGGCGATACCACGAAGGTGCAGCGCCTGTACCGCGTGAACAATTCCCGCGGCTACCTCAAGAATTTTATGCCCTCCGAACTTGCATGGCGCGTGAAGGAGGTGAACCTTGCGGCCGTTGACCGCGAAGTGACGAGCATTACCGGCCTCGATGACGGTTACGACACGCTTCTCGCGCACATCCCGATGCCCGAACGCTGGCGCAAGCAGCTCCTGAACCCCGATTACAAGCCGCACCTGCGCCGCCTCGAAAAGCATCGCTGGGAAATGGACCACCTGCTTACGGGTACAGTGCCCGTGAAGGCGAACATCACGCAGATGCTCAAGGACCAGGGACGCCTGAACTTTGCCCTCATCAAGATTGATTCCGTTGTCACGAAGGGCTTCGAGAACCGTGACCACCGTCGTTGCCTGGATTACAAGATTTACCTGCACGAGAAGGAAAGCTTCCCCTACTACATCTGGGAGCAGCACGTGAACAGCAATATCGTGCCCGAGAAGTTCAAGGCATACAATACGGGTCTTAGGGCGGAATACGATACCGAGTTCGAAATCATGATTGACCCCGAGACGGGCATCCCTTGCCAGGAACGTGAGGTGAAGGTCGGAACGCACTACATGGTGCACCCGGTGACGAAGGATACCGTGACCTTCAAGAGCAACATCACGCACGAACGCCTCTTCAACATCAAGCGCAACCAGGCTGCGGAGTAACCTATGACGAGTATCTTCCGCAAAGCCTGTGCCGTTTTTGCTGTCGCTTTTGCGGCGGTACTTTCGGGCTGTACCTCGCACCCTTCGCCCCAGCAGACGATGGTCGACGACCGCTACATGATGTACAAGGAAACGTACAAGGCGTACAAGGAAGCGGAAGAACGTTACCTGAACCTGCTCTTCAATATCGAGCGCATGCCCGAGGAAGAGGAACTCTGGATAATGAAGCGCGAACAGATGCAGGAACTGCTGCAGCTGCGCGAACTCATGCTGCAGGCGCGTGGCGAACTTGACGACGCGATGAAAACCTGGGAGTCTCACCTGATGGAGGTGCAGTCCGAGGTGAAGAAGGCGAAGGTCCAACAGTACAATCCGAATTTCAAGGGGCGCGATGCCCAGCGCACGAGCCCGGGGCAGTTGCTCCCGGGCGAGGTCCCGAACACGCGGAGATAGTTCCATGAACCTCTCGAAGTCCTACCAGGAACTCGCGAGGGCGAGCATCGGGCGCATCCTTGTGATGGATGGGCCGGCAAGGACTGTTCTTGATGCGTGCGATTTGCGTGAAGAAGATTACCGCGGGGAAATGTTCGTGGACCACGCGGTGGACCTGCAGGGCAACGACGATATACTTTGCGTTACTGCGCCGCAGGTCGTGAAAAAGGCCCACCGTGCCTACCTGGAGGCGGGTGCCGACATTATCCGCACCAACACCGTGCGCGCAAACCCGATTGTGCAGGGGAAGTTCAGGCTCGAGAACATGGCGTACGACATTGCCCTTGCGGGGGCGCGCATCGCCTGCGAGTCGATTGCCGAATACAACGACGACATTCTTCAGTGCAAAACAGGCAAGCTGGGCCAGACGCTCGAACGCAAGTATGTCGCGGGCGTGATGGGACCTGCGGAAGATTCCGCGGATGTGGGCTTCCGAGAACTGGTCGATGCCTACAGCGAGGTGGTGCGTGGCCTTCTGGACGGGAATGCCGACATACTGCTGTTGGATTCGTTCCGTAACCTTTTGAACGTGAAGGCGGCCCTGCACGCCGTATTCAAGGTGTGTTCCGAACGCCAGGAACTTGTGCCCGTGATGGTTTCGGGCGAAATTGCCGAAGCGGGTGCAGGCACGCTGGCAGGCCTTACCGCAAGGGCGTTACAGCATACCGTGAGCAGTTTCCCGGTATTCAGTATCGGGCTTTCGGCGGGTGAGAACGCGGGCGACCTGCATGACCTCCTGAAAGAAATCGAGAATGCTCCCGTGCGCATGAG
Source organism: Fibrobacter sp. UWR3 (assembly GCF_900143055.1). Classification (NCBI taxonomy): domain Bacteria; kingdom Pseudomonadati; phylum Fibrobacterota; class Fibrobacteria; order Fibrobacterales; family Fibrobacteraceae; genus Fibrobacter; species Fibrobacter sp. UWR3. Next base: position 181,650 of record NZ_FRCW01000002.1, on the reverse strand, counting down.
CGTGATGGTGGATGTTTCGCTCGAGGGCATGAAACCCCACGACAGCGATTCCGTGAAGGGCCGCGCAAAGGAGCTCTGGCGCTATGCCGATTCGGGCCTCGTGAACATCGTGGGCGGCGGCAAGGAAACCACGCCCGAGTCGCTCAAGTTCATGGTGAAGGCGCTCAAGGGTAGCCGCCCCCGCCGAATCCCTGCCCGCCGGTACAACATGCTGTTGAGCGGGCTTGCACCCATGACGGTAGCAGGTGCGGGGAATTGCATTTGCGTGGGCAACGTGTTTAATCGGGAGGAATCTCCCGAGTTCGCGAAAATCTTTGGCGAAGGGAACCTTGCCGATGCCGTTGCGCTCGGGCACAGGCAGGTTACCTACGGTGCCGAAATCCTGGACGTAAACCTGGATTCCTACGATACAGAGCCTCCGCAGATACAGGCGTTCATGGGCAAGATGCTCGATGACAAGTCGCTTGCGAAATGCCCGGTGATGATGGATTCCCGCAGTTGGGACTTGCTTATCGCAGGAATCGAATGCATTTCGGGGAAGGGAATCGCCCGCAGTATAAGCCTCGCGGAAGGTGAAGAAATCTTCCTCACGAAGGCAATGGAAATTCGCAAGCGCGGGTTTGCGCTGGTATGCTTTGCCGAAGACGAGAAGGGCACTGCGGATACCTTCGCGCGCGAAACCGAAATTATCGAGCGCATGTACCGCCTGCTGGTGGGCAAACTCAATTTCCTTGCCGAAGATATCGTGTTCGAACCCTGCGTGGAACACGAGGGCAAACCGCTGGACGATGCGATGAACCTGCTCTTCAAGGTGTGCCGCTACGTGAAGGCGAACCTGCCGTACGCGCATATCCTGGGCGATGTCCAGAAACTAGGGCTGCATGCGAACGGGCTCGAGAAGGCGAGACCCGGACTTACGTCCGTGTTCCTACACCATGCAAAAAAGGCAGGGCTCGATTTTTACATCGCTAAGCCGGAGAAAATCCCCGCTTACGAGGAAATCCCTTACCGCATGTGCTGCCTGCTTGAAGACGTAGTGCTTTCGCGCGTACCCGATGCGAAGAAAAAACTCGCTGCCGCGTTGAAGGCAATGTAGCTGTCATCCCCGGCTCCGACCGATGCACGATCGTCATCCCCGGCTCCGACCGATGCACAATCGTCATCCCCGGCTCCGACCGATGCACAATCGTCATCCCCGGCTCCGACCGGGGATCTTTACTGCCAGCTATTGATGAATCCCATTCCGAGCGTAAACTTGATCCGCGTGGGCGAAATCGCGTCCGGTAAAAGCGGCACGTCGATTGTCGTGGGCTTCCAACTGCCTTCGCGCCCTTCATCGTCGCCGATGCGGCTGAGTGCGCGTGCGAACGTGAGCGTTATGTCGAGCGGGATGCTGTAGAAAATCTTGTTGCTCCACCTGAAGCTGAGGCCCGCAGAACGGTCCCAGAAATCGTGGTCCGTGAACTTGTCCGTATCGAACCACTTGCTGTTCCATGCGGCACCGATCTGCGCGAATGCGTCGATGTAGAATGCGCGCGTTTCGAAAATCCAGAAACCCTTACGCCAGTCGTCGTAGACGGGGAACAGGTAATGGACTTCCGCCATGGCGGTCTTGGTGCCCGCACGCGTGTAGTTTTCTGAACTGCGCAGGTAGGGGTAGCCTTCCAGGAACACGGCGCTGTAATAGTACGAGTCGAGCGTATCCACCTTGGCGCCGGTAGAATCCTTCGCGTCGGTATCCCAGTTGAAAATGCCTCCGAGCTTAGCACCTGCGGCGAGTCGCGCTCCGGTGAGTGGACTCTGGATGCTCCCGTAGAGGCTCAGGCCGAATTCGTGTATGTTGAAATTCCTGTACTTGGGCTTGATTTTCCCGCTTTTGGTGACGACGAAACTTTCGGCGAACGTACCGGGGCGGTAGAGGTCACTGTTGGAATACTGGTACGATATTACGGCGCCGTCGCCCTGCCCGCTGATTCCTGTGCCGTCTTCGCCTTCACTGTCGCCGTAGAGCCCGAATAGCGCCATCGCGCTGAATCGCTTCTGGTATGTCCACGCGAAGTTGTCTTCGTACAGGTTGAAGTCTGCCCAGTCGTAACCTGCGGCAATTTGAAGCGTGTCGACGCTCTTGAACGGGCTGTAACCCGCCATTGCGACAATCGATTGCATCGGGACTGCGTAGTTGCTGATGCCGAGGCTGTCCCCGTCATTGGCGCGCACATCCTCGTAACGCACGGTATCTTTGCTCGTGTAGCTCGCGTACGTGTACGAAATCCCGAAATCGATGGGCGTGCTCCTGTTCTCCCATGCGACGAAGAATTCCTTTTCTTGTTCCGGGTTGAGGCCGCTGCCGTTGATGTAGTCGATGCCGTTCCCGATTTCGAGCATGAGGCCGACTTGTAGGGTGTTCTTCTTGAGCGGGTCTGCGATGATGGCGGCAAGCCCGATCTTTGCCTTGAGTTGCCCGTCGCCGAATACGGTGAGGTCGGGGGCGTTCTCGTAGAAGGCGAGCATGGGGATGAACAGCGGGACTGTCGGGATGGGCTTGTAGTCGCGCTCGGTGCCGGCGAATTCGCGGCTTTCGAGTTCTATATGCTTCTCAATGCGCGGGAGGGGCGAGCCCTTGAGCACGATTTCGCTCGGGGCGGGCCTCTGCGTGATGGTGTATGTCGTGTCAATGAGCTTGATGGCTGAATCGCGCATCGTGACTGTCGGCTCTGTCGTGCAGTTTGCGGTCGCGTTGGCCTGGATGCTGTCACTCTGGATTCTATCGCTACGCTCCAGAATGACAGCAGCAGCGATAGAGTCTACCGAAGCGGAGTCCTTCGTCATCCCCGCGGAGGCGGGGATCTTTGTAGAATCAGTTGCCGCGCAGTTGTTCCAAACGGTATCGGCAACTTGGATGGTACTGTCGCGTTCCGTCACGTTCATCGTCGTGTCGTTTATCATCGCGACAGGAGTATACTGGAGCTTGTAGAGCGAGAACCCGTCCTTGTCGTACTGCGTAAAGTAGAGAGTGTCGCCTGCGAGTACCGGAGTGAATGCGCCGCCGACCACGTTCGTGAGCGGGCGTTCGTTCCCGGTGTCGATGTTCTTCTCGATGAGGTTGAAGATTCCGTTCCTGTTGCTTGCGAACACGATCTTGCTGTCGTCAATCCAGTTTACGTCGCGCTCGTCGTAGCCCTCGGTGCTCACGACCTTCATGTTCTTGCCGTCGGCGTCTATCACGGCGATTCCGCGATGCACGTCGTCAAAGAAACTGAAGGCGATTCGCTTGCCGTCGGGGCTGTACTTGGGGCTATAGATGTTGTAGTACCTGAACTTCGCGTTGGGCACGTAGATGTCTATCGGGTCTTCTGCCGTGTATTCGCTGAAGTCTGCGGTGAAGGGAACCTTGCTCAGCACGAAGCGCGTGCTGTAGGGCTCGCGCCGCACGAAGGCGACTTCGTTCCCCTTGGGGCTGAATGCGGGGTAGACCGCGTCTACGAGGTGGGTGAGGTTCAGCTTGTTCTTGTTCGTGTCGCTCACTGCAATGTCGAAGTGGGCGTGACCGTCCTTGTCGCGGTTTTGGAACGTCACGTAGGCGAGAATCGGGCCTTTTTCCGGGGCGTCGTACACATCGATGCCCTTGTCGAACCAGGGCTTCTTCGCGCGGAACCCGCTCTTCGCGTAGTCGTTTATGTCGATGGTGGAATCGCCTTCCTCTTCCTCAATGGAAATCATTCCGATTTCTACGCCGTCAATTTTTTCATTTTCCTTCGTCATCCCCGCGGAGGCCCCTTCCTTCGTCATCCCCGCGGAGGCGGGGATCTTATTCGCAGTACTGTCCTTGACTTCTGCGCTATCTTTCGTCTCTTTCAGCGGCATCTTGAACACCGCACCGTCGAACCACGGCCCGCCGAAGTTCGATACGCCGTAGAGGTGTTTGCCCGCAACTACGGGGAAGTCCTGCCAGAAGGCGTCTGCGGTAATCTTCGTGCCTTCGACGAGAGGCCCGAGGGAATCCTTCTGCGCCTTGTACGCCTCGGTGATTTCCTTTTTCCACGCTTCGTAGAGTTGTTTCTCGCTAATCCCGAGAATTTTCTTGAGTGCCCCGTCGAGCGTCACGCGGTAGGGTTTCGAAAGTTCCGTCCAGATTTTCGGGACAGCGTCTTCGCCGTAGTGCTTCGAGATGTAGAGCACGAGCGAGAACCCCTGCGTGTAGGGCCCGAGTTCGGCAAAAAGCGAGTTGTCCGAAAAGTCGTGCATGTATTCGAGCGGGAGCAGGGTGTCGTTCAGGGCTGCGACGCGCAACAGCATGTCGCGATGTGTGTCCCAGGCGTCAAAGCCCATGCGGGCGGATTCAAACTGCGCCGTACCTTCGGCGAACCACAGCGGCTGCAGCGTGAAGGGGAGGAACGTCGCGAAGTCGCTCGTGATGCGCTCGTTGTAGTAGTCGGTGTAGCTGAATTGTACACCGTAGATGCTCGGCTTGAACTTGCTCCCGTTTTCGATGCTTACCAGGTGGCTGAATTCGTGCGTGATGACGTCGGCGAGCCAGCCGTGGCTGCTACGGATTTTGAAATCCCAGTTGGTGAGCCACAGGTTTACCGCGTTCTCGCTCGGGACGGCGCTGCCGTTGCTGTAGAGCGCGTTGTTGAGCACTGCGTTCACGCGGCCCGGCAGGTCCTTCTTGTAGCGGCCCACCACCGAATCGTAGACAGCCTCTGCGTATGCGGAAAGTGCGGAGGCGTGCTCGGTGTATTCCTGCGGGTAGATGAACTGGAAGTGCTTCGTGTCTGCGGTCTTCCACTTGATGTCGCTCTGGTTGCCGTAGAAACCGGCCGCAAAGGCGGAACCCGCAAGCAGCAATGTGCCTGCAAGTGTAGCCGCAACCTTAGCGCGGATCTTTTTCGCGTCGAAGAGCATTGTCTTATAAATTTAGGAAATTCGTGCTTGAAAACCCATAAAAAAAGCAAAAAACGCCGTGCGGTTGCCCGCACAGCGCTTGTGTTAGGAGGAGAACTTTGAAAAAGAGTTATTCCAGACCGTAGGCTTCCTTCATGCCCTCGATGAGCTGGGTGCCCTTCACGCCGTCGGTGGATTCGAACAGCGAGAAGCCGCCGGTGTAGCCCCAGTGCGTGAGCGGAATCTGGAGCGTATCGCTGATTTCCTTCATCGCAGCCATGTAGTTGAGCACGGACTGCTTGTCGGTCTTCACGTTGTAGGCGCCGAACTCGTTGATGATGACCGGCACGTTGTTCGTTACGGCCCATTCCTTGGCGGGCAGGATAAGGCTGAGGATGTATTCCTTGCTGCCAAGCTTATAGTAGTTCTGGATGTTCTTCTTGTAGTTGCTGGGTACCGTCTTGGTGACACCGAAGTCGGCTGTGTATTCGGACCATCTTTCCTTGTCGTAGGGGAACATCAGGTTCTTGATGCTCTTGAGGTCGGTCCAGCTGGCTCCCTGGTGCGTGAATACGAACGGCTCGTAGGTGTGGATGGCGTAGATAACGTTGTCATCATTGAGCTTTTGACCCTTTGTGAGCAACGAGATGCTGTACCACTGTGCATCGCCGAAGATGATGGTGTGCTTCTTGTCGACCGTACGGATGGAGTCGATGTCTTCCTGTGCGGCCTTGCGCCAGTTGGCGGAGGTCGCCTTGCCGTTGCTCATGTCGGGCTCGTTCAGGAGTTCGTAGAAGATGTCCTCGCGTTCGTTGCTTGCGTAGTGGGCTGCCACGTGCTTCCACACGTTCGCCATCATCTTCATGTAGCGCGGATTCTTGGAACTGGTGGCGTTGTAGCTGTTGTCGTATTCGTGGTAGTCGATCACGAACGACATGCCGTGCTTGCCGGTCCATTCCACGAAGGAGTCGAGTACGGCGAAGAGGTTTGCGTCGTCGAACTTGAGTTCGGTGGCGTCCGTGGTGTCGGCCACGAATTCATCGCGGTTGGTGGCGTAACGGTCGAGGTCGATGGGGAAGCGGAGCGACTTGATTCCGTTGTCGGCCATGAGCTTCACGTCGCTCTCGTCGAACTTGAATTCGCCCTTGAAGTATGTCTTGTCCTCTTCGAGCCAGTTGGTTATGTTGATGCCTTTGTTGAGGTACTTCATCGCCTTTTCCTGGAGCGGGTTTGCGATGGTTATATCACCGATGGTCACCTCGGGAATTTCCGGATCCATGATCTGCATGTCGGCGGTGTCCTTCGCGACTTCGCTCGTGTCCTGGAAGTACACGTTGTCGATGAGCACGGAGTCCTTCACGTGGTTGCCCTTGGCCTGGAAGCTGACTGCGGTGATGTGGGCCGGGTCAAATTCGACTTCTTCGCCCCAGCCGCCCTGTGCGAGGTCCTTGAAGCGGATAAAGACCTGCTTCCATGTGCGCGAGGCCTTCACGGTGGCGAGGTGCACGTCGTAGTCCTTCACGTCGGAGGTTTCCACGTGGATTTCGTGCTTGCCGCCCTTGTACCAGTAGCTGATGCCGCCGAAACTGGCCAGGTTGAGCGTGTCGGGAATCTGCACGCCCCAGCCCACGTACGGGTCGTAGGCGTATTCGCCCTTGTCGAGGTTGTAGTAGACGGCGAATGCGTATTCGGTGCCGTTGTCGGAGCGCCTTGCCTTCGGGTAGCCGTCTTCGTTCAGCGGGGTCAGGATGACAGACGCGCCGTCGTTGTCGTTGTCGTCGTAGGTGTACCAGAATGCCTTCGGGATAAGGCTCTCGTTGTCGCCGTCCTCGAAATCGTCAATGAGGAAGCCCTTGCCGGCCTCTTTCGGGATAGTGGTTGCGGGCGTGATTTCAGTAGCCTCTTCGGGCACCGTGAATTCGGTTGGCGTCGTTGTCGTGTCGGTTGCAGGCGGCAGGGAGTCTGTCGGGGTTACGACGCTGTCGCCCGGGTTGGCCGGTTTGTCGGGGATGGAGTCGGTGGGGACAGTGCCCGGATCTTCGGGCGTGTTGTTCGGGTTAGATGCGCTGTCGGAATCGCCGCAGGCGGAAAGCCCGATGGCGAGGATGCCTGCTGCGGTGATGGGGAGTATTTTCTTGAAAAGCATAGTATACCTCTTTTACTTTACGAGTCTAATATATGTAATTATGCTCCCCGGAGAATTTCTCAATGGGGTAAAATGTGCTAAAGTGTATCAAGTGTTTTACGGTTTTTGAGGAAAATCACATTTGTTGCGGGGAAGTCGCGGGATGTGAGCCTGCGGCGTTCAACCCGCGTTCAACTCGCGGGCAACCCGCGGGCAATTCGCGTGCAAATCGCGTTCAACCTGCGGGCGGTAGGACTAAACAGGCAAAAAGTTGCAGTTTAGTCCTATGCGGGAGGGGGTTCGGGCGAGAAAATGGCCGGCGAATCGCGTTCAACCTGCGTTCAACTCGCGGGCGGTAGGACTAAACAGGCGAAAAGTTGCAGTTTAGTCCTATGCGGGAGGGGGTTCGGGCGAGAAACCGGCCGGCGAATCGCGTTCAACCTGCGTTCAACTCGCGGGCGGTAGGACTAAACAGACGAAAAGTTGCGGTTTAGTCCTATGCGGGAGGGGGTTCGGGCGAGAAAACGGCCGGCGAATCGCGTTCAACCTGCGTTCAACCTGCGGGCAACCCGCGGGCGGTAGGACTAAACAGGCAAAAAGTTGCAGTTTAGTCCTATGCGGGAGGGGGTTCGGGCGAGAAAACGGCCGGCGAATCGCGTTCAACCTGCGGGTAACTCGCGTGCAACCCGCGGGTAACTCGCGTGCAAATCGCGTTCAACCTGCGGGCAATTCGCGGGCGGTAGGACTAAACAGACGAAAAGTTGCAGTTTAGTCCTATGCGGGAGGGGGTTCGGGCGAGAAAACGGCCGGCGAATCGCGTTCAACCCGCGGGTAACTCGCGGGCGGTAGGACTAAACAGGCGAAAAGTTGCAGTTTAGTCCTATGCAATGCGTCTTTGTTGAGAAAAACTTGCATACAAATTATCGTAACATAGGACTAAACGCACAAAAACTAATCGTTTAGTCCTATTTTCGGCGCAAATTGCCCTTCATCCTGCGCAATCCGCCCGCCCCGCGCGATTCTCCCGAAAACATCCCGCAATCCACCCGCATCCTGCGTAATCCGCCCGCCATCGGGCGCGATTCTCCCGAAAACATCCCGCAATCCGCCCGCCCCGCGCGCGATTCTCCCGAAAACATTCTGCAATCCACCCGCATCCTGCGTAATCCACCCGCCCCGCGCGCGATTCTCCCGAAAACATTCTGCAATCCGCCCGCATCCTGCGCAAATTGCCCTTCATCCTGTGTAATCCGCCCGCCCCGCGCGCGATTCTCCCGAAAACATCCTGCAATCCACCCGAATTCTGCGCAATCCGCCCTCCATCGGGCGCAATTCTTAATATATTTTGCCCGTGCCCTTCTTTTCCGTCGCATATCACGATTCCTTGCGCTATTCCCGCCGCTCGGCAGGGGACCCGATCACATTGCACTGGGAAACCCGCATGCCGCCCGACAAGCGTTTTGCGGGAGCCAAGCGCTACTCCGTGTCTAAAAACCACACGAAGGCGCTGGACGGCGACCTCTTCTCGCTGGTGGGCGAGCCTTCCTCCATGCTCAACCGCGTGTTTTCGCAATTGAAAAACGACGTGTGCGCCGATGGCCTGCGCTCCATTGGGGTGTACGCGCTCTTGCAGGGCCAGAACATCCCCGACGGGCTCTATTATTTCGACCCCACGTCAGACGAACTGGTTGAATTGCCCGCCGGTGGTTCGGCCCCTTCGGCAAGCTCAGGGACCTTATCACCGACCAAAGCGAAGGCTCGGCGCGCGAATATCGAGACGCTCAAGGGCGCCTTCCCGCCGAACGAAATCATGCAGGCCGCGGGCATAACGCTGTTCTTCACGGGAATACTCGACCGCATCGTGTGGCGCTACAAGGAGGCCGCCTACAGAGAGTTGCAGCTGGACGCGGGCAGTTACGCCGGGCTAGTTGCCATCCTCGCGCGCTCCCTCGGGGGCATCGCCATCCCGTTCAGCGCCTTTGTCGACGACGAGGTGGCCGTGGCTCTTTCGCTTTCCCCCTCGGAAGTCCCGCTCGCGGCGCTCTGCATTATGCCAAAGGCGCTCAAGAAGTACGAGACCGTATCTGAATTTGCTTATAGCAATCGCACCGAGATGCACCCGGTTTCGAGCGAGGGCGCGAACCGCTACATAGCGCGGTTCATGCTCCAGAACCGCGTGGAATGCATTACCGACCTCTCGCATTGCATGAAGGTGTGCCGCGTGGTCGCGAGCCCCTTCAAGGGCGAGGAATTCCCGCTGACCCCGCTCAAGTTCCCGAACGAATACTTTTTCCGCGAGTACGAGTTCCTCGGGCCCGGCGCGGTCAGCTTCCGCAATTTCAAGCCCTGGAAGGCATCCCTCGACGATTTCTCGACGGTGCTTCGCTGGATGGAAATCTGCAATCTGAATGCGTTTGGCGCGGGCCTCTTGAAAATCTGGGTGCTCTCCTTCGACGTGCAGTTAGTTTATCCGGGACTCTACCGCTACCTGCCCGTAAAGAAGTCGCTCTTTTTACAGACAAACTTCAGTGACCGCAAAAAATTCGCCGGCGCGCACCTGTGCGACGATTCCGTAGAGAACGTCTCGTTTGCGGTTATCTTCACGGCCGACCTGGACGAGGCCTGCAACATGCTGGGCGAACGCGCCTACCGCTACCTGAACATGAACGCGGGGTACGTCGCCGAAATCCTGCGCGAATCGGCCCGCGGGCTCGGGAAGTTCGCCCGTCGCGAACCGTTCTTCTGCGAGGCTGAACTCAAGAAGGCGCTCCGCATTCCCGAGAGCGAAAGCGTCCTTTCCGAAGTGCTCGTGGGGCGGTAGACTCCGCTTTTGACCGCTTTGCATTTCTTTTTCACAATATTTTCTGTTAAGAAAAGTTCACTAACACCACATTTAAATTATATTATTTGCGTAAAAACAGTGCTTTTAGGAGTGATTTGTGAAACTCTCGCGTAACATAATTGCCATGGGCGGTATGGCCCTGATCCTTCTCGGCTGCTCTTCAAAGGAAGTCGTGCAGCAGACTCCGCCGCCCCCTCCGCCACCGCAGGTGCCGGTATCCCACGAACTTGAACTGTTTACCTGCCCCGAGGGTAACCTCCGCGGGTCGGGTCTTGCGGGCGATTATGACCACGCTCTCGAGAACGCGGTGAACCAGATTGCCATCCAGATTCAGAGTTCGGTCACATCGATCAGCAAGGCACAGGTCGGTTCTGACGTGAATGCCGAAGGCCAGGAGAGCGTGACATCTTCGTACGAGCGTACCTCGCAGGTTTCTGCTACCATAAGGAATCGCCAGGACGTGCGTGTGCTGGAGACTGTTGCCCGCGAAGGCGTTGTCGGTGTGGTGGCCTGCATGGCAAAAACCGATGCGGCTAAGCCCTACCGCGAGGATTATCAGAGTGCCCGCGATGCGCTGGTGTCCTCGATGGCCGTGCTCGAGATGACGAACCACCCGCTTGAGAAGTTCGCAAACTACGACAAGATGACTGCCGCCTATTCCCGTTACAGGGAATCTGCCCTGGTGCTGCAGTCCCTCGGGGCTGCCGACAACCAGGCGGAGATTGAGGAAAACTACAAGAAGGCCCAGGAAGGCTACAAGGAATTCAAGAGCCGCTACCACATCTATTTTGAAGGCGTGCTCGAGGCCGAGGAAGGCGCGAAGATTTTCCAGGAGCTTTCCAAGAAGGTGTTCTTGCAGACGGTGCTGGATTCCGCCTGCGAAATCGGGCTCGTGCTGAGCCTTGAACTTTCGGACCCGAAGTGCAAGGAAGGCGGACTTGGCGTTACCTGCACCGAGGTGGTGGCCCTGAACGGTAGTTCCTGCAAGGGCGAAACGTACTTTACCCTCGGGGCAACCCTCAAGGGCGTTGGCCGCTTTGACGAAGAAGAGGCCAAGCAGAAGCTGGTAAACAGCATCGAGAAGGGCGACCTGCTTGCCGACTGGTGGAAGGAACTGGAACGCTGGACCATAAAGTAAGCCCCGCTTTCCCCTCCAACAGCCCCTGTTTCCGGCCTTGCCGGTTGCCCGAAGGCGAAAAAATTTCTCTATTTGGTGCGTCTTGACGTTCGTGGACCCGATTTCGGCTTAAATGAGCAGAATTCGGGGCCGTATACGAACGCCGTTTATTATACGAGGTCTATTTGGCTAACCAGAAACTGGATACGCTTATCGCCGAGGCATGCAAGGCCGTAGGCGTCACGTTGGTGGAACAGGATATGTTCCGTGCGGGCAAGCGCAAGACGCTCCGCCTCTATATCGACAAGCCTGAAGGCGTCACGATAGACGATTGCTCAAGCGTGAGCCGTCACCTTTCCGATGCCCTCGACCTGGACCCGGAGATTATCGAGGGGGCGTACACGCTCGAAGTTTCGTCCCCCGGGTTGGACCGCCCCTTGAAGTCGGTCGCCGATTTTACCCGCAACATCGGTCGCTTTTTGCGGGTCACGCGCAGCACCGGTAAGCCCGTTACGGGCAAGCTCAAGGCTGCAGACGAAGAAAGTTTGACGCTCACCCTCAAGGGTAACGCGGGCGACGTGGTCGTTCCCCGCTCCGAGGTGCTGGTTGCGAAAGTAGATGTACAAATATAATAGGAAGGTCTAAAATGGCTAAAAAGAACGAACCCAAGGTTAATCTGGTTGAAGTGCTCAAGGAAGTGATGGACGCCAAGAACATGGACGACTCCGTCATCGAGGGCGCACTCAAGCAGGCCCTGATTTCTGCCGCACGCAAGTACCTGCACATCGACAAGAAGATTGAAGTGGATATCGACAAGGAAACGAACGAAATCCACGTGTTCCTCCGCGTCGAAGTGGTGGACGACTATCCGGACTACGACCCGAACATGACCGCCGAGGAAGTCGAGGAGATGGACGAAGGCTACATGCTCGTTGCCGAGGCGCAGGAATACAACGAGGACGCCCAGCCGGGTGACTTCCTTGAAATGGAAGTTCCGACCACCTCCTTCGGTCGCCAGGCCATCCAGACCGCCAAGCAGCTTTTGACCCAGCAGATCCGCGATGCCGAACGCATGAAGATCATGAATACCTACAAGGACCGCATCGGTTCCATGATCAGCGGCGAAGTGCTCCGCCTCGAAGGCCGCAACGTGATTGTTTCCCTGGGCAAGCAGACCGAAGCCATGATTCCGCCTCGCGAACAGATTGGCCACGAACGCCTCCAGCAGGGCCAGTCCGTGAAGGCCGTTATCGCCCGCGTGGAAGAATCCGCGAAGAACGGCGCGCAGGTCGTGCTTTCCCGCGCAAGCGGCGACTTCCTCAAGGAACTCTTCCGCCAGGAAGTTCCGGAGATTTACGAAGGCTCCGTCGAAATCAAGGGCGTTGCTCGCGAACCGGGTTACCGCGCCAAGATTGCCGTGTACTCCCGCGACGAGAAGATCGACCCGGTCGGCGCATGTGTGGGCATGAAGGGTGCCCGCGTGCAGACCATCGTGCGCGAACTTGGCAACGAACGCATCGATATCGTGCAGTGGAATCCGGATATCCAGACCTTCATCACCCGTGCGCTTTCTCCGGCGAACGTCGTGATGCTCAATGAAGTGCCGGGCACTTCCCGCGTGGTGGTGGTCATCAACGACGACAACCTCGCACAGGCGATTGGCAAGAACGGCCAGAACGTGAAGCTTGCCTCCCAGCTCGTGGAACGCGACCTCGACGTGTTCGGCGAAAAGGAATGGTCCGAGAAGGACGCCGATGCTAAGGCCCAGGTCTTGGCTCCGCGTGCTCACGAACTCCGCCACAGTGCTGTAAGCAAGGCAGAATCCCTCTTTGCTAATACAGAAAAACAGGGAGAGGAAGGCTAGTCTCTCTTAAAAAACGGGATCAATAAACAGGCTAATTAATGAGTATTGAAGAACAGATTAAACCGGTCGATTGGGCTAAGGAACACGGAGTCAAGAGTGACTTCGTCGTGAAACTGTTGCGCGACAACGGCGTCAAGGTGTTGACGCAGGTGTCGAAGGTGAACGCTTCGGAATTCGAAAAGATCGAAGCGGCCGTCGCCGATGAAAAGAAGAAGCAGGAAGCCCGCACCAAGAACTTGAAGAAGAACACATCTTCCGATGCGGAATCTTCTACCGAAAAGAAGAAGTCGACGACTACGTCGACGACGAAGGACGGCGTGAAGATTAGCCTCAAGAAGGCGACCACGACTAGGAAGGCAACGGCCAAGCCCGCTGCGCCGAAGGCTGCGGCAAAGCCTGCCGCTGCCGAAACGCCCGCTGCCGAAGCCCCGGCAAAGCCGGCTGCTCCCGCACCGGCCGCTCCGGCTGCCCCCGCGGTTCCCGCCGAGGCCCCGAAGGTCGAGCCCGCCAAATCCGAAGCGCCTGCCGCTCCGAAGCCCGCTCCCGCTCCTGCGTCTGCCGCACCTGAGGCTCCGAAGCCGCAGGCCCCGGCTGCCGAAAAACCCGCTGCTGCTCCCGAAAAGCCTGTTGCAGCTCCGGCTCCGGCACCCGCACCGGCAGCGCCGACGATGATGACGGCGAATACTGAACTCAAGCAGCCCCCGATGAAGGCCCAGGTCTTCAAGCCCGATGCCGCAATCCTCGCACGTATCGCGAAGAGCCAGCAGCAACAGCAGGGCGGCCGCGGTCCGGGTGGCAACCGTCGCCCCGGCCCCGGTGGACGTGGCCCGAGCAATGCCCAGGGTTACACCGGTTCGTTCGGCCCGCGTAGCAGCGGCCCGGGCGATAACCGTAACGGTGGCCAGCGCAGGCCCGGTCAGGGTGGTGGCGCAAGCAGTTCCCGCGGCGGCTACACCGGCCGTAACGGCGGGTTCTCCAGCGGCTCCATGCAGGAGGCGTTCAACGCGAGCGCATCCGGGATGGGCGCGCAGAATGCCGGCAAGGGCGGTAACGCTCCGGGCAAGGGCCAGAATGGCCGTCACGGCAACGACAAGAACCGCCGTGGCAACAGCCGTGACCGCCAGGAACAGCAGAAAGAACAGCAGCAGGAAATGGTACGCCAGAACGTCTCGCGCGTGATGGCCGACCTTTCCAAGAAGCCTGTCAAGAAGGTTTACCGCAAGGAACACAACGACAACGGTTCCGGCGAAGAGAAGAAGATTCTCAAGACCTCCGACTTCATTACCGTGGGCGAACTCGCCGGCCTTATGGACCAGATGCCCGCCCGCGTGATTGCGAAGTGCATGGAGATGGGCATGATGGTGACCATCAACGCCCGCCTCGATTTCGAGACCATCCAGATTCTTGCAGACGAGTTCGGCTACGAGGCTCAGCTCATGGAAGAATACGAAGAGGAAGCTCTCGGCGTGGAAGAGGAATCCCAGGAAAACCTGAAGCCGCGCCATCCGGTGGTGACCGTGATGGGCCACGTGGACCACGGTAAGACTTCTCTCCTCGACTGGATCCGCAAGACCCACGTGGTTTCTGGCGAATCGGGTGGCATTACCCAGCACATCGGTGCATACGAAGTAACGACGGCACAGGGCAAGGTGACCTTCCTCGATACTCCGGGTCACGAGGCGTTCAGCGCCATGCGTGCCCGTGGTTCTCAGGTGACTGACGTGATCGTGCTCGTTGTGGCTGCCGACTCCATGGTGATGCCCCAGACGGTTGAATGTATTGAACTTGCAAAGCGCGAGAAGGTCCCGATGGTTGTCGCCATCACGAAGATTGACCTTCCGACGGCGAACCCCGACAAGATCCGCGCCCAGCTCGCCGAACGCGGCGTGGAAGTGGAACAGTGGGGCGGTACCACGAGCTGTGTGGAAGTCTCTGCCCGTACGGGCCAGGGCATGGACCAGCTCCTGGAAACGCTCGCTCTCGAAGCCGAAGTTCAGGAACTCAAGGCGAACCCGGACGCTCACGCCCGTGGCGCTGTCGTGGAATCCAAGCTCGATGTGGGCAAGGGCTCCATGGCTACGATCCTCGTGCAGAACGGTACGCTCCATGTAGGTGACCCGTTCGTGTGTGGTATCTACGCCGGTCGCGTGCGCGCCATGTTCAACGAACGTGGCGAGCAGCTCAAGGCCGTGCCGCCTTCCAGCCCGTGCCAGGTGCTCGGTTTCGACGGTACGCCGCAGGCCGGTGACGACCTCATCGTGGTCGACGACGAAAAGACGGCACGTGAGATCGCGAGCAAGCGCCGCATGGCGGCCCGCGAACGCGACCTGCGCGCCCGCAAGACTGTTTCTCTCGAGAACTCCTTCAACGACAAGAAGGAAGGCAAGCTCTCCGAACTCAACCTCATCGTCAAGGCCGACGTGGGTGGTTCTGCCGAAGCTCTTGCCGCATCCCTCGAAAAACTTACCAACAGGGAAGTGCGCGTCAACATCATCCGCAAGGGTGTGGGAACCATTACGGAATCCGATATCCTGCTTGCGACGACCGCATCTGCCATCATCGTCTCGTTCCACCTGATGCCCTCGCTCTCTATCCGCGAGATGGCGCAGAAGGAAGGTATCGAAATCCGCAACTACCGCGTGATTTACGACTGCATCGAGGATATCAAGAACGCCGTGGAAGGCCTCCTCAAGCCGATTATGCGCGAGGAACTTTCGGGCGAAGCCGAAATTCGCCAGGTGTTCAAGATTCCGAAGATCGGCCTCATCGCCGGCTGTATGGTTACCGACGGCGAAGTGGACCGCACCTCTCACGTTCGCGTGTACCGCAACGGCGTGGAACTCGGTACGACCGTGGTCCAGTCGCTCAAGCGCATGAAGGACGACGTCAAGTCTGTCGCTCGTGGCTTCGAGTGCGGTATCGGCCTCAAGGGCTACGACGATATCAAGGAAGGCGACAGCCTCATCTTCTTCAAGGAAGTCAAGGTTGCTCGTACGCTTGAAGACGTCGCCCGCGAAGAAGCCGAAGAGAAGGCCAAGAAGGCTGCCGAGGAAAAGGACGCCTAATGAGTCGCAGAACAGACAGACTGGGCGAACAGTTCCGCGAGGAAATCGGAAAGCTTTTGCAGAAAGGCTTGAAGGATCCTCGCGTGAGCAGCCTTGCGAGCATTACCCGCGTGACGATTACCGAGGACCTGAGCTATGCGAAGATTCTCGTGTCCGTCATGGGTACCGACAAGGAAAAGACCGATTCCCTGATTGGCCTCAACAATTCCGCGGGCTTTATCCGCGGCGTGCTGGGCAAGTCGCTCAAGATACGCAAGATTCCCGAACTCAAGTTTGTGCTGGACGAGAACCTGGAACATGCGATGCACATCGAGGAAATCCTCGCCGAGCTGAAGCAGAAAGGGGAACTCTAGTTGGCTCCTTCGGGATTCATCCTGCTGGACAAAGCTGCCGGCGAAACATCGTTCAAGGCCCTTTTCCCGTTGAAAAGGGTCTTTTGTACTAAGCGCGTGGGGCATGCCGGGACGCTCGACCTGCGGGCGTCGGGCCTGATTATCGCCGCCACCGGGCGTGCGACGCGCCTGTTGCCTTACGTGGAGGCGAAGGACAAGTGCTACACGTTCCGCCTGCATCTGGGCTACGAGACCGACACCCTCGAATGGGATGGCGATGTGGTGGAGCAAGGTGCCGCGTTGACGGTGAGCCGTGCTGCCATCGATGCGGTTCTCCCGCAGTTCACGGGCGACATCGACCAGGTTCCGCCCCGCTATTGCGCGGTAAAGATTGACGGTCGCCGCGCGAGCGACTGGGCCGAACGCGGGAAGGATTTCGAGATGAAGCCGCGCCGCATTCATATCGAATCGCTTAAGGTTGTGGGCGAGGGCGGCGTTACCGAGGGTTGCTCCGGGAAGGAATTTGCGACGTTCGATATCGAGTGCGTTTGCAGCAAGGGAACCTACGTGCGTGCGCTCGGGCGCGACATTGCGCGCTCTCTCGGGACCTGCGGGTGCGTCTCGCAGATTCGCCGCCACCGCATAGGGAAGGTTTCCGTGGAATCCGCCGTGCGCGGGGAAGACCTGACGCGCGAACACCTCAAGTCCGTGGAGCAGGTGCTCGACTTCCCGGTCGTGAAACTCGATGCAGACCAGATGGCGGTTATCCGCAAGGGCAACTGGATTCCATGGCGCGAAGCCATTGAAGGTGTTGAAAAACAGCAGGGCCGTGGCGACGACTGCGAAAGGCTCGTGTTTGCCGCCGATGCGGATGGCAACGTGCTGAGCGTGTGCCGCTACGAACCGGGCCGCATCTGCCCGAAGATTTATCTAGGGGAAGATGAGTAAGTATTTGTCACTCTGGAGCGAGCCAGTAGGCGAACGATAGAGTCCATGGATTCTATCGGACCAAAGGTCCTCCAGAATGACTGCAGGTAAGAATGGAAAAGAGAATGCCGGTGAACGAGAAACAGAAAAGAGCCGTGACGATGGGTAATTTTGACGGGTGCCACCTGGGGCACCAGGCGCTTTTCCGCACCCTGAAGGCCGTCGCCGAAGTGAACGGCTGGATTCCGACCGTCATCACCTTCGAACCCCATTCCAACTACGTGCTGCGTGGCCCCGGTGACCCGCTGCTCCTCACCACCACCGAAGAAAAGCGCGAGTTCATCGAGAGCCTCGGGCTCGATTTTCTGGTGCTGCCGTTTACGCCCGAAGTCGCAAGACTCCCGTTTGATGAATTTGTCCGTAAGGAACTCATCGAGAAGCGCGGTGTGTGCTCCATGTTCTTCGGGCACGACCACTGCTTTGGCGCGGGCGGCAAGGGCAACTACGAGACGATTACCGCCGCGTTCCCGGAACTCAGCACGCAGATGCTTTCCATTGTGCTACACAAGGGCGAACGCGTGAGTTCTTCCGCCGTGCGCAACGCGCTATTGAACGGCGACGTTTCCCGCGCGCAGACATACCTCGGGCGACCCTACCGCCTCTCCGGAACCGTAGTCGTGGGCAAGCGCCTCGGGCATACCATCGGGTTCCCGACCGCGAATTTGCAGGTGGAACAGTACAAGTTCCTGCCGAAAACCGGCGTGTACGTGGCGTCCGCGAGGCTTGCGGATGGCCGCATTTGCCGCGCCGTGGTGAATATCGGCGTGCAACCCTCTGCGCCCGGGCCCCACCAGATGGCCATCGAAGCCTACCTTCTCGATTTTAGCGAAGATATCTACGGGCAGCACATGGTGCTTGACCTGATGGCCTATTTGCGCCCGGAACAGAAGTTCGCCAGCATGGAAGACCTTGTGCGTCAAATCGGCATGGACGCCGACACCGCCAAAAACTACAACGGAAACCACTGGGCCGAATAGAAAGCAAGCCTTTCTTAATGAATGTCGTCAGTTATATGAGGATTTCAAAGCATTTAATTCTTTCACTATGCTTGATTCTCTGTTCTTGTTTTACTCATCCAAAACAGAGTCAAAGCCCTCTTTGTTCGGATAGCGACGTCCCTGTTCCTTATCCTTGCCGGTTAGATAAAGATATTGCGAAAAAGATCTTTAATACATCTGGACGAAAAAATCATTGTGATAATTCAAACTATTGCAGTGTTGAAGAAGATTCTTTTGTTTATGTTGTGCGTAGTATTTCAGAGGATGCCTTTAGTTATTGTATAGAAAAATGGAATTCGAAGGCTGAAGTTGCAGAAATAGATTCTTTAAATTTTGTTCTTGTTGATTATGACTATTATTACAATGCAGAAATAGATGGCCTTCCTATATGGAAAAATGCGTGGATTGATGTGAATAATTCTACGGCTTGTTACAACATAAAAAATGGAATTCTATTCTAATGAATAAAAAGTTGCTTTTTTTATTGTTGCTTTCTTCTTTTTGCCTTGCTTTTGGACAAGGTGAAAAGAATAACAAAAAACTTGAATATAAAGTTGTAAATGGCGTGTATTGCCCTGACTATGTAGATGCCGATTCTGTTTTAAAGTATATCGAAAAATTTAAACGAGATGAGGGTGATTCGATCCATTATCGATTAGGTCTCGTTGATCGATATTACTGTCCTATAACAGACGGGAATCTCCAAGAAAATCCTAAAATTTGTGATTCTCTGTGTTATTTTGTGTACAAGTTGGTTCCGTTTCGCGAGAAATATAAGGAATGGCTTACGAAAAAATTCCCTGGAAATTGGATGATTGAAGAAACGCAAGTTTTTTGTGTGAATGGGGCCAATATAGTACAAAGAGAAAATGAACCTAGCGGGGATTTACACTTTTTTTTCATCAAAGAAAAAGTGAAATCAAAATAGATTAAGTTTTAATAAGAAGGTCGCTCCGGCGGACTTTTTCTGTGATTAGTTTGTGCTGAAATCTTGCTATACGAGGGTGTTGTCGAGCCCGAAGACTTCGCCGAGCTGCTTGTCGTCCATGTCGGCGAGCCAGGTTTCGCCCGCGCTTACGGTCATGTTCGCGATGGACTTCTTGGTTTCCAAAAGCGCGTTGATTTTTTCTTCGAACGTTCCCTTGGTGATGAACCTGTGGACCTGCACGTTGCGTGTCTGCCCGATACGGAATGCGCGGTCGGTGGCCTGCGCTTCGATGGCGGGGTTCCACCACAAGTCGTAATGGATGACCTGCGATGCGGCGGTGAGGTTGAGGCCCGTTCCGCCCGCCTTGAGCGAGAGGATGAGCACCTTGCATTCGGGGTTTTTCTGGAAGTCCTCGATCATGGAGGTGCGCTGTGTCTGCGTGCATCCGCCGTGGTAGAAATGCGTGCGGAGCCCGAGTTCTTCCGTGATGGTCTTTTCGAGCAGGAATCCCATTTCGGCGAACTGCGTGAATATGAGCGTCTTTTCGCCCTGTTCCTGGATGGAGGTGAGCAGGTCGAGGAGCATCTGCATCTTGCCGGAACTCATTGGCGGGGGAGTTGTGTCCCTGGATCTTTCCTCCCGATGGTCGTCAGGATGACGATTTTCGGCATTGTCCCTTTCGTCTTTCGTCTTTCGTCTTTCGTCTAATCCCTTCAGGAATGTCGCGGGGTGGTTGCAAATCTGCTTCAAGGCGAGAATCATCTGCAATATGATTCCCTTGCGCTTGAATAGCGCATGCGCGTCGTTCGCCTTCTCGCTCAGCGCCTGCTCCATCTCGAGTTCCTGCATAAAGTGCTCGAGCGTCTTCTGGTACAGTGCCGCCTGCGGCTTGGTGAGTTCGGCGTATTCGTCCTGGATAATCTTGTCGGGCAAGTCGCTGATGATGCTCTTGTCGGTCTTGAGGCGGCGCAGCATGAAGGGTGCCGTAATCTTGCGGAACGTTTCTGCCACCTTCTCGTTGCCCATTTTCTGGATGGGCGTCTCGAACTTTTCGCGGAATTCGGCGGCGCTCGGGAAGAACCCGCGGTTCGCAAAATCCATGATGGTCCAGAATTCCATGAGTCGGTTCTCGACGGGGGTGCCGCTCATCGCGATTTTCATGGGCGCGCGCATGCGGCGCAATAGCCTGCTCTGCTCGCTGTCGGCGTTCTTGATGTTCTGCGCTTCGTCGATGACGATTACCTGCCATTCACGCTCGTTCAGTTCGACAAAGTCCTTGCGGAATGTGGCGTAGGTGGTGAGCAGCACGTCGGCGTGGAATTTCTCGAGGTCGCGGCTCCCGCCGTGGTAGGCGAAGAACGTGAGGTCGGGCGCGAATTTCTTGATTTCGACCTGCCAGTTGCACAGCAGGCCCGCGGGCATCACCACGAGAGCCTTCTTCTCGGCGAGCTTGCCTTCTTCGTGCATCTTGAGGAGGAACGCGATGACCTGGAGGGTCTTTCCGAGGCCCATGTCGTCGGCGAGGATGCAACCGAAACCGATTTCGAGGTTCTTGTACATCCACGAGTAGCCGCGCACCTGGTAGGGGCGCATGGTCGCGTTCAGGTGCTCGGGGAGGGCGACTTCGGTTTCGCTGCGCCAGGAATCGAACTGCTGCTTGAATTCGCCCGCCATGTCGACCGGGATGCCGTCGCATTCTCCGGTGAAGCACGCCTGCACGAGTTTCGCCTGCGTGATGACCGGTTCGCCGTCTGTGTCTTCGCCGTCCGTGCTTTCATCACCTGCGGCGGAACCCGCGCCGTCCTTACCCGCGTTTTCGCTGTCTGCAGAGCCTTCCGCACCCGCATCGGGGCCTTTCGCGCCCTTATCGCCTTTCGCGCGGCCTTCAATCTGTTCGCGGATGCGTTGCAGGTCCTCGGCGCTCACCTCCACATACTGCGACTTGTATTTTAATAGCCCATCCGCATTCTCGGCAAGTTCCAGGAATTCTTCCGCCGATACGTTCTCGTCGCCAATCGCCACTTCCCAGTCAAAATCGAGCAGGTCGTTCGCGGTAAACGCGCCAAAACTCATGCTGCCCTGCAGGCGAATCTTGGGCTTGGGCTTGCCCACGTTCATCAGGTTCTTCGGAATTTCGGTCTTGATGCCGAAAATTTCGAGCTTCTTGAGGCAATCCTGTAAAAACTGGAGCAGTACGGCACCCTGCATCATGATGGGGGAGGCCGCACGGTTCTCGATGTAGGTGCCCATCGGCTTGAATGAATCCGCGATGCCGTTCAGGATGTTCAAAATCGAGAGCAGGCGCGCGTCGTTCTCTTCGAATAAAGTAGAAAGGGGTGTGAGTTTGTCTGTATCAATGACGAAAACTTCGAGTGCAACCTGCTCGCCGCTCTCGTAGCACTTGAACAGCAGTTGCGTGCGGAAGTCTAGGCTCGAATAGACGGAAAACCACTTCTGGATGCCCGCCGGTACGGAGAGCATGTTGCCTGCGAGCCTGCCCGAGACGCACGTGAAGAAGAACGATAGCAGGTTCCCGTGGTTTGTCTTGAGCGCGGGCTTGTACGTGTGCGCGAACCGCAGCAGCTGTGAAATGAACAGCGAGAGCACCTGTTCTGCGGGTTCCGCCATTTCCACGAATTCCTCTTCGCGGGCGGTGAACGCGAACTTTTGCGGGGCGGCCGCCTCGAGGTCCGCGACAATCCCGAGGATATCGGGCAGCATTTCGGCGGGGAGCCAGCGCACCTGCGCGACATCCTTGTGCGTCCAGAAAACCTGCGGGTAGATGGCGCCAGTGCGTACCAGGTGGAACGCCACCTTCAGTAGCAGGAACAGGTAGCATGCCGTGTAGTGGTGCCAGGAGAGGTTGCGGCCCCCGAGCCAGCTCACGGCTCCCATCACCTGGGGCACGCTGAGGCCCGTCTCGATGACGTTCCCGCCTTCGTTCAGGTGGTCGAAATGCCAGCGCCAGCCGTTCTTGTGGTAGATGCGCAGGGCCTCGTTCTCGGCGATAAACGTCTTGGAGTTGTTTACGCGGTAGTGCTCCAGGAACTGGTCGAAGTTCTCGTAGTTCGCGAAGAATTTGCGGCAGCCTTCCAGCTCGTCGGTAAAGCTCTTGCGGAAGTTCCCGGCGGGGCAGAACTTGGGGTAGTTGGGCAGCATCGCGGGCAGTATGCGCGAGTAGTCCTTCCAGGAATCGAAATCGAATTGCGGCAGTATCTGCCGGGGCGTGCGGGTAACGGAACCCTGCGAGTTTGCAAACAGGCTGTCGCTGGAATCCTCGGCGAAGTCGAGCCGGTTGTCTACCGCCTGTTCAAAAATCTTGCTCTTGCCACCCAGGGCGCGCACGATTTTCTGTTCCTGCGGGGCCTCGAGGTTCGCTTCCAGCGTGTGGTGCTCGCGGTAGGCTTCCAGGTCGAGCCCGTGCAGCTTGAACAGCAGGTTGGGGCTCGAATCGGCCTGCTCGGCAATCTTCACGAAGGTCGCCACGATGTACTTGCAGGGCACGGGGTCGCGGCAGTCGCAGCCCATCTTCACGTCGGCGATGCTGTCGAAAAGCGTGAGCCCGCTCTTGGCGAGCAGAAGTTCGAGCGGCGGGTTCATTGCCCCGTTCTTGAGCGCGAGCATCTCGGCGGGCTGCTGCATCAGCAGGTTCATGAAAACGTCGGCCTTCTCGTCCTTGAACTTCGGGAATACGATGTAGTTGTTGTGGACGCCGCCGTTCGGGCCTTTCACTACGGAAATCACGCGGTTGTCGATGATGTCGATGCTCGTTACCTGCCCGCGTTCCACGAACTTTAGCCCCTGCTTCACGGCCTGCTCGTCGGCCGATTCCAGGAGCGTGTCGAGCCACTTGCGGCTCCACCAGGTATTTACGCGTGTTCCAAAATCCATCGCGCCAAATATAGTAAAATTGACTGCACATTTGGGCAAAGTTTGTGAAAATATTGTGATGCGGCGAATGTACTCCGTGGCGCTTTTTTAGGTATATTTACTGGTGGTTATGCGGTGTCGTGTGGTTGTTTGTTGCTTGTTGTTTTTCCTTGCGGGCCTTTCTCTTGCAGACGAGGAAACCCAGGGTGAACTCTATTACCGTGCATTGAAGGCGGAAGAGGCTGGCGATATCACGCGGGCTCTTGCTCTCTTTGATTCTGCCGTGACTGCGGGTGGCCCCTATACGGCGGAACTCCAGGAAATCATCGATGACTACAACGAGGCGCTCTTCTCCAATTCCTGGGAATTCCATTCGTCGGGCCGGCTGGGTTATGTCGGGCTGCTTTACAAGAGCCGCGGAATTTCCGGGAGCGAGTTCGGTAGCGAAATAGCTACTGCGGCGACGGCATCGCTGGAGTACGATTCGTGGAACTGGAGCCATTCCTTTGACCTTAGCGTGTCGGGAGGCTGGTTTGTAGACAAGGATGACTTGCGTTCGTTGGATACGAGCGCGTGGGAATCTTCGCTCGGGGTGGGGTATGGCCTTGTCGGCAAGTCCCTGGCCCTGGATGTCGGGGCGAACTTCAATGTCTCGGAAGTCGATGACTGGGTTCCCGAATTCTACGCCATGTTCGAGTTTCAACCCGTGCATCTGGGGACGCACAAGCTGAGCATCTCCCTTTGGGGGTACGAAAATCTCGATGGCCCCCTGTATGCGGCGGCCTATGTCTCGTGGCGTCGTTATGTGAAATACGGATGGAAGGCTTCCGTTTTCGCGGGGGCGCGTTTCGAGGCCGATTCCATCAGCACGCCGTATTGGCTCAAGTGGTTCGGCCCGTCGTTCAATCCGTCCCTTTCGTTCAGGTTCAAGACAGAGATATCGATAGATGCGAAGGCGAACTTGTTCTACGGGTATGTAGTGGACGGCCCGGATAACAAGTACGAGAAGGTTGAAAAACTCAGCGGTTCCTGGGCGGTTACTTTGTCCTGGAAACCCTGCGTGTTCGGAGTGTATGCGGGGGTGGAACAGTTCTATAGGCTGTTCTTCGCGATACCGAAAAAATACAAGTACTTTACAGAACCCAGGCGGACGTTCTTTACCGAATTCAAGGCGGGCGTCAGCTGGGAAATATAAAAGGACGCGATTTGGATCGCGTCCCTTAGGGTTATCCTTTCGGCAGGAATATTACGAGTGGCCCTTGACTCGGTTCGCCTTGCGGGCTTCCTTTTCGGCCCTCTTGGCTTCCTTGCGTTCGGCGCGGGCCGCTGCGCGTTCTTCCTTAAGGGCGTTCATTTCGGCCTTGTGGCTTGCAATTTCGGCTTTCTTGGCTTCCTTGCGTTCGGCGCGGGCCGCAGCACGTTCTTCCTTCAGGGCCTTCATTTCGGCCTTGTGGTTTGCAATTTCTGCCTTCTTGGCGTCCTTGCGTTCGAAACGTTCCTTTGCGCGGTCAGCCCTGGGGTCGGCCTTGTCTGTAGAAACGACTTCCTCGGCAACGCTTTCGTCCGATGCCGGGACAACTTTGTCCTGAGCGAAAGACGTTGTCGCAAAGACACCCATGATAGACAGTGCCAGTACGGGAATCAGTTTGGTTTTCATCATACACCTCTTTGGTTATTGGTTTTACGCTTTTTACTTTTCAGTTTTGTTTTTCTGTTTTAGGTGTCGCAAAAAGCGTGCCAAACATTCTCTCAGAAAGGAAAATAGATAAATACGGGCTAAAAACGCAGTTTTTTTCAAAAAAATGTCGAGTGACGTTCTGCAAAAAGCGGGAAGAAAAGTCCGGTTGGGCTAAAACGTCCCGTTTATTTAAGTTTTCACTTGCGGTTGCCGGAACGTACCGTATTTCGGAGGGTCATAGAGGCTACGGCGATTAGGTACAACAGGAAGAACCACAGTAGAGCGGTCTCTACGCTGTCACCGTAGTGCTGGTAGGGCGTGTCGCGGGTTTTGAGCTGCATCTTGCGCGAGACTACGCGGTCGGTAAAGATTTCGGTGTTCTTGTCGAAATGCCCGTACTGGTCGATGAATGCCGTGACGCCGCTGTTTGCAAGCCTTGCGGTGGGCATGCCGTTCTCGATGGCGCGGTAGCGAACCAGGTTCAGGTGCTGGTAGGGGGCGGTGCTCCTGCCGAACCAGCCGTCGTTCGTGATGTTCACCATCAGGCGCGAACCCGCGTTGATTGCCTCGCGCACGAGGTCGCCGAAGATAGCGTCGTAGCAGATGAAGGGCGTCCACTTGAACGGCTCGTACACGGGAGTTTCCTTGCCGGGCACGAAGTCGCCCTCGCCCAGGTCCACGTAGTTGAGGATGGGGAAGATGTCGTCGAAGGGAATGCGCTCGCTGAAGGGCACGAGGTGCTTCTTGATGTAGCGCTGGTAAGAATGGGAATCTTCGGGCGTGAACAGGAACGACGCATTGTAGATGTCGTACTTGCGCGGGCTTCCCGGTTCGTTGCGGTGGAAGTCTAGCGCGCCTGTGAGAACCGCTGCGTTGTGGCGCTCCGCGAGCCTGTGCAGCGCCCGGATTGTCGCGGGCTGCCTGCGGATGTGGTCGGGGACGGCGGTCTCGGCGAGGATAATGAGGTTTGTCCCCGCGGTTACACTGTCGTTCACCATGCCGAATGTCTTTGCGGTAATGGAATCGAACCGCGCCTTGCTCCACTTTTCCCCCTGCTCGATGCTCGGCTGGACCATCGCCATCAGGGGCGTTTCGGGTGCTTCTGCGCCGTAGAAGGGCTGTGCCTCTGGCCTGCTGAGCACCACGTTCCCGTGAACCAGGAGGGCCGCGTATATCAGTGCGGGCACGGCCAGCGGAAGTTTCGCGAGAACGAATTTTGTGCGGTTGTCGCCTGCGGGCTTTTTCCACGGGCTTTCGATGGCCTTCGCGACCATCATGTTCGACGCGATGATGAGGGCCGTGTATCCGAAGATGCCGATGACGGAGAGCGCCTGCAGGGATTCGAGCGTGTTGCCGAAAACGTACCCGAGGTGGCTCCACGGGAAGGCGAAATCCCCGCGGGTGCGCGTCATCTCGAGACCCGCGTAGAATATGGGGTAGAGCGCGAGTAGCCAGGCGCGGCCACCGAACTTGATGTTCTTTGCGAGCGTGTAGATGAACGCGGCGAACACGCTGTACGCGCTGAAGAATGCGATGAGCAGGAACACACCGAGGCAGATTAGGCCGGAGGGCGCGGAATCCACGTTCATCACGTTGTAAATCCAGTAGTAGTTCACCGTGTTGTAAATCATTCCCGACCAGAACGTCGCGAATATTGCGGTGTTCCTGTTGTAGCGGTCAAGCACGATAAACCAGGGCACGAGAAGCAGGAGGGCGGCGGGCCCGAGCGGGAGAGGCGGGAAGGCGAATGCGAAAAGCCCCCAGGCGATACCGCTCAGGAGAAGCGCCCTGCGGGAATCGAACTCGCGGATGCGGGCCACGTTCCAGCGGGCGAAAAGCACGAGCCAGAAGATAAACAGCGGGAGGGCGAGGGTCGCTATCTGGTACAGGCCAGCATGCCCCACTCCGGTAGAATCCCCGAGGGTGTAATCGAGGGCGAGGAATGCAAACTGCAATATGCCGTAGGTGTATATGTGGCGGCGGAAGTTCTTGCGGGCCTCGCGCGTGAACAGGAACCCGAGCGCGATGGCGAGCGGTGCGAACTGCACGGGGTTCGAGTAAAGCCCCGGTTCGTTGGGCCGGAGCGCGAACGCGACAAGTTCCGCTATAAAAAGGGCAGCGAAATAAATCCAGTAAACTTTCGGGAGCGAACCAAGTAAATTCTTAATTTTGTCCATCATATGTTTTTACAGTCCGCTCTTGTCCTTCGGGTTGAATATCAGCACGAATTCGCCCTTGGGCGGGTGCGCCTTGAAGTGCGCCGTAATCTCGGCCGGCGTGCCGATGAGGTGCTCTTCGAACTTCTTGGTGAGTTCGCGCATCAGCGCAATCTTGATTTCGCCGAAAACCTGGCCGATTTCCTCGACGAACTTGTCGATATTGTGCGGGCTCGCGTAAAAAATCTGCGTTGCCTCTTCGTCCTTCAGCTTTTCGAGCAGGTGGATGCGCTGGGCGCTCTTCTTGGGCGAAAAGTACTGGAACGTGAAGTGGTCTGTGGGCATGCCGCTCGATACGAGTGCTGTAATCATCGCGCAGGGCCCGGGAACAGCACGCACGTCGATACCTTCGCGCACGCACTGCCGCACCAGATTGAATGCGGGGTCGGCGACACCCGGCGTTCCCGCGTCGCTTACGAGCGCGATATCGCCCTCGTTTTTCAGAAACTCCACGTACTTCGGGGTCACCTTCTCCTTGTTGAAGTCGTGGTAGGCTTCCATCGGGGTGTTTATCCCGTAGTTGTCGAACAGGATGCGCGTGTGGCGCGTGTCCTCGGCGAGCACGAGCGGGACTTCTTTCAAGATCCGCACGGCGCGGTAGGTGATATCTTCCATGTTCCCGATGGGAGTTGCGACGATATACAGTGTGTGCATGCTAAAAGTCCTGCGCGGAATTGAGGTCGGTGTTCCTTCCGAGTTGCGTTTCGTACCGGATGCGCTCCAGCAGCTTGCGGTGCATCTCCTGCGAGGCATCGTTCACGAGGCCGGCCCGGAACTTGCCGTACCAGAAGGCGTCCACGTGTTCGCTTTCTTCGAGTTCCGCCTTGAAGGTGAGGGAGCCGTTGCAAAAAATGCGCACGCCCATCCTGTAGGTCCACGTTTCTTTCACGGGGGCAAACGGCCAGAACGGCACGAATGCGAGACCCACGTTCCAGGCGCTCGGCTGTTCGTCCTGCGAGACGCTTGCATCGATGTGCGCCACCCCGCGGCAGCTTTCCATCGGGTAGCTTAGCGTGTCTATTACCCGCGTGTAGGCGCGCTGCAGGTTCGTATCGAGGTAGAGCGTGTCCCCGCCGTATGCAATCGTGATGGGCTCGAAGAACGGGATAGTCTTCGGGTATTCCTGCAGGTCGTATTTCGTGAGGCTCATCGAACACCCCGCAAGGAGGGCGCAACCTGCAAAGACCAGCGATTTTGCTACGGAAAAACTCATTACCCTAAATATAATTCTTTTGTTTGGCGATAAACTTCCCGCAACCCGCATATTCTAACAACTAATAACTAATAACTACGAACTCCCAATTACTATATTCATCTCGTGATGGAATCCTGTGCCTACTTCATATCCGATGCCCACTTGGGGGTAAACCCTCCGGGAGCGTTGCCCGACCGCGAGAAAATGCTCGTGGACTTCCTCGCCTCCATCAAGGGCAGGGCGTCGCACCTGGTTGTCGTGGGCGACCTGTTCGAGTTCTGGTACGAGTACAGCGACTACGTGAACAAGAACCACATGGAACTCTTCTTCACGCTCCGTGAACTTGTCCAGGCGGGCTGCGAGGTGCACGTCTTGCGCGGGAACCACGACTTTGCCTACGGGGATTTTTTTCCGAAGGCGCTCGGGGTGCAGGTCCACAGGAGCCTGATCCTTGAAATTCAGGGCAAGCGCGTTTATTTCCATCACGGCGACGGCGTTCCCAAATCCGATTTCGGGTACCGGATTATGCGCCGGGTTCTCGACTTCCCGCTGAACCGTTTCCTTTTCAAGCAGATTCACCCGGACTGGGGAATGGCGCTCGCGCGTTTTGTGGGCCGCAATAGCCGAAAAATCGGCGAATCCCGAAAGATCCGCCTCGAAGAATACCTGAGTTGGGGCAAGTCCGTCCTCAAGCGCAACAATTGCGACTTCTGCATCCACGGTCACCATCATCTCGCAGGCATGTGGGATGTCGAGGGTGGCGTGGTCGCCTCTCCCGGGGAGTGGATATGGAAACCCGCCTTCCTCCGTATGGAAAAAGGCGGGCTAATTCTTGAGAATCTCTAGAGCGAGCTTTTATTCGCCGACACCTTCGCCGTGCGATTCAGACGCCTTGATCATCTTCTTGCTCTTGTTTTCGCCCCAGAGCGCTCCGATGACGTCAGTCTGCGAGAATTCCTCCCAGAGCTGGTCGACCCAGCACCAGTGATGGATGGTGTCTCCGCGGTCCACCACGATGCCTTCCTTGCTTACCCAGTTTTTCTGGACGGAGAAGGTCATGGGGTCGGCCTTGTATTCTGTCCCGTAGGCGTTCTTCACGACCGCCGCCTCGATGGTCCAGGACTTTCCGTCCGTCATCTTGTACAGGACAACGTTCATGACGAGCACGACAGCCACCGTAATCGCAAGGAATATCCACATCTTCTTCGTTGCAAAGAAGATGCCGATAAGCAATATGATTATGGCGAGGATGCCGAAGTTGTAGTGAACGGAATAGAATGCCTTGAGTACGTCTACCATAGGAGCCTACTGGGTTACTTAGCCTTTGCCTTCTTCTGTTCGGCGATGAGCGGCGCGACGCTGAAGGTCACGACCTTGCCCGCAATCTTGCATTCCGTACGGTAGCTCTTCGTGGGAAGGGCGATGCCGTGCGAAGAAAGCGTGCCCATGAACGAGGCGTTCGCGTGGCTTGCGATGGTACGGACGTTGATGAAGCCCTTCTTGCCGAAGGTGAGCTTGAACATCTTCTTGCTTGCGTCGTACTCGGCGACCATGGTGTCGTTCTTCGCGGTTTCGAGTGCCGTGCAGGAACGCTTGTCGAAAATGATGGTGCCGCGGCTGTCGATGGAGAGCATCGGGATGCCGACGGAGTTGCGGCAGGGGAACAGTTCCCAGCTGCCCTTCTTCTTGGCGGGAGCGTTGCCGGAGAAAACAACCCTGTTGCCTTCCTTGACCATCGTGTAGGCACCGGGAACGACCTGGAAACCGGTGTTGTTCATGGCGCCCTTGAAGTAGAGCAGGTAGCCTGCTCCGTTGGGCATGAAGCGGAAGGAGGTCGTCTTGAGAGTCTTGGTCGGGGTCACGGCGATGCGCTTGCCCACGGTATCGATTTCGACGTCCGCGTACGGGTTCTTGTCGATCTTAAGGTCCTTGACGGCCTGGTTGGAAAAACGGATAAACCCTCGGATATCCATCTTGATTGTAATTTTGTTTTCCATAATATACACCTCTTGTGAATGATTAATTCGCTCCCTAACAAGTAAATTAATATATAATTTTATGCTTTTTGTCAAGCCCCTTTTAAGACAAGGTTATTTGGAAAAATAATAGTTTTTCTGTAATTTACTGACAAATTTAGACAAAGGAAACTTGTTTGATGGGGGAGGGCATAAATGGCTGAAACCCGCATAAAATAAGGGCTTGCGGGTGCCTACGGCTGTTCACTTGTTAGGATAGACAACGTTTTACGGAGTGTTTTTTCGCCCCGCTTCAGGGTGTCTAGTTTGTCAAAATCCTTCAAAAACGCGTGATTTTTGACACGATGTTTTTCACGGTCGAAAACGAGTACCTTGCGGTTTTCCGTGATATAGGACAAGTCGGCCGGCATGGCCACTTTTGCACGTACCAAAAATTTGGGGTAAAGGTTCCCGTATTTTCCGTTTATGGCGTCTGCGATGCTCTTGACCGGGTCGATGAGAATGAGCATCTGGCCCTTGCTGGTGTTCTTTGCGGCGAGAATCGCTCCCGTGCCGCGGCCCGCGACAAATGCGGGGGCGCCGCCCCATTCGGTGGCGCATTCCCGGATGGCGCTAGCGTCGGGTTCGAAGGTTTCGCCCGAGGGAGTGCCCTTGTTGTTGCCCGAGCCCCTGTAGTTGAACGTGAGGAGCGTTGTT
Source organism: Fibrobacter sp. UWR3 (assembly GCF_900143055.1). NCBI lineage: Bacteria > Pseudomonadati > Fibrobacterota > Fibrobacteria > Fibrobacterales > Fibrobacteraceae > Fibrobacter > Fibrobacter sp. UWR3. The sequence goes on along the minus strand of NZ_FRCW01000002.1, from coordinate 150,877 downwards.
CCTTCCAGTGACTGGACTTCGGCGAGGAACTGGGCCGCATCTTCGTCGGCGTCGGGGTAGTAGAGGAGGGCTTTGTCGCCCCTGTTCCCGATGGCCCAGCCTTCGAGAACGGTGCCGTCTGCGGTAGTGCAGGTGATGCCCTTCGCGGTACTTGCGATGGCTTCGCGGGCCTCCTTGTGCGTGATGGCGCGCGGGAAGGCGTTCCTGCGCTCGGTCAGCGCGAGGTAGAACACCATACTCACGTATATGACAAGGATGATGCCTGCGATGCGCAGTACCCGCGCACCCAACCCTAAAGCCTTCTTCTTCAAATCCATGTACCCAAATTTAAAAATAAAAAGGCGCCTTCGGCGCAATAAACATAGAGCAGCTTCCCGTGAGCCGGAGGGGCCTCACCCGAAATGACGAACGAGCGGTTATCCGTGAGCCGAAAGCTGTTGTCGGTGCTATAAACGTTGAGCGTTTCTCTGTGAGCCGAGAACGGCCGGTATCACCGTGAGCGACAAAGCCCCTGGTATTAACCAGGGGCGAAGGCGACCTTTGGACACTTGGCCTTTAGGCCTTAGTGTACATGGCCACCTTTAGGTGGGAGTGCGCGAGTTACCGGAGGTCTTGATACCCGAAACGTCGAGCGCACGGTATGAAAAAGGACCTTCGCTAGGAGTATTAGCGAAGGTCCGAGGGATGGGATTGGGTGTTCTCCAAATATACCCAAATTTTTGGCGAAAGGGTATAGGTAAAAAGCAAAAAGTGTTCTCTAAGTGTTCTTTTTTGCTCTTTTTGCTCGAAAAAGGTGAATTTTGCCACTTTTTGCAAAAAAGGGGGTGTTCCCAAGAAATAAATAAATTATCTTTGCTTTTAATGAACGTCTACGCCTATTACAACTATAGGAAGTACCTGCAGGATTACTATGAGTACCGTAAGTCCGTGCAGCGCTACTTCTCTTACAGGTCCTTCGCGAAGAAGGCCGGGTATTCCTCGTCGGGGCTCTACCTCGACCTGATCCGCGGCCGCAAGTCGCTGACCCCGCAGATGCTCCCGAAGTTCATCGCCGCACTCGGCCTGAACGAACGCGAGAGCCGCTACTTTACCCTGATGGTGGATTTCACCCACGCGACCACTCCCGCGTCCAAGCAGCAGATATTCGACCAGATGTCGGCGCTTCTGCCCCGCACGGTCAAGACGCTCACCAAGAACCAGCAGGAATACTACAGCAAGTGGTATTACGTGGCGGTTCGCGAATCCCTTTCGGTACTCAATATCAACGAAAAGAACATTCAGGAAGTTGCCCTGTTCCTGAACCCCAAGATTACGCTCCCGCAGGCGAAGCAGGCTATCCAGTTGCTGCTCGACCTCGGACTTATCGACCTTGCCGAAGACGGCTTCTACCGCTCCGTGAACAAGACCATATCGAGCGGGCGCGAAATCGCCCCGATTTTCGGTCACCAGTTCCAGAAGCAGATGATTGACCTTGCGAAAAGCGCCCTGGACCACTACAGTACCGAGCGCAGAAATGTATCTTGTACCACGATGAGTGTCTCGGCCGAGGGGCTCGAACGCATCATCAACAAGATTGACGTTTTCCGTAAGGAAGTTTTGGATATTGTGCGCTCCGACAGCGGTGAAACAATGGTGTGTGAGTTGAACGTTCAGTTTTTCCCTCTCAGCAAGGAGAAGGAATCCAAGTCTGTTAAGGACGGGGAGGACGCGAAATGAAGTACGCTTTGACTTTGGCTGTCGCCTGTAGTGCCCTGTTTTTTGCTTGTTCCGATACCGAGAAACTCTCGGGGACCGCTACCGATACCGAGAACATGCTTACCGCCTCTGCCGTGACGGGTACCGTTACCCGCACCGATGGCGCGCGTGCCCCTGCCGCCGCCGTCCGCATGTCGAAGATCTATTCCGCGAAGGATAAGGCGGTCGTGCCTGAATTTATCGAGGTCAAGACCGATACGCTGGGCGTGTTCGCATTCGATTCCGCGATTGCCGATACGTTCCAGATTGCAGTTATCGACCAGGATGCCGAGGAAATCTCTTATCTGCCGCGCGTGGTTAGCGGTTCCAGGGACCTGGATACCATCAAGCTCGAGAAGGCGGCGTTCTTCGAGAGCGTGATGTACTACGCCGAGCCGGACAGTCCTGCTGTGGCGGTCGGGTCGCACTTCACGGTGTACATGCCCGGCATGCCGTTCGCGCAGAGCGTGTTCGCGGGCGATTCGTTCAAGATGATGATTCCAGCCGGTACATGGTGGTTCGGGTTCTGCCCGGGCGACCCGCAGATTGTGGCGAAGCTCCAGGACATGGGTATTGCCGATAGCCTCATCTACCGAGTGTGGAGCATGGATTCCCTCGAGGCAAAGGCGGGCGATACGCTCGATGTGGGGCCGTTTATCTGGAGCACGACCTCCGACGTGGACAGCCTCATGAAGCAGGTTCCCGAAGAGCCCGAAAACCTCAGCAGGATAATGGGCTCTGTCGCCTGCGGTGCGGGGCATCCCTGTGCCGGGGTCGAGGTCATGGCGATTACCGACATCTACGGGTTCGAGTTCGTGGGCGATTCTTCCGAGTTCGTGGCCCAGACCGTGACCGACAGTACGGGCCGTTGGTGGCTGCCTGTGCCCGACAGCGTCCCCTACGATAGTTTCCGCGTGGAATACAGGCTCGGCGATTCCGTGAAGACGAAGATGACGGGCCTGAGCCGCTATGCGAGGTATGCCGAAATCAAGGACCTGGATAACGACACGCTCAACCTGGGCAAGGCGAGCCTTACCCCGCAGTCCGGGCTGATCAGTACGATTGCCCTCGTGATTGACCCGCGCGATTCTACGCAGTCGAGCAACTGCATGGTGAACAGCGTGGTCGTGGGCGCGAAGGGTACGGCGCACTTTGTCCGTACGGTGACTTGTAACTCCTTGAGAATCAAGGATATACCTTCCGGCGAACAGGAACTGCTCCTCTATTCTGGCGATACGAAGGTCGTTTCGACCCTGCAGGCGGCGGAAACCCCGCTCGATGAATACGTGGTGACTACCTTCGTGAACCTGCCCAAGGGTGACATGCTGGAATGGCAGGGAATGACCTATACCCCGCCGACTTTGCCGAAATCTGTAAAATAATTGGAATTACCCCTTGCACAACTGAAGAATTTTTTCTAAAGTTGTGCCCACACTGAGCTATGGTGTAATGGTAGCACAACAGATTCTGACTCTGTTTGTCTAGGTTCGAATCCTGGTAGCTCAACGAAAACTCTTTGTTCATACCCCTGAGCAGAGAGTTTTTTTTATCTTGAAAATATACAGGTCATTGAATTACAACCAATAACTAATGACCAATGACTAATGACCAATGACTAACAACTAGTATGGAATTTTTTGACTACTTCACGAACCTGTTTGGCGAACGCTGGCCAGTACTCCTTGAATCCCTGAAGGGCGAGGGGCGCGCGACGGAGTTGCGCTTTGGCGAGGGACTCGAACCGTATTACCTGGACGAAGCGTCCGTGTTTGCCGCCCGCGCCCTCGGGGTTCGCCCCGGCGATAGCGTGCTTGACATGTGCGCCGCTCCCGGTGGCAAGACGCTCGTGATTGCCTCTATGCTTGCGGGGGAAGGTTTTTTACAAAGTAACGACCGCTCTCCGGACCGGAGGCTGCGCCTTTCGCACGTTATCGAGAATTCCCTGCCGGCAGATTGGCGGAAGGTCGTGACCGTCTCGGGTTACGACGGCGTGAAGTTCGGGCTCCACCGTAAGGAGAGTTTCGACAGGATTCTGCTCGATGCCCCCTGTTCTTCGGACAGGCACGTGCTCAATGCGCCGGAACATCTCAAGGTGTGGTCGGTAAAGCGGGTGAAGCGCCTTGCGGTGGAACAGGGCGGGCTCTTGGCATCCGCTATCGATGCCCTGAAACCCGGTGGAACGCTCGTGTATGGCACCTGCGCTCTCTCTCCCGTAGAAAACGACGATGTGGTGAAGCGAATCCTGAAAAAACGCCCCGCGATGCGTGTTGAACCGCTCGAAAGCCTCCCCGAGGGGGCGGACCGCACCGAATGCGGGGTGCACATATTGCCCGACCGGTGCAACGGCTGCGGCCCCATATACTGCGCCCGACTCGTGAAGGAATAGCCCTGCCTCCGCGATAAACGTCCCGCTCCCTGCGATAAACATCTCGCGTCCCGCTTCACTAGCAACCAATAACCAATGACTAGTGACTAATAACTAATAACCATTGGTTCCATTTCCCGCTTTTTTATATATCTTTAGGGTATGCAGAAACGAATTAGCCTTTTCGTGTTTTTGGTCGTACTTTGTGCGACGTGTTTTTCCGTACCCTTTGCACAGGATGCCCCAGCGCCTGAGGCCGCTCCGACCGTTGCCCCGGCACCCGCTCCCGCTGCTACTCCGGCACCTGCTGCCGCCCCGGCCCCGAAGGCTGCTGTCGTGAACCCCGCCGATACGGCTACGACCCGCGAGGTGCCCGTCCGCTACTTCCTTGTGGGTGATTCCGTGGAACAGGAAGCCATCTTCGTGAAGATTGAGAAGGATACCGTCTACCTGCGTGCCCCGGACGATGCCGCCCAGAAGGTGCTGGAAGAAATCCGCGACGAGGAGGCGGTTGCGCTCCAGGAAAGCAACGGCCAGAAGGTCGAGGAAGAGGAAGAATTCGAGGACGACGACAAGCCTGAACCGCAGAAGCCCGCCGAGGTCATTATGACCGATGCCGTGAAGGATTCCCTTGCCGCGAAGACTGATTCCGCCGCCGTCGCCGATTCCATTGCTGCTGCCGAGGCCGCAAAGGCTGCTGAGATTGCTGCCGATGCCGAGGATGACCTGGAGGCGGCCCTCGAGAAAGAGGAAAAGCGCCTCAAGATGGAAGAGGTCGCGAAGGTCGAAGCCGAAATCCGCGAACGTGAAATCCAGGATAGCCTTGCAAACGTGGTCGAGAACCCGTATATCAAGATTTTCAGGCTTGACCTCAAGCGCCTGTACAACCTCGAGGACAAGGTGATGATAGACCTTTCGCTCTCGAACTACGTGGTGCCCGTCGTGAAGGACGAGGAAGAGGAGATGGAACTGTACCCTCCCGGAAAGGCGAACCTGCTCGTTACTTCGAACCCGGAGGCGTGCTCGCTGTTCGTGAACGGGATTGCGCTTATGCAGGTTGCCCCCGACACCATCAAGAACATCAAGCCGGGCAAGTACACGATTTCCGTGATGAAGGTCCTGCGCGACGTGGAATGGTGGGGCACGGCTACCGTGAAGATCAACGCGGATAGCCTGAACAAGGTGGAAATCCCGGTGCAGCGCCCCTCCACGAGGATAACGCTCAGCACGAACCCGGAGGCGGTCGAAGTGTACGTGGGCGAGGAACCTACGATAAACCGCTTCCCCGACTACATGACCGACCTCATCGTGGATGACGTGAAGCCGCAACCGCAGATGCAGCTGTTCTTCCGCAAGGTGGGCTACCGCGACACCTCCATTACCACCGAAATCAAGGCGTTCATGCCGAACTTCATCAACGTGGAACTGCAGCCGATAGACGATATCGAGTATATCCAGGGCCAGAGGGAATTCAACCAGAAGCGCAGCGACCGCCGCGTGGGCAAGGTGCTCCTGTGGAGTTCTATTGCGCCTATCCTTGCGGGCGGGGTGCTCTGGTACCTTGCCGAACGCAACTGGAGCGACGCTGCCGACAAGAAGCACGAATACAACCGTTCCGTGTTCGACAGCGAGAAAGCCCAGCGGCTCATCAAGGACAACCACGACCTGAACAAGTCCGGCGACACGAAGGCGGCGGTAGGCATTGGCCTTGGCGTAATCGGTGCGGGTCTACTCGTGGCGGGTGTCGTGTTTGCCTTCTAGCGGGGGCCATGCTATGCGCGGATTGTTGCTGTTTGTCTCGCTTGTAGCGGTGCTTGCCGTGCAGGCCTTTGCGCATCCGCATGTTTTTGCCGATGTCAAGGTGAAGGTCCTCTACGATGCGACCGGCTTTGTTGGTGTCGAAAACCGTTGGTCCTATGACGAAATCTACAGTGCAGCAATGCTTTCGTCCGTCGACAATAACGGCGACGGGAAAATTTCGGCGGATGAACAGCCCCCGCTGCAAACGGCAATCCTTGGCCCTATCGAGAAGAACAACTACTACAACTACGTACAGGCGGGTTCTGACTTCTTGAAGGCCCGGAAAATCAGGAACTTCAAGGCGAGCATGGTCAAGGGCAAGCTTGTGCTTGACTTTGTCGTCGATTTCTCGATGCCTGCAACTGCGGACTGGACTATGCTTGTCGTGGTGGTGGCCGACCCCACGAATTACATACAAATGACAAGCGACATGGAAAACGCGGACGTAGATGCCCCCAAGTCGCTGGAAGTGGAGTACTTTGCAGACGCGCTGGATGGCCTGAGCCTGTTCAAGGCGTTCCGCTCCGAAATAGAGGGGCTTTATTTGAGATTTAAGAAAAAATAGACTGTAATTGCGTTGCTATATTTTTGCAAGAAAAGGAGGAATGATGAACAGTTTTTATAAGGCGCTTTTTCCTGTTTCTTTTGCCTGTTGCACGCTGGCGTTCGTTGCCTGCGGCGACGACGGCTCAGATTTTTTGCAGGCCCCGTACGGAAAGGCGGGCCCGGTCGTTCCCGATAGTTCTGATGATGTTTCCAGTTCTTCTGCGAGGGGGGCGAGTTCGTCTTCGCTGGCCTCGAGTTCTTCCGTCGGGTCCAGCAGTTCCCTGATAGAATCTTATGTGAAAGGTTCCTCGTTCAATGCCTTTACGGACAAGCGCGACGGGAACGTTTACCGCGTGGCTGTAATCGGCTCGCAAGTGTGGATGGCCGAAGACCTTCGCTATTATTCCGAAGATTTGCAGTTCGGGCTCCTCTCCGTGTGCATGACTACTGGGAAAAAGGGCGCATGCGACGGAGACAAGAGGCTTTATTCGTTCTATTCTGCAATGGAAGACGACCGTTGCCAGGTTCACGAAAGATGCGAAGGGATTGAATACCCGCATCGCGGAATTTGCCCCGAGGGCTGGCACTTGCCGGAAATCCATGAATGGAAAACGCTATCGTCATACGTGGACGGTAATGCGAACACTCTCCGTGCCCTTGGTGGGTGGCATACGTACAATTTCGGAACGGACGATTACGGTTTCTCGGCTTACCCGACCGGTGAATGGTTTTACCAGGGGACCAAACACGACGAAGTTGCTCGGTATTGGTCTGCGACAGAAACCGGTGGCACCGATCCGGAAAGTGCATACGAATTTTATATCGAAGGCGTTGGCTTGAAAGTCCAAAGCTACCGGAAGGAATACGGGTATGCGGTAAGGTGCGTTGCCGATGCGGGCGAGGTGAAACTCGACAAGTTTGTCGAAGTCCCGACTCCGAGCAGTTCGAGCGTTTTCTCGAGTTCGTCTGAGGAAAGTTCAAGTTCATCCGTGGAAAGTTCCTCTTCTGCGGAATCGTCGTCGAGCGAGGTTTCTTCGTCTTCGTCGGATGTCTCGTCTTCTTCCGTTTCATCGTCTTCGGCGTGGGACCCCTACAGTCACGGCGAAGATTGGAACAGCCTGGAACAGATTACCGATGAACGTGACGGCAACAAGTACCGCATTGTGCAGGTCAACGAGTTTATTATCTGGATGGCTGAAAACCTGCGCTACGCGGATTCAACCGCAACGCCTGCGCTTGTGGGGAATACGGCGTGCATTGGCGAACGCGGGGAACGCTGCGAAGAAGGAAACCTCTACACCTATGCCGCTGCCGTGAACGACTTGGAATGTGCGACAAAAGTATGTTTTGAATCGGAAAAACAGGTGCGCGGAATTTGCCCGGAAGGGTGGCGCCTTCCGAAAAAGGCTGATTGGAACTGGCTCGGGTATGCACTTAACGATGGCTCTGTATCCTTCGATGCCGCCGGTATGCTCCCGACCGGGGAACGGAACGGCAATGGCGTCGTGAAATACGATGGATATGCCCGTTTCTGGCTTGTTGAAGAGGATGCCGGTAGTTCTGCTTTTGAAGGGTATTACTATGCCGGAGATCGCCTTCTTCAAAAACAATCCTACATGAAATCTTTCGGCTATGCCGTGCGCTGCGTAAAGGATGTGGAATAGCGCGCTAGAATTAGTTGAAATTCCTCACATACGCTGGGTAGGCGGCTCCTCGTTGCTTTATAATAATGTAAATTAAAGTATATGAGAAAAGCCGCCTTTGTTATTTCCCTGTTTTTTGCCTTTTTGCCCGCGCTAGCCCAGGACATAGTTCCGGATTCCGCACAGGCCGAAACTTCTGTACCGGCGGTAGAGAATGCTGTGCCGGAGGCTGAACCGGCGGAATCTGCTCCGGTTCAGGAATCCCAGGTTGCAGAGGCTCCCGCTGCTGAAACTCCTGCCGTGGAACCCCCGGCGGCACCTGCTGCGGTAACTGTCCCGGAAACGGCCCCGGTTGTGACCGATTCTGCAAAGCCTGCGAAGAAGGCTGGTCTGCTGGATGCGCTTTTCCCGATAGAACCTGACGAGTCGATATCGAAGGGGCATTTCTATGCGGGCACGACGCTCTCGCTTATCCAGGCGAATACCGAGGACGATGCGCTGAATATTCTCATTGGTGATGTTTATGAGGCTTACGGCTACACGTTCACGGTGGAGGCTTTTGGCGGGTACTTTATCCGCGATGCCATGGCGCTCGGCGTGCGTGCCGGGTATTCGCGCACCTGGTTTGATATCGATTTCTCGCTCATGGAAGACCTTATGGACGTGAAGGAGCGCCGCAAGTACGTGAGCAACGGGTTCTTTGTGCAGCCGCTCTTGAAAAACTACCTGAAGGTCCTGGATTCCCGCATCTTCTATCTGTTCAACGAGACTTCTGTTTCGGTGGAGTATTCGTACGGCATTTCACAGACGGATGACGGCGAAGACATGAAGAAAACCCGCAACAGGGGCTGGTCTATCAAGGCAGGTCTCAATCCGGGTATCTGCGTGATGGTGCTGGACCGGTTCGCGTTCGAAACCTCGGTGGGCTTGCTCGGCCTGAGTTCCAGCATTATTGATGTGGAAGAGAACGACGAGACGAGCAGCCGCTTTGTGTACAACATCGTGAATTTCACCATAAACCTCCTGGCGCTGGATTTCTCGCTGGTGATGTTCTTCTAGGGGTTTGTTATGCGGTTTGAGATTCACGGGAAAATGAAGTCGTTTATCGCGGGGGCGCTGTGCTCGCTGGCATTTGGCCTGTGGGCCTGTTCCGGCGAAACGGAAACGCAGGTTGCCGCTCCCGACCTGTCCGAGCTTTTTGAAAATGTCGATGATGCCGAAATCGATGTGGAGTCGCGCTCGATTGTGCTCCCCGAGGGCACTTCGTCCTTCAAGGTCGATAACATTGCGGCTCTTGGCGGCAACAAGTGCTACCTTGCGCTCGACGACGACCTGGTGGATCCCGAAATCGACTGGGATAACCCGGTAAGTACCGGAACGGAACTTGAAATTGGCGAGGAAGGCCTTAGGCTTGTCGTGCTTGACGATGCGAACCGCGTGATTGCCGTCTGGACGGTGAGCTTGCCCGAGGTGCAATCTTCGAGCAGCGTGGCGCCTGCCTCGAGCAGCGCCGAGAAGGTTTCTTCCTGCAGTGAAAAGGCGGAGAGTTCTTCGAGCGAGAAGCCCGCGGAGAGTTCTTCGTCTTCTGTTGCTCCTGCCTCGAACAGCGAGATTGCTTCGAGTTCGTCGGAGGATGCATCTTCGTCCAGTGAGGTTTCCGAATCCAGTTCTTCCGCAGAATCTTCGAGTAGCGATGAAGCCGAATCTTCGAGCAGCGAACGTGAGGAACCGCAACTGCCTGGCTCCGATTTCAGCGCCCGCAATGATTTCTGGGCCACCACGAGCGATGCGATGGCGACGAAGACATCTTCTGCCGCCATAAAGGTCACTTCGGAGGCGAATCTTGAATTCAATGGCGGTATGGCGACGGTTACGACCCGCGAGGTGGAAGGTTCATTCTTGTTTATTGATGGTAGCTGGAAGATGGCTGGCGGATTCTACTTTGCTGGATCCTATGCGGGTGAGACTGCGCTGGATATCTACGAGCAGGGTTCTGACGGAGGTACTCCTTCAACGGGCTGTTCCGACATTTCGAAGGACATGACCTTTGGCAAGCCGTTTACGGCGCGCCCGACCGCATTCACGGTGAAGTATTCCTACAGCCATGTGGCGAACAAGTCTACGGACTACCCGCAAAAGAGCCTCGTGTACGTGATGCTCGTGGGCAAGAACGGCAAGGTGGTTGCTACGGGCGCCTTCTCGGACGAGGCAAGCGTGGAAATGAAATCCCGTACGGTTGAACTTTCTTACGGCAAGGACCCGTTCGGGCTGCTTTCGGGCGAATATCCCGTCGCCGAAGGCCTTTCGCTCGGTACGGGTGAAGAGGATGTGAACTCGATTCACGTGATGTTCGCTTCTTCGGCGTACGCGCATGTTGTGTGTGGCGGAACGGCCGGTAATTCGGGTAAGTACCGCGGCGGCGAAAATTCGGCGCTCGTGTTGGATGATTTTAAACTGATATACTAGGAGAAAGAAATGAAAATGTTTAAGAATGGACTTTCTCTGAAATGGCTTTTGGCGGCTTTCCTGTGCGCAGCCCTCTTCGGCTGTACTGCCGACTACGATACCTTCGGGCAGTCCGATTACCGCGTGTTCAATGAAATCGCCTTCGAGGAGGGCGAAAGTGGGGCAATGCTCTATGCGGACGAACACAAGATTGTCGTGAGTCTTGACGAGATTCCCGATAGCCTTGAAACCTGGGACTCCGCGACGATTTCCCTGCTCGATATAAGCTCCATGGCGACGCTCCATCTGGTTGATGGCAAGTTCAAGGAGTTCCCGAGTGATTCCGCCGCGCTGGATTCGCTCGCGCAGGAACTCTCGTACGCGAAAGACCGCCTGCACGAGGGCGACAAGGTGCGTATTCCTTCGAGCGGGACGGTTTACTTGATGCTCGTTTCCGAAAGCGGGATTCCTTCGCTGTGGCAGGTCGTGTTTGAAATCCCCGAGAAGAAGGTGAAGTCTTCATCATCGAATAAGGAGTCCGGCGATACGGATGCAAAGTCCAGTTCGTCTTCCGCGAAGGAAGACTCCTGCAGTTCCAAGACGGGCGATTCTTCTTCGGGCAAGGGCGATGCGTCGAGCAGCAGCAAGGAACCTGCCGGCAGTTCCTCTTCTGTGAAGGGGGATGGTTCGGCCAGCAGCGGCGACGGCAATTCTTCGGCGGGTGGCGACGAGCCTGAATCATCGTCTTCGGTGGCGGTTCCCGCGAATGCCCCGAAACTCCTGAGGCTTATTGCCGGTGCGGGTGAAGTTGAGGCTGAAATTGACCAGGATGCCGGTACGGTATTCCTGAATATGAATTACGCGATTGATTTGGACTTGCGCGACCTCGAAATAAAGGGGCTGGAACTTTCGGACGGCGCTACGGCAAGTGTGAAGGTGGGCGAGTCCTACAACTTTGCGCGCGGATTGAAGGTGACGCTGGAAAACGACGGTGTCGAGCGGACTTACACCGTGAAGGCGGGCTACCAGTATCCGGGCAGCGATTTTAATACCTGGGTCAAGGATGATTTTAATAACATGAACGATATAGATGGCTGGGATAATGGCAACAACAGCTATGCAAAGGAACTGACTACCAATGCCGAAGGTAAAAGTGTCATAAAGATGGAATCCCAGACAGCGGTTATCAAGTTTGCTAGTGGTAATATGCTTGTTGCCTATTTTAATCCCAAGGGCGTGAGCGCTATCAGTATGGCAGGTTATGAGGATGGCAATGAACTTATCGATTTTGGAAGGCCGTTCTATGGCAGGCCCAAGTATGTGGAGTTTGACGTAAAGTATGATGGTAAGAAGGATTCCTGTGATTTGTATGTAATTCTTGAAAATCGCAGCCGCACGAGTAACGAGGGCAAGAACCAGTACCGTACTTCGAGCGACGTAAACACTATGGTCGCTTCGGCCTGGTACCGTGCGACGACTGTCGAGAGCGAGGATGACCCGGACGTGGTTTCCATTACCGATGCGGAGCGCGAAGGATACAAGACAATCCGGCTTGCGTTCAAGTATGGCATACCCTACGATAGTTCTCCAATATACAATTCGAGCGTACTTACGAAGGGACTCAAGAACAAGAACGGTATTGATAACCACCTAGACCCGACGGATTCTCCGGATGATTTCGACGTGACTCATATCCGCGTGGTGATGGCCTCCAGTGCACTCGGAAACCTGTACAAGGGCTCTGTCGGGGCGACTCTCTGGGCCGACGAAATGCGCTTGATTTACTGAGTTTGCTAAATTTTGGGCAAAGTTGTATATAAAAAGGAGAACAAATGATTAAACGCATTGCTGTTGTAGCGCTGCTCCTTGCCATTTTTGCTGGAGCCCAGGGGAACAACTGGTCGAACTATGGCTCTGACCAGGCCGCTGCGTCCTCCGACGATCATGTTTCGACCCAGCCCGCTCAGCCCTCGCCTGAACCCACCCTCCCCAATACCCGCTGGTCTATTTCCATTCATCCTGTATCGTTGCTTATCTTCACAACCATATACGGGATACCCTGGATTACGGTGACGGTGGAGAATAACCTTTCCTCGAGGCTTTCGCTTTCCTCGCGCCCGGAACTGATGTGGGCGAGTTTTGCCGACGGAGATATTTTTGCTTACGGGCTCTACGAGGGGCTTAGGTTCTATTTCAATGAAGGCCACACAGGTTTTTACGTGTCGCCGCAAATCGGTTACGAGAGCGTTTCTGTTGACTATGATAGTGATTACTACAATCATCGCAGTTCTTCGTCCGGTGAAGCGTCCGCCTTCATTTTTGCCTGCTATCTGGGACTGAAGATCCAGAGCGGGCACTATGTCTCGTTTACGGAATTTGGATTTGGCTACACGATGATGTCTTCGAACGATATCGACGACGGCGATGCCGACAAGGTCGCGGAATCGGGCTTCGGTATAGACCTCAACTTCGCGATAGGCTACGCTTTCTAGTCCGAATTTTCTATTTTAAGGGAAAAAATCGGAGTTTACTATGCCTGCAATTCACCTTACAGCAGAAAATTTTGACAAGGCCATTTCGTCTGGCCAGTTGGTGTTCGTTGATTTCTGGGCGACCTGGTGCCGCCCCTGCATGATGATGGGCCCCATTATCGATGAACTCGCCGACGAATACAACGGCAAGGCCATTATCGCGAAGATGGACGTGGACAGCGATGGCGCGAAGGATATCTGCGCCCGCTTCGGCATCACGAACATCCCCAACATGAAGCTGTTCAAGAACGGCGTGGAAGTCGGGAACGTGGTGGGTGCCGTACCCAAGGCGACCGTCAAGGCCGTCATTGACCGCAATCTATAATTCAGGGTTTTGAAGTGTCATCCTGAGCGTAGTGCGTAGCACGAAGTCGAAGGATCCAGCTGTGGATGACAAAACTGGATTCTTCACTATTGCATAGGGTGACCTGTCTATTATTATGCTTACTAAACGCTTAATCGTTTGCCTCGACGTCCGGAACCGCAAGGTCACGAAGGGCGTCAAGTTCAAGGGAAATATCGACATTGGCGACCCCGTGGAGATGGGCGCGCAGTACAGTGCCGACGGCGTGGACGAACTCGTGTTCTACGATATTACCGCGAGCGCCGAGAACCGCCCGTGTGACATGGAAATGATCCGCCAGATTGCAAAGCGCGTGTTTATCCCGTTTGCGGTGGGTGGCGGTATCCGTAACCTTGACGACATGCACGAGGCCTTGTTGGCTGGTGCCGAGAAGGTGAGCGTGAACAGCCTCGCCGTGCTGCACCCCGAAATCATTGCCGACGGCGCGAAGGCGTTCGGTCGCCAGTGCGTGGTGCTCGGTATGGACGCGAAGTTCGTGGGCGTTTCGGACAAGTTCAAGAGCGGTTACGAAGTGTATATCCGCGGTGGCCGCCAGGCGATGGGCATCGATGCCGTCGAGTGGGCGAAGAAGGCCGAGGATTTGGGCGTGGGCGAAATCTGCCTGAACGCCATCGATACCGACGGCGTGCGCAACGGGTACGAACTGAATATTACCGACCAGGTGGCACGTGCCGTGCAGGTGCCGGTGATTGCAAGCGGTGGCGCGGGTACCCCTGCGCACATTGTGGACCTATTCCGCAAGACTGCTGCAGATGCGGCGCTGGTCGCGTCGATGGTGCACTTTGGCGATTACACGGTTCCAGGAATCAAGAAGGAAATGCTTGCGGCTGGTATCCCTGTGCGCAAGAAGATGAACGGCGAGGTCTAGCGTGAATCCGTCAATCGCTGTGAAGATTTTCGAGGCGGGCAGGAATGCCGGCGCCGACTTTGTGGAAATTTTCGAGGAAGAGACCCGCAGTTCTGTGCTCGGGATCAAGGACCGCCATATAGAGACCGCTACTGCGGGTACGGAATATGGTATCGGAATCCGCCTCCTGTACGGGACCGAGGTGCTGTACGGTTTCACGAGCGACGACAGCGAAGAAGCCCTTGTAAAGCTGGTACAGACACTTGCCTTCGGGCGTATCGCGAAGGCGGGTGCCACGAATGCCCCGTTTGAACTGCATCCCGAAAAGCGCGTGAGCGACTTCAATATGGCGGCGTTCAAGGACCCGCGCGTGCTGGGCCAGGCAGTCAAGCAGGATTTCTTGTTCCGTGCCGACAAGGCGGCGCGTAGCGTTTCGGACAAAGTTGCACAGGTCGGGTCTACGGTGACCGACGTGTGCTCGTCTATCACGATTATGAACAGCGAGGGCCTGAACCTTGTGCTGGACCGTTCCAGGGTTCGCGTGAACGTGACGGTTACTGCAAGCGATGGCTCCGAGAGGCTCACGACGCACGAGGCCCCCGGGGCGCTTGGCGGTTACGAACTGCTGGCGAACTACTCTCCCGAAAAAATCGCGACGGAGTGTGCCGAACGCGTTGTCCGCATGCTTGATGCGGGCTACATCGCAGGCGGCCAGATGCCCGTGGTGATGGGCAACGGGTTCGGCGGCGTGATATTCCACGAGGCGTGCGGGCACCCGCTCGAAACGGAATCCGTACGCAGGAACGCGAGCCCCTTCTGCGGCAAGATTGGCGAGGCGATTGGCCAGCCGTGCCTTACCGCAATAGACGACGGCACGATGGACGGCGTGTGGGGGAGCCTCAAGTACGATGATGAGGGAATGCCCACGCAGCGTACGACGCTTATCGAAAATGGCATATTGAAGACCTACATGAGTGACCGCGTGGGTGCCGCAGAAGTGGGCATTGCCCGCACGGGTTCGGCACGCCGCGAAAGCTACAAGTATGCGCCGGTGAGCCGCATGCGCAACACGTTTATCGCCCCCGGTAAAGATACGCTCGATTCCATGATCGCGAGTGTCGATAACGGGCTGTATGCTGCCCGCATGGCAGGCGGTTCCGTGAACCCCGCGACAGGCGAGTTCAACTTCGCTGTCGATGAAGGTTACGTTATCCGTAACGGCAGGATTTGCGAACCGGTGCGCGGCGCGACCCTCATCGGCAAGGGGCACGAGATTATGCCCCGCATCAGCATGGTCGGCAGCGACTTCGAGCAGGCCGCGGGCATTTGCGGAGCCTCTTCGGGCCACATTCCTGTGACTGTGGGCCAGCCGAGCATCAAGGTGGACCAGATTCTCGTCGGTGGCCGGTAATTTCAGAAAAATGGCGTGTGGCAAATAGCGCAGCCTGAAAAAAAGCGCCGCCTAAAAAAATGCGCCGCCTAGCGCAAGCCTGTATAAACCACAACGGCACCCCGCGAAGGGATGCCGTTGTTGGTGTATGGGATGTTTGGTTTCTGAGTTTAAAGTAGATTTATTCGGGCTCTATGGGGAGTAGGTTGGGCCAAATTCCATTGTAAAGGTTTACAACACCTACAACGTGAAAATGCGTGAAATACGCAAAAAAAAGCGTTTTTTGAGGGGGTGGGGGCGCCGTTAGGGCGATTTACTTATCGTTTGTTGCGAAAGGTTTACAATGCGGCGGGGACGGGGGCGAAATTTCGCTCCAGAAGAGCTTATATAGGACTAAACGGCATGTTTTGCGGTGTTTAGTCCTACCGCGCGCAGATTTGCCGGGGTCATGTGGGGCTCTTGCGACAAGAAATGCTGGCTGAACGCTTTGAAAATAGGACTAAACGGCATGTTTTGCGGTGCTTAGTCCTATTGCGCACAGATTTGCAGGCTGTTTTGTGGCGCGAACTGCCTCCAGCATAGGACTAAACGGGTTGTTTTATGGTGTTTAGTCCTACATTTGGCTCATAAAGAGCCCCTATAAGATAAAAACTTTCAATGGTGTATAATTATTGGTAATAACTCCGACAATGATTAAGCAGATTAAAATTATCCATAACATATGTATTTATGCCCAATTTTAGAGTTTACCTTGTCTCATAAAGCGAAGCTATAAAACTAAAAAGTCAATTTTAATTAATCAGGTTCTTGTGAAAGAAGGACTTCTTCTTGCGTTCCTTTAAAATTCCTTCGTTATTTTCTTTTGAGACTGATTAAAATATAAGCTAGAAAAAAAAGCGAGAATATTAAATAAAGATTGCCTCCTTTGTCTCCCATGAAACAAAGGAGCAAAGCAGACGAAAACATGAGTAAAAAAATGATGATATTCTTTTTCATATAAGAATAGAACTGTTGATGTTTTACCTCGGCTCATAAAGAGCCGCTATCAGACCCACTTTTTAAATATACCTTAATTAATGCGGAATTAAACGCCAGTGTGTCTTATTTTGAAAAAATGCCGCTGAAAAATGCGACGTTTTTTGCTGTTGTTGGCGGAAATTGCCGTTTTTACGGTGTTTGGGGCGTTTTTTGCCGAGCGAGGCCCTTGGCACGGGTTTTGCATCTGGAAAGCGGTAAAAATAAAAAAGAGGCAACTATGTCCGATTTCAATAACGATGCAGAAAAAGTTTTGGCGAAGGCGCAGAGCCTGCGCGACCGTTGCTCGCATTCCTACTTGGGTGCGGCTCATTTGGCTGTGGGGCTTGTCGAAGGCCCTGATGCCACCTTGAAGAAACTCTACAAGTCCAAAGGCGCGAAGACGAATGAGCTCCGCGGCAAGCTGGAGCCGTTCGTGCAGAAGATTCCGCGCATGGAGGGCGTAAACCCCGACGTGGAACCCGATAACGACTTGAACCGTATTTTGCGAGCCTCCGTGCAGGCGGCGCGTCAGGTGAACCGCATGGTGACCCCGGGCGATATGCTCGTGGCCCTCATGAAGTTCTCGGGCGACCGTGGACTCGCGAAGGTGTTCGAAGATGCGCTTGGTAGCGTCGAGGTCGTGGAAACTTGGCTTTCGGATCCGTTTGCGGGTGCCGCGAATGCCGAAGAACAGTCTCCGCTGAAACTCTACGGCCGTGAGCTTGTGGAAATGGCTGCCGACGGAAAACTCTCGCCGGTGATTGGCCGTGAAGAGGAGATCCGCCGTGTCATCTTGATTTTAAGCCGTAAGACGAAAAACAACCCCTGCCTGGTCGGTGAACCGGGCGTGGGTAAGACCGCCATTGTGGAAGGCCTTGCCGAGCGTATTTACCGTGGCGACGTGCCTGACGCTTTGAAGGGCAAGAAGTTGTTCGCACTGGATTTGTCTGCCTTGATGGCGGGTGCAAAATACCGTGGCGATTTTGAGGAACGTTTGAAAGCGGTGCTTGACGCCCTCGAAGAAGACGGCAACACCTTGCTGTTCATCGATGAAATCCACACCATCGTGGGTGCGGGCAAGACCGAAGGCTCTATGGACTTGGGCAACATGCTCAAGCCGAAACTCGCCCGTGGCGAACTGCACTGCATCGGTGCGACGACTACGCAGGAATACCGCAAGTACATTGAGAAGGATTCCGCACTGGAACGCCGTTTCCAGCCTGTGCAGGTTGACGAACCCAGCGAAGAAGAATCTATCTCCATTCTCCGTGGCATCAAGGATGGCTTTGACGCGCACCACGGCGTGCGTCTGCACGACAACGCGCTTGTGGCGGCGGTGAAACTTTCGAACCGCTACATCAGCGATCGTTTCTTGCCGGACAAGGCCATTGACCTGATTGACGAGGCGGCAAGCCTTGTGAAGACGCAGATGGATACGGTGCCCGAAGCCTTGGACACCTTGCAGCGTAAGGAACTCCAGATGAAAATCGAGGAGCAGGCCTTGGCGAAGGAAACCGACGACACCAGCGTGAAGCGCCTGAAAGAGCTGCGTGAAGAACTCGCGACGACCGATGCGGCTGTAAAGCTGATGCAGGACCGTTGGCAGGAGAGGCGCGCGAAAAACGCCGAGTTGCAGGGGCTTAAAAAGTCTTTGCAGCAGGCGAAGGACGAGATGGAGCAGGCTGAAGCCCGCTACGACTTGAACCGCGCCGCCGAACTCAAGTACAACAAGATTGTGAACCTCGAAAAGGAAATCGCCGCGAAGACGGAAGAAATCAAGAAGTCCGCCGGAGACGGCGACCTGAGCGAAGAGGTGACGGAAGAAACCATCGCCCTTGTGGTGAGCCGCTGGACCGGAATTCCGGTGACCAAGCTTTGCGAAGGCGAAAAGGCCAAGTTGTTGCACCTGGACGAACGCCTGCATGCCCGCGTGATTGGCCAGGACGAAGCCGTGGAAGCGGTTTCGGAAGCGATACTGCGTAACCGTAGTGGCTTAAGCCGAGAAAATGCGCCGATCGGTAGCTTCTTGTTCCTGGGCCCGACGGGTGTGGGCAAGACGGAACTGGCGAAGGCGCTTGCCGTGGAACTGTTTGACGACGAGAACGCGCTGGTGCGTATCGACATGAGTGAATACATGGAAAAGCATAGCGTGAGCCGCTTGATCGGTGCGCCTCCGGGATACGTGGGCTACGAAGAAGGCGGCCAGCTGACCGAAGCCGTGCGTACGCATCCGTACTGCGTGATTCTGCTCGACGAAATCGAGAAGGCTCTCCCCGATGTGTTCAACACGCTGTTGCAGGTGCTTGACGACGGTCGACTGACCGACGGCAAGGGCCGTACGGTGAACTTCAAGAACACCTTGATTCTCATGACGTCAAACCTGGGTGCCGCACACTTCCAGAACCGCGCGGGTGATGCAAAGCCCGTGACCCTGAAGGAAATCGAGCCGGAACTCCGCAGCTTCTTCAGGCCGGAATTCCTGAACCGCCTGGATGAAGTGCTGGTATTCCAGAGCTTGACGAAGCCGCAGATTCGTGACATCGTAAGGCTAAAATTCAAGGGACTCGCCGAACGCGCCGCCCGTCAGGATTTGCAGCTGACCTTGACCGACGCCGCCCTGGACGCCATCGCCGATGGTGCTTACCAGCCGGAATTCGGCGCGCGGCCGATCCAGCGTTACCTGGAACGTAACGTGGAACGCCCGCTGAGCCACGCAATTCTCGCCGGTACCGTGAGTGCGGCAAAGCCCGTGGTCATCGACTACGACGGCACTGCGTTTACGGTGAAATAGCCGCGGATGTTGATTAAGATCCTCGCCTACGCGAGGATGACGATGAAGTCGCGAGGATGACGATGGCACTGCGTTTACGGTGAAATAGTAAATGATGTGAAATGTGAGGTGTGTAGTGACAAATGTGAAATTACACACTTCACATTATCAATCATCCATTATCAGTTATCAATTTGTGGCTACAGCGCGCTTATCACGTAGAGCGCGATGGTCTGCACGTCGTTGTTTTTCTTCTGCATAATCCCGATGTCGAAATCGAGTCTGACCCGCGCGGGCCCGAGGCTCAGTTCCAATTTCGGGATGATGTCAATCATAAAATCGTCCGTCAGGTTCCCGATGCTCTCGGACATGTTGATTTCGATGTAGGTGCGGAAGAATGTCGTGAAATAGAGGGTGGGTGTCATGCCCGCCGCGAATTTTACGTAACCGTCTTCTCCGGTAACGCCTTGTAGCGCACCTGCCCGCAGTTCGTAGAAGTTCGCGAAGTTTTTCGAGATAAACTGCTCGTTGCCGTAGGTCAGCACGACTGCTGTACTGTTGTTGCGATTCAGGCCGAAGTTACCGTCGAGCTCTACGAAGTTGTTCGCATTTATCAGGTAGCGCCCGCCGACATCTAGCGAAACGATGACCTGGTCGAACTTGTCGATGCTCTGTATGTTTACCTTGCCGCCAATGTTCCATTCGCGCGAAAGCGCCATAGTGATGTTTGCCGGGAAGAGAATGTCCGAGCCGTAGTTGTTCACCGCGCCGACGCCGATACCCCAGCGGGGCGAGGGGCGCGTGTCCGGGCCGAACGTGTAGCGGATGTCCCACATGCGATCGACGGCGAACGCATTTACGCATAGTGCGGCGACAAACAGGGCTACAAGGCGGTTCATACGCGATAAATTTAAAATAATCCTCTGGCGAAAAATGTAGATTTGTGCACGAAAAGAGGTTGATATGATAGAACCGCGTCCAGAACTTTCGAAATTGTCCGATTACGTTCCCGGAAAATCCATCGAGGAAATCCGTGAGCGCTTTGGCCTTGACAAGGTAGTGAAACTAGCGTCCAACGAAAACCCGCTCGGGGCTTCCCCGAAGGCGGTCGAGGCGTTTCACCGGATTGCGGACAGCCTGCACCTCTACCCGCGCGGCGATGCGCCGAAACTGATTGATTCCATCGCCAAGATGTACGGCGTGGAAACGAGCCAGATTGTGGTCGGTAACGGTTCCGACGAGATTATCGACATGGTGGGCAAGGCGTTCATCCGCCAGGGCGACAACTGCGTGGGCATTACGCCGACGTTCTCGGTGTACAAGTTTACGACGCTCTCGAACGGTGCCGACTTTATCGGTGTGGGCGAGGGCGAGGCGCGCACGTCGCTCGATGAACTGGCGAAGGCGATAAACGATAAAACTCGTGTTGCCTTCATTTGCAACCCGAACAACCCGACGGGCGCATACTACACCGAAAGCGAAATTCGCGAATTTTTGAAGAAGGTCCCGCAGAATGTGCTCGTGTTCCTGGACGAGGCGTATGCCGAGTTCGCGACGGCACCGGACTACCCGAACATGGCGAAATTTGTTGGCGAGTACTCGAACCTGTTCGTGAACCGCACCTTCAGCAAGATTTACGGGCTGGCGGGGCTCCGCGTGGGCTATGCCTTCGGCAGTACCGAAGTTGTCCGTGCCCTGTGGAAGGTAAAACCGCCGTTCGATGTGAACCAGGCTGCTCAGGTGGCGGCGATCGCCGCTCTAGGCGATAAGGAACACGTGCAGGCGACCCGCAAGATGAATGCTGAGGGCATTGATGTCTTGACGCGCGAATTCAGTGCGCTCGGGCTCAAGGTGCTCCCGACTCAGGCGAACTTTATTTGCGTACGCATCGGTGAACGCGCGAAGGAACTTGTCGCGTTCCTGGAAAGCAACGGCATGATTGTCCGCGGGCTTACGAGCTTCGGTATGCCGGAATACATCCGCGTGACCATAGGCAAGCCCGAAGAGAACGCGTTCCTGATGGAACTCGTGAAAAAATGGTGCGAGGCGTAATATGGCCCAGGAATTCAACGACCTGCTGCAAATCGCGCTCAAGGCGGCGGAAATGGCTCAGGAAAATATCCTGAAGTATTTCCAGTCCGGTATCGGCGTTGAGTGGAAAAAGGACAACACGCCGGTAACGGTTGCCGACAAGAGCACGGAAGAACTTTGCCGCAAGTTCTGGGCGAAGGAAACTCCGGGTTTTGGCGTGATTGGCGAGGAATTCGGAATCGAGAGCCCCGATGCGGAATACCAGTGGGTGATTGACCCGATTGACGGTACGAAGGCTTTTATTCACGGCGTTCCCCTGTTCGGCACGCTTATCGCGCTCTACAAGAAGAATGTTCCGGTGTGTTCGCTTATCCGTATTCCGGCGATGAATACCGCCGTCTGGGCGGTAAACGGCGGGGGTGCCTTCCTGGACGGCCGCGCAGTTCGTGTATCGGGCGTATCGCAGTTGAACGAGGCTCTCGTGCTTTCGGGTACGGTAAACACCATGGAAACTTCGGGCTATGGCGAAGGTTTCGCGAAGCTCCGCCGCGGGGCAAGGCTTCACCGCGGGTGGGGCGACTGCTACGGGTATTACCTTGTGGCGGCAGGGCGCGCCGAAGTGATGGTGGACCCGGTCGTTTCCCTCTGGGACATCGCGCCGTATCCGCTCCTTTTCAAGGAAGCGGGCGGCAAGTTCAGTACCATCGATGGCAAGACCGAGCTCTTTGATGCGGACGGCAAGCCCACGGCCCCGATTTACGAAGGGTTCTCAAGTGTCGCTACGAACGGCGCCCTGCACGACGTCGCACTCAACTGCTTGAAAAAATAACGCACTGGGATAGGCTGCCGTGCGGGCGCATCCCTTGTTTCAACGCGCCGCCAGGCGCCGCCGTGCGAGCCCCTCCCTAGTCTCACTTAAGCATTGTTTCCACATTAACAGAATCTTCCGAGAACGTTACGGTAACGGTCCCGCTTTTCGCCGTATTGAGGTAAGGAATCCCAAGCGCGTCGAGCCGTTCAGTCACCTGCTTGTTCGGGTGGCGGAACCTGTTCCTGCGCCCGCTCGAAATGACGGCAACCTGCGGGCCCACCGCCTTCAGGAATTCCTCGCTGCTCGATGTCTTGCTCCCGTGGTGCCCCACCTTCAGCACGTCGCTCCTTAGGTAGGCGAGCGATCCCAGAATTGTCTTCTCGCCCGGGACAGTCAGGTCGCCCGTGACGATTGCGGAATGCCCGAGCCCACTCGCCCGTAACGTGATGCTCGCCTCGTTCAGGTCGCGGCATTCCCTTTCGCGGTCTCTTAGCCCCTTCGGGTGTATCGCCTGCAGTTGAAAGAAGTCGCTCCCGAAAAAAGATTCCTTCCACGTAAATCCGCGCCTTATTTCGCGCAGGGGAACCTTGCGGTTTACCGCTTCCTCGACCATCTCGCGCCATTCTACGCCGTCTGCCGTGCGGGAACATTCGTTTGTCCATATCTCGTTCACCGGGAACATGCGAAGCAGGCTTGCGGCACCCCCGAAGTGATCTTTGTGCGGGTGCGTAATCACGAGCGCGTCGAGCCTCTGCACGCCGATGTGGTGCAAGAAGGGCACGATGATGTCCTTGCCGGAATCAGTGTAGTCGATATCGCCCGCATCGACGAGGATGCAGCGCCCGCCGGGACTTTTCAGCAATATGCTGTCGCCTTGCCCTACATCGATGACGGTCATGCTCCAGGTAGGGTCCAGGATTTGCGTTATGCCCTGGACGCAGAACGTGATGGAAAAAATAAGCGTGCATATGATGCAGTACCCGCGGGCGACCAGGTTCTTGCGACACACGGGCAACGTGACGAACAGCAGGCCGAGCAGGAGCAGTATCCAGGCATTGAATGGCCCGACGGTAACGGATGCCTGCGCCGAATCGGAAAGGAGCCGGGTGAGCAAACTTGCAAGCCGGAGGAAGAATCCTGCCGCATAGCAGAATGTTTCGCGCATGAAGTCGATGGGCGAAAGAGCCGCGAATAGCCCTGCCTGCATTCCCCACGAAATCGGGGGAACCACGACGATGTTCCCGAGCCACGCCATCGGGGAGAGCGTCTTGAAGTGATGTATCAGGAACGGCGCCGTGGCAAGCGTTGCGCACAAAGTAACGTATGTAGGGGCGATGGCGAGAGATTCGAGCACGTTCCAGGTTTTGCTCCGCTTCAGGAATTCCGGGAGGTGGCGGAGCGGGTTGTAGCTGTTGCCTACGAGGATGCCCGCGGTTGCCGCTGCGGAAAGCTGGAAACCCGTATTCCAGAGTTCTGCGGGCGAATGCAGGAGAATGCACAGGAGGGCGACCCCCAGGCTGTTCAGTGTATTCGCGGGGCGTTGCAACAGCGTGCCCAGTTGCGGGACGGCGAACATCAGCACCGCGCGTATGACTGCGGGCGACCCGCCGGTGACCGGCACGTACACGCCGAGCAGGCAGATTGCGATGATGCTTGCCGCCTTGTGGGGGAGGCGCGTCGCCTTCAGGAACACCATGAGCATGCCCGCGAGCAGAACCACATGGAAACCGCTAATCGCGAGGACATGCACGAGGCCCGAACGCTGGAAGTCGTTCCGGAGCGCCTCGGGAATGCCGCTCCTGTCGCCCGCGAGTAGCCCGAGCAGGAGCCCCGTCTCCGCAGGTTCCAAGTAGTCGTCGAACCGCGTCTTGAGCCAGCGGCGGAACCGGTGGAAATACCGCTCGAACGTCCAGCCTCCGCGCCAGGAATCCCAGTGGAGCATTTTCCCGTAGGCGGCGAACTTCTGGCTCGTGAGCCATTCCCGCGTGTTGAACCCGCCGGGAACCGTGGGGTCCATGACCGGGTACCACTTTGCCTCGTAGCAGATGCTGTCTCCCGGTTCCGGGAGCGCGGGCAGGTCCCGCTTTTCGGTTATCCTCACGCGATACTCATTTACCGCAATGATAAACGCGGTCCCGTTCGCCCTCGGGAGCATCGCCTCGATTTTACCGCACGCCTTCGTGGGCAGGTCGTCCGGGAGGCTTGCCCCCCGCGGGCCCACGAGCAGGCCGTGGCACGCCACTCCGGCAACAAGCGCCCCCAGGATGCACCACTGCACGCTCCTCGGGAAAAATCTCGTGCATATTGCGATGGGGGCGAGTAGCGCCACCGCAAATTCCGGAGCATCGAGGCTTGCGTATGTCGCCATCACGGTGAGTGCTGCGACGAGTGCCGGTTTCCCCGCAAGCGGGTCCATCAAATCGTGCATGTTCTGTAAAAGATCCGCTTTCCTGTTTTGTTTTTTTCTCATATTTTTATAGTTTTGTTCCAGGTTGAAGGTGCCTCTATCTATAAGACGCCCGAAACGCGAAAATGAGCCAAAACATGCGTGAAAAAATTCTTTACATGCTTTTAGCCCTCCTCGTGGCCGGTTTTTGGGGCTGTGCCGAAGAAGAAACGGGTGAACCCGTAATTCTTCCGCGGACGCTTTCTCCGTACGTGCTTTACCCGAATGACCTCGCGAACAACGATTCTGCCTCGGCCCATGTGGCGGAAGGCTTGCAACTACTTGTGCACCCGAAGGTCTCGTACACCCTTTCTTTCGAGAAGGACCCGAATATCGAGGACGCGCCCGTGCTCCAGCTTTTCCGACTAGGGGAGATGGTAAGTGAAGGCCGCGTTTCGACCAGCCACGTGCGCACGCTGGAACCGAAGCTCGAAGGCAGCCGCTATGTCTATGAATTCCTGTGTGAGGAACTTGACCGCAATACATGGGTGACCACGCTTGTGCTGGACGGCGAACTCTACAAGGGTACAACGCGCAGGGCTAGCCTTGCTGCAGAGGGCCCCTATTCCGATACGCTTTCGCTCAACCTGGTTGTCGTGGGCAAGGTCGATTTCCTTGATTCGTTCATGAACGAGAACTTGTTTGCGGAACTCTTGCTCACAAATTTCAGGACGTATTACTCGTCTATCGTTATCGATACCTTGTACGTGCGATACGCGCATGAACACCCGACGCTCGGCTCGAAGTACCCGGCGAACGAGCCCTGGGTTGCAGGCAGGTCTTCCGACGACATGTTTGTAACCGAACTGGGCGGCTGGCCAGAGCCCAAGCTGAAGAACGCTCTTGATATTCTGCTGGTGCACCGCATCGAGGCGGATTGGGTGCTGGGATATTCGCTCCTGTATGGAAGCAACTTGCAGGGCGGCACGGGAAGTACCGTCGTTATTGGCGCGTACAACAAGACTCCCTCGGGCGAGGAGGGTGTGCCGTACACATCCATGATATCGACTGCGATTCACGAGACCGGGCATTTCTTCGGGTTGAGGCACACGACTGCGACTCTCGCAGATTTCGATGTGGATATGGACTACTCGAACTACGAGGATGGCTTTACCGATACTCCGTATTGCAAGGACCTGCTTACCTCGGGACTTCTAAAGAGCCGTGGCGGTAAGCCCGTAAGCGACTTTGCCAGGTTGCCCACCTTGCGCGGGAGGTTTGCGACCGCGTTCGATATGAACTCTTGCCCGGATTCGCATAACATGATGTTCCCCGCGGTGAACGAGGATGGCGTGGACGGCTTTACGGAACAGCAGCTGGAACACATCCGCAAGAACTTGCGGGTCTACCCGCACTGAGGTTACGATGGCGACTAAGCGACAGTTTTGCGAGCCGGTGCAGTTGCTCGCGTTTGTTCTCCAGAAGGGTGCGGAATGGAATCCGGAAGTATTGTGCGCGCTGGAAAATACCTGGGGGCCGCTGCGCCACAAGGGTGCGCTTTTCGCCTTCGACAAGACGCCGTATTACGAGCCCGAGATGGGCGAGGGGCTGTGCCGCGGCGTGGTTTCTTTCGAGAAGTGCATCCCGGCAGAGACGATTGCCCTGGAAAAGGTGCGCAGTAACGAACTTGAACTCACGATGGCTAGTGCCGAGAATCCGGACATGCGTACCGTGAATATCGATATCGGCTACATGGACTTGGACAAGGTGGTGCTCCCGAGTTACAAGCGTGGGCCGTTCAAGCTGTATGCGGGCGAGGGCGTGTGGCTAGACATGCTGCTTACGTACGCGAAGGGCATTTTCCACCCGACGGCGTGGGCGTTCGAGGATTTCAAGCGGAACCCTTACCAGCACGACCTGCAGCTTATACGTGAGCGCTGGCGCAAGGCACAGAAAGTGAAACTATAGCTTGTACGCGTCTTTCTTCAGTTTCTTGAAGAAATCGAACTGCGCCTTGGTAGAATTCTGCATCGTGTACTTGAGCGTGCGCTCGTGAGCGACCTCGCGCATCTTGGCGTATTCTTCGGGTTTTTCCAGGAACATCGTGCGGCATTCTTCCATCGCGTTCAGCCATGCGGTTTCGTCGATGGGCAAGATGCGCCCCGCGGCTTCGTCCATGACGATATCGTGCGGGCCACCGTAGTTGCTCACGATTGCGGGCGTCCCCGTAGACATCGCTTCTACCACGACGTTCCCGAAGGTGTCCGTCACGCTCGGAAACAGGAAGAAGTCCGAATCCGCATAGAGGCTCGCGAGCGTCTCGCCGCCCTGCTCGCCTGCAAAATGCACGCTGTTGTCGCCTGCGAAGAACTTCTTGATTTCTTCGAGGTACCAGCCGTAACCCACGTACATGAGTTCCACGTCGTTGTGCTGGGCGGCGAACTTCTTCCACACGCCGTTCAAGAACTCGAGATTCTTCTCTTTCGAGATACGTCCGATAAACGAGAAACGTACCTTGCGCGCGGTTCCGGTCTGTACCGCTTCGGTGGAGCCGTTGTACTTTTCCCACACGCCCTTCCCGCGCAGGTCGGGCGAGAACTTTTCGAGCGGGAGCCCGCGGGGCAGAATCTGCACCTGGTTCGCGGGGATCTTCAGCTGCGAGGTGAGAATGTCCGCGTAGTCCTTGCAGGGGCTAACCACGGGCTTTGTCATCCCGTAGAAAATCTTCATGAGCCACAGCACAAAGTGGAACATCCATTTTGCCTTCACGAGGGTCTTCGTGTAGGTAGGGACGTCGGTGCGGTAGTGGCTGAATACCTTGATGCCCGCAACCTTCGCGCAGAAGCATACCAGCCATGCGCCGGGGCTCGGGGTTTCGAACTCGATGAGGTCGACGGGGTAGCGCTTCAACAGCCTGAGCACCGGGCCCACGCGCGGAATGGCAAGTTCGCTGTTCGCGTACCCGAGCTGTTCCATGCTGAATAGCCTCGGGAGCAGAATGCAGTAGCCGTTTTCCACCACGCCGCAGGGGCGCGTGTTGAACGCGTTGCCGGCAAGGAAGGCCTTCATGCCATGTGCACGCATGTACGGGATGACGTTCCTCAGGTTGTTCGCAATCCCGTTCGTTTCGTCCAGGTTGTCGGAATAGAACAGGATGCGCACGTCGTCTGCGGGTCTCTTGGCACGTTCCTTTTTGAGGTAGCCGCGCAACTTCAGTAACTTCGGGATGTTCAGGAGTAGCGACCCGAAAACAATCGGCGGAATCATGCCGGTACGCAGGTTTCCGGGGGGCTGGTGCTTGAAACTGAACATCTTCCTGAATGTACTCGTGACCGTGCGCCCGAAAATCGGCGGTCTCGTGTCCAGCGCGTCGGTAGCCTTAAGCTTTGTTGAACCTGACGCAGTCTTCATACTTCACTCCTTTGCCACCGAAAAGGTCTAGCGCCGATCCGATGGTGAGGTCAATCTTTCCGTTTGAAATTTGCTTGCAGTGTTCCAGGTCGGCAAGCGACTTGGCGCCGCCCGCGTACGTGCAGGGGATGGGGCTGTTTTCGGCGAGGAACACGATGAGTTCGTCGTCCATGCCCTGCTGCTTGCCTTCCACGTCGGCGGCGTGAATCAGGAACTCGTCGCAGTACCGGGCGAGGTCATTGAGCGTCTCGGTGGTAATCTCGATGTCGATAAGCGTCTGCCAGCGGTTGATGGCGATTTTCCAGCGCGGGCATTCTTTCCCGTGCAAAACGGAGTCGCCTGTGCTTGCATCGGCGATGCGCTTGCAGCTCAGGTCAAGTACCAGGTGGTCGCGACCCACCGTTTTCGATAAACGTTCCAGGCGCTCGCGGTCAAGCTTGCCTTCCGGGAAAATCCAGCTGGTGACAATCACGTGGCTTGCGCCTGCCCCGATGTATTCCATCGCGTTGTCGGCGGTGATTCCGCCCCCGACCTGCAGGCCTCCCGGGTATGCCGCGAGGGCCGCCTTTGCGGCTTCCACGTTGCCCTTCCCGAGCATAATCACGTGCCCGCCCTTTATACCGTCCTTCTTGTAGAGTTCTGCAAACCAGGCGGGGGAGCGGTCCGTCTCGAAATTCGTCTTGAGGCCGGCACCGCTATCGCTGAGCGAACTGCCGACAATCTGTTTTACCTTTCCGTCGTGCAGGTCTATGCAGGGGCGAAACTTCGTCATCAGTCCTTCGCTCCCGTTACGGTCCAGTCGAGTTTCTTGTTGTGGCTCGCATCGCTGCGCCCGCGGTAGAAAAGAATCTCTCCGCCTGCGGCTATCTTCATCGCCTTCTTCGCGAACCACCCGTCCACCTTGTCCAGGAGGCTTGCCTTCTGGTACGTCTTGTTCACGGGGAATGAAAGTTCGGGGGCGCCCTCCTTCCATGCGATGGTAAGCTTGTTCTTCGGGAACTTCTTGCCGCTGTAGGTTTCCTCGCCGTCCTTGACCTGCGTGGGTAACAGCAGTTTGGTGCCTTCACCCGCGTTGTAGAGCGCATAGCCGAACAACCCGCCTTTTTCGCTTATGGAGATTCTGCCCGCATAGTAGGGCGAGCGGGTATTGGTGCTGAAATTGATGGAACGGACCGCGAGGTCTGTCGCCTGCACGGTTTGCCAAATCTGGTCCATGTAGGCGTATCCCTTCACGCTAATCGTATCCTCGTTGTAGCCGATGCGGCCCGAAACGCGCCCGTAAGGGATGTGCACGTACTGCGCGAATTTTGCGTCCCCGACTTTCCAGATGCCGTCGCCCAGCACCTTGCCCTGTTCGGCACTTTCGAACGTGAGGTCCATGAAGAACTTTCCGCCCTTGTCGGCGGTAAAGTACACGCGGTGGCCCTTGCCGGGCTTGCCTTCCATCGCGTATTCGCCCTTGATGTCGATGGTGCTCTTTTCCTTGATGGCCTTCAGGCGTTCGGGCGGGTACTGGCGACCCACGGCGTAACTTTTGCCCTTGAAGTTCCAGAAGCTCATGTCGCAGCCGATTTTTTTGCCCGAAGCGGGGACGTACAGCGTGGAATAGTTCACGAATGCGCGCGTCCCGTTGTCGAACACGAACTGGTAACTCCATGTTTCGTTGAATTCCTTCGCGCTGTTCTGGTGCGGCATAAAATCGCTTGCCGTAAGGTTGCGCACGGCGCCAGAGGGGGGCGTCACATCGCCCGCGAAAGCGGCCTGGACCGCAAATGCGGTGAGGACTGCGAAAAATAACTTGCCGAAGGAACGTCTCATATTCCTAAAAATAAAAAAATGAGGCGAAAAAAAGCGCCCCTTTATCGGGGCGCTTGGCGTAATATCGGGATAACGAGCGCTTTTACAGCGGCAGGTCCTTGCCCATGCCGAGCTTGAGTTCGGTGCGCCTGCGCACGACCATTTCGTTGAAGAGGTCGGTGAGGCTGTCCTCGATGCTGATCATGGGCTTCCAGCCGATTTCGTTTACCTTGGTGGGGTCGCCAATCAAAAGCGGGATATCGTTCGTGCGTTCGTAGGCAGGGTCAAATCGGAAGTCTACGCTCACGTCTGCAATCTCGACGAGCATGTCGACGAGTTCGCGGAAGGTGTAAGATTTCCCGCTGCAGATGTTGTACACCTGCCCGGAGGGGGCCGTGTTGAGAATCTGTATCATGGCGCGGGCAACGTCGCGCACGTCCACCACGTCGCGGCTGATGTCGAGGCTACCCGAATACACTACGGGTTCGGCGTGGTAGTACTTTATCTTTACCAGCTGGTAGGTAATGGAGGGGATTGCGAAACGCCTGCTGTGGTGCGGGCCCGTGAAATGGAAGGGGCGCACGGCGACAATATGCATGTCGTTTGCGTTCCTGAACTGGTTCCCGAGAATTTCCATGCACGCCTTCGATGTCGCGTAGGGCGTGAGCGGGTTTGGCAGGTCAGTCTCCTTGTGGAGGTAGGTGAGATGCTGTTCCGTGCGGCCGTAAATTTCGCTCGAACTGAGCAGCATGATTTTCGCCTTCGGAACCACCTGCCTTGCGGCTTCCAGGAGCGTCTGCGTGCCGAGCAGGTTGATGTTCAGGGTCTCGTAGGGCTTTTTGTAGCTGAGGCCCACGGAGGATTGGCTCGCAAGGTGGTAGATGTGCGTAGGCTCGACCTTCTGCATCATCTCCAGCACGTCCTTGAAGTTCAGCATGTCGCCAGTGAGGTACTCCACGCCGTCCACCTTCTGCCAGGGCTGCGGCTGTTCGTCGCTGAAACTGTAAAGCCCGTGGCTTGTTCCGCTCAAGTTCGAGAGGATGTGGAACCCGAGTCCTCCCGTACCGCCTGTAACTAATATGCTCATATGCTATTCCTCACCTAATTGCATCCCATGCTTTCGTTACAATTTCTTTTTCGATGTTCGTTACTTTTTCGACCGCACCGATTCTGGTGGGCAGAATGTAGACGCGCGTGCCCTTTTCGGCCTTCTTGTCGACCGCCATCGCTTCCCAGGCCTTTTCCGTATCCACGTTGAACGTTTTCGGGAATCCGAGCGCATCGAGGAGCGCGTTCTGGCGGGATTCTGCCGCGGCATCCATCATGCTGAGCATTACGGCGGCCCTTGCGGCGACGCGCATCCCGAGCGAAACCGCGATGCCGTGGCTGAACATGTTGTAGCCGGTAAGCTTTTCGATGGCGTGCCCGAAGGTGTGCCCGTAGTTGAGAATGGCGCGCAGGCCCGATTCCTTCTCGTCAATGCCCACGACTTCGGCCTTGATCTGGCAACTGCGGAAAATCATGTGCTTGAGGGCGTTAAAGTCACGGTTCTTGATGGCATTTACGTTGCCTTCCAGGTAGCGGAAGAATTCCTCGTCGTAGATGACGCCGTATTTGACGATTTCGGCAAGGCCCGCGAGGTATTCGGTGTCGTTGAGCGTCGAAAGCACCGAGATGTCGCACACCACCGCGCGGGGCTGGTAGAACGCGCCTATCATGTTCTTGCCTTCGGGGTGGTTCACCGCCACCTTGCCGCCCACGGAACTGTCGACCATGCTGAGGAGGGTCGTGGGGAACTGGATGAATGGGATGCCACGCTGGTAGGTGGCGGCCCCGAAGCCGGCCATGTCGCCGACCACGCCGCCGCTGAACTGCAACAGGCAACTCTTGCGGGTGTAGCCGCGGTGCAGCATGAACGTGAAAAGCTGGTTCAGGTTGTGGAGCGTCTTGTTGCGTTCGCCCGCCTGGAACTTGAATACGGGGCACCTGCCGGCCTGGCCGCGGAGCATGTTAAGCATGTTGCCCTGCGCCTTCGCGATGGTCGTGTCGGTGCATACCAGGAATTCGTGCGAGGGGGCGAGCTGCAGGCCTTCGAGCAGGCATGCAGTCTCGGGGACGATATCCTTCCCGATAAAGATGGGGTAGCGGCCCCCGCTGCTCGGGTAAACATCGAGCGCATGGCTCTTCCAGAACTGCAACATGCGCAGGATCCGCTCGATGATGTGGGAATCGTTCACATCGTTCGTGCTTTCCACGCTGAAATCCGCCTGCGCGTAGTTCTTTTCGCGCTCCTTGAGCATTACCTTGATTTTCGCGAGGCGTTCCTCGTCGCTCAGGTTTGCGAGCAGCGGGCGCGTGTTCTTGCGGCCGATGCGTTCACTCAGTATTTCGGGCTTGGCCCACAGGCGGATGAGCGTTCCCGATTCGCGGATGACCTTCACGTTCTCGGGATTGTTGATGGCGCCGCCGCCGAGCGATACCACCTGGGGTGTCTCGTTGGCCGCGATTTCTGCAATCACGTCGCGTTCCATCTCGCGGAACTTCGCTTCGCCATCCTGTTCAAAAATCTCGCTGATGCTCTTGCCTGCGCGCTCGACGATAACCGCGTCGGTATCGACGAGCGGGCGGCCCAGGCGTTCGGAAAGGGTGCGGCCCGTGCGGCTCTTGCCACTGGCCATGAATCCGGTAAGGAAAATATGCTCTTTCATGTTAGCCCTGCATCCCTTTGCGCATAATCGCAGTCAGTTCTTCGTTGGTGCGGCCCTCCGTCTCCTTCGGGAACCACTTGCGGAAACTTTCCAACCCCTGGTGTACGAGCATGCCTTCGCCCGTGACGACCTTGCAGCCCTTCGCCTCTGCCATCTGCAGAAGTTTGGTGCGCGGCGGCGCGTACACGATATCGCACACGACCTGCCCCTTGTGGAGGCATTCCGCGGGGAGCGGGCTCTCGTTCTCGTTCGGGGTCATGCCCACGGATGTCGCGTTGATGATGATGTCGAAATCGGCGGAGATGCTTTCGAAGTCGGCGAAGGTCGAAACCTTTACCCCGACCTCGACAAATACCGCATTCAGGCTGTCGGCGAGCGCCAGGCCCTTTTCTGCCGTGCGGCACACGATGGTGAGCGCGTTGCCCTGTTCCACGAGCGTGAACGCGATTGCCTTCGCCGCACCGCCGTTCCCGAGGAGCGCCACGCGCTTGTTGCTGACGTCTACGCCGTTTTCCTCGAGGTTGCGGATGCAGCCGTACGGGTCGGTAGTCGTCCCGCGGAGAGTGCCCCCGACAATTCCGTCCTTCCAGTAGAGCGTGTTCACGCTGCCGGTGAACTTGCTGATGTTGCTGAGCTCGTCTACGAGCCTAGGGCTTCCGTCGCAACCCACGAA
Source organism: Fibrobacter sp. UWR3 (assembly GCF_900143055.1). Taxonomy (NCBI): domain Bacteria; kingdom Pseudomonadati; phylum Fibrobacterota; class Fibrobacteria; order Fibrobacterales; family Fibrobacteraceae; genus Fibrobacter; species Fibrobacter sp. UWR3. Next base: position 117,608 of record NZ_FRCW01000002.1, on the reverse strand, counting down.
TTCGGTCTTGTACGGGATGGTGACGTTTGCCCCCCGGAAATTCATTGCCCTGAAACCGCGGATGGCGTCCGCGAAATTTTCCGGTTCCGGTGCATGGGGGAGGTAGCGTGCGTTGATTCCTAGCGCCTCGAAAAGGGCGTTGTGCATCGCGGGCGACTTGCTGTGCGCCACCGGATGCCCGAAGATACAGAGCGTCTCTGTTTTTCCGTCGATACGGTTCAATTTTACCTCTTTTGTCCGCCCACCTGGGGCTGAACTCTCAATAATCCTTACAAAAGATATATAATATTTAAGGCAAAAGAGGATTTACTATGAAAAATTTTGTTGCCTTATGTATTTGCGCGTTTACACTGCTTGCCTGTGAATCGGATGAGCCGCGGAAGGTCGCAGAAAAGGCCGCTCCGGAACAGGTCAAGGCCCAGCAAGCGGCAGCCCAGCCCCAGAACGATGCCGCAAGCGCGATGACAGACGCGCAAGTATTTGCTTACATCCTGGGCTCGGTCTACGGGCTGCCGTCGTACATGAATACGCCCCAGCGGGTCGGCGCGATGGTCGAACTCGATGCAATGATTCAGGGGATTGTCGATAACGAGAGGGCCCTGAAGGATTCGACCTGGAAACTCCAGCTTTCGGAGGAAGAGCGGAAGGATATCAACGAGCATTACGAGAAGGTGGCCGCGGAACGTAGGGCGGCGGGAGACAAGGCTTCGGAGATTGCCCTTGCGGGGCCGATTACGGGTCAGAAGGTTGTCATTACGGATACCACTTCCATGATTGTCAAGTATTCCTACGCGCAGGGCGTGATGATTGACATGCTCTTTGACGGGATGAGGAAGAGTTTCAACGAGGATTTTGATGCTCGGTTCTTTATCCAGGGCGTGCGCGAATTTGTTTACGAGGCGATGAACCCGTCGTTCAGGAAGGTCGTCTCGGACGAGAGACTCAAGGCGGTCAACACGAAGTACAGGAACCGCATGGAACAGATTCGCGAGGAACAGCGCCGCCAGTAGCGATTTTGAACTATATTTCCCGTAAAATTTCTAAAGGAGTAATATGAAAAGCATTAAAATGATTGCCGTGGCTGCAGCTCTTACGCTTGCTGGCCAGGCTTTTGCGGCAGATTGGTACGTGAGCCCGAGCGGTAAGAACAAGAACGAAGGTACGTCCCCGTCTGCGCCCCTCAAGAACATCTGGAAGGCTATTGAACTTGCTTCTGCCGGCGACGCGATTCACGTGGCCGCGGGCAACTACAACGGCCAGATGAAGAAGGGCTGGATTCTGCTCGACAAGCCGGTATCTCTCATCGGCGGTTATTCCGACGATTTCAAGACCCGCGACGTCATCAAGAACAAGACGATGTTCCAGCCCACCAACGAGATGAACTCCACCAAGGGCCAGGGCATTTTGCACATCAACTACAAGGGCGCGAACTCAAAGGTCGTGATTGACGGTTTCATTTTCGACCAGGGCGAAGCGAACAGCTACCACGCGGTAAACGGCAAGCCCGAAGGCGTTGCGACCGGCATGTGGCTTGAACCGCCCGCAAAGGGCAACACCACGAACCCCTCGCTGAACGTGTACAGCCTCTATGGCGAAAATTCCGAGGGTGACCTCACTATCCAGAACTGCGTGTTCGTGAACACCGGTAACATTGCCCTGCAGGTGAACCACTTCGCGGGCAACGTGAAGGTTTTGAACAACATATTCATCGCGAACCGCATTATCGGTGCGAACGTGCTTGCCAAGCAGAACAAGCTGGGCGCAGTCGATTACGAATTTGCGTACAACACGGTGATGTTCACCTGGACCCGCACCAAGGAATTCGGTGACATGGGCTTCGGCGTGCGTTCCAACACGAACTGCTTTAGCCGCATCCACAACAACCTGCTCGCACTCAACATGATGGCGGGTTTCGACAACACGAAGGGTGACCCGAAAACGAAGAAGGTCTGGCTCGACAAGAACGCGTTCATCTTGAACAAGAAGGGCGACGTGACCGTTACGGTGAGCCCGAGCATCCTCTGGCTCAATGTTGCCGACGACCAGTTCGAGGACCTCGAAGATGCCCCGAGCATCGAGAGCTTGAGCGGGAACATCTCCATCAGCGACCCGAGCATTTTCAAGGGTAAGATCAACCAGGCTTACCTCGAAGGCTTCCTGAATGCGACCTACACCGAACAGACCTCGTATAACGAGAACTCTCCGGCGAACCTGTTCCGCGCCGCGATGGGCATGAACAAGCAGGGCTCCATCTCTTCGAAGGTGTCCATGTTCATGAACAAGTACCCGATGGAAGAATCTCTCCTGCTGTTTGGCCTCATGGAAGGCTACGGCGCCCAGATGCCGAAATAGCCTGCGCCACATTCCTTCGTCACCACTTGCCTTGCGTTAGCAAGGCAAGTGTGTTTATAGATGCGCTTATCAGTCGGGTTCGACAAAGAGATTTATGGACTATTTCGACGAAAGGGCGGCGAGGCGGGCCTCAGCCATAATGGCATCGTAAACGTGGTGGTCAGACACTTCCTGAAAAAAAAGGCTAGCGTGTGGCGCGCCGTCTCCGCATCTTCTTTTTCAGGTCGAGGACCGTGTACAGCGGGATGCCGGTATTCCGGGCAACCCTCTCGGCGGGATCTCCGTCTCTCAGGAGATTTTTCGCAACTTCCACTTTGGCTTCAAAGCGTTCAAGTGCCATGTCAACCATATTCATTCCCTCCATCATGAGGTACCTAGAACTAAAATTACACAATTTCACCTCGTTTTGCAATATCCTGAATACGGGGTCGTTCGCAAACTCGCTGAAATCGGCCCCGCGATTGAGCGTGTCGATAGCACGGAGCCACTGGGCAAGGCGGCTATGGTCATCTGCGAAGGCCTCGACATGGTGGTAGAACTTCTGCACCTCGACAATCGTGATGGCCTGCTTGTCGAAATACAATTGCATGTCCTGATTGTGGAGCTGCACCGTGTGGCGGTACTTGCGGGACTTTTTCCAGGGGAACGCGTTGAAGAACTGGAACGCAAGCAGGTTCAGGTTCTCGAGGACGGGCGGTTCGTTTTTCTTCACCATATTGCTAGTGAGGCGCGCCACGTAAAGCACGACGCGGTTCTTGAAAAGCGTCCGGTCCTCGTGCTGAATTTCGATAGAGATGCGGTCGCGGGGACGCTTTCCGCCGCGTTCGTTCGTCAGCAACAAATCGGGTTCGGAGTTGCGGTACCCCACCTCGCCTGGGATGAAGGGATTTACGAGTTGCGGGTTTTCGATGCGGTCGTCCCCGTGCAAGTCGAGGGCCGCATTCACGAGGTCGGCCGTAAGCGCGGTGTTCTTCTCGCTTGCAAAAATCTTCTTGAAACAGGCGTCGTTATAGACGTAGACGTTCTCGTTTTCGTGTTCCTTGACGATGGCGTCGAGGTCATCGCCGCGATTCTCGGCTTCCTTGAGTTTGTCGATGAACTTCGCGAATTCTTTTCTTGTCATTTCTTTTTTCCGTACCGAAGAGCGTCGGCGTTCGCGAACAGGAAAAATGCCCCCATCTATACTATAAAACGGTTTCGCGGCGGAAATGAGCCAAAACGGCGCTTTTTTTTTCTGACCTCCCGTTTTTTTTATTGTATATTTTTGTTAATATTGAACTGGTTGCAACGTGGCGGGATACATGAAATACTTGAAATCTGCTTTTACCTTTTTGTTTTGCCTTGTGGCGTGGGCGTCGGCGACGCATGTTGCCGTGCTCGAGACGGGTGCCGATGGTGTAGCGAAGGAGATGGTGCCAGCCACGGACCGTCAGTACCTCACGAACGTGTTGCGCGAGGAGGCCGTGAAGCAACTCCCTGCGTCAGAGAACTACACGATTATGACCCGTGAGAATATCCAGCAGATGCTGCCACCCGGGAAGGCCATCGAGGATTGCGAGGGCAGTTGCCTTGTGGAAACCGGCAAGAACATTGCTGCTGATTACATCTGTCAGGCGCGTATCGGAAGTTTTGCCGGTGACCTCACTCTTTCGGTGGAACTGTACGAGACGGCGGGGAATAAACTCATTGCCAGTTTCAACGGGCACGGAACGAACTTGAAGGAGTTGCTTGCGCTTATTGAGCAGAAGTCCCCGGATTTCTTCATGGTGGTGAAAAATATGGAAACTCCTGCTCCTGCACCGGAGCCTGTTCCCGCAGAACCCGCTGAACCTCAGGCGCAGCCGGACGCTGCTGTTGCGGAAGTTGCTTCTGTGGAAAATTCTGCTCTTGTGGAAGAATCTGCCCTTGCAGAGGTTGCTGCACCGGCAGAAGATACGACCCGCGTAAAGGCTGCTGCGGCTTACGATGAACTTGACGGCAAGTCTGGCCCGCAGGTGGGCGAGAGCGTGCCTGCTAACGTGGAAAGCGAAAAGGAAAGCCACGTTGCCCGCTGGGTGGTGCTTGGTATAAGCGTCGCTACTGCTGTGACGGGTGCGGTTCTTGCTGTAGTGGGCAATAGCCAGGCGAAGGACGCGTCCGAGAAGAAGTACTCGACAGTAAGTGAATATGAACGCTACCATGATGATGCCGAGTCGGGGCAGACACTACGCACTATTGGTATCGGGCTTGCAATTGCGGGTGCCGTCGGCATTGGGATAAGCTTCGCGTTCTAGGAGGAAAAGATGAGTAATTCAAAAATGTCATCCTGGAACCACTCAAAATTGTCATCCTGGAGCCCCGTAGGGGCGATAGGATCCATAGCATTATTTTTCGCTCTCGTTTTCCTTGCCGCCTGTACAGACTATGTCGACCAGATGGAAGGCGATTTTGAGGACTGGAAGGCTGAACAGGCTAGGGAATCCTCCGATTCTGCGCAGACATCTAGAAGTGATCTCCAGTCATCTTCGAGCAGAGAAGAATTAAGTAGCAGTTCTAATCAGTTTAATCCTGATATTAAATATGGAGAATTGCTCGATTCCCGCGATGGCCATACATACAAGTCTGTAAAAATTGGCTCGCAGACTTGGATGGCGGAAAATCTCAACTACGAAACAGATGATACCTACTGCCCCGATGGAAAATCGGAAAACTGCTCTACGTATGGTCGCCTCTACAACTGGAATACTGCGAAAACCGTGTGCCCCGCAGGTTGGCATCTGCCCAGTAAGGACGAGTGGAATACTCTATTAACTGCAGTTGGGGGAGCATCAACAGCGGGCAAGGCTATTAAGTCTGCATCCGGTTGGCGTAAGAGTGGTAACTGCACGGATGCCTTTGGGTTCTCGGCGATTCCAACAGGCTACAGGGATGGCAACAAAGAGGAATACGGCAACGGCTACTCCGCGTACTTCTGGAGTTCTACTGAGTACGGTAGCAGTGGCGCGTATTTCCTTAGTTTGGATGACTACTACGCCTCTGCTTTGGGTTACTACTCTGCTGACTCTGCTCGTCTGGATTACTACGATGGTGTCGACTGGCGCTCGGTTCGTTGCCTCAGGGACGAAGGCGAGACTGTACAATCCTCTTCTAGCGTCACACAGCAGTCGAGCAGTTCTTCAAAGGTTGGTGAGCCTGTCGAACCAGCCGAAGTGACGACCGGAACTATGACAGACTCCCGCGATGGCCAGACGTACAAGACTGTCACCATCGGCATTCAGACCTGGATGGCCCAGAACCTCAACTACGAAACTGCGAACAGCTACTGCTACAAAGACAGTGCAAGCAACTGCACCAAGTACGGCCGCCTTTACACCTGGGCTGCCGCGACAACGGCTTGCCCTGAGGGCTGGCATCTGCCAACAGAAGAGGAATTCGAAACTTTGTTCACGGCAGTCGGCGGTCAATCAACAGCAGGCAAGGTGCTCAAGTCCACTTCCGGATGGGATAGTAGTTGCAATGGCTCGGATGCCTTCGCCTTCTCCGCGCTCCCTGCCGGCCTCAGGCTCAGCTACGGGGAATACAGCGGCGAGGGCATTCGCGTGGGCTTCTGGAGTTCTACAGAGGGCGGTAGCGACGACGCATACGACATGTACTTGCACTGTGACGACAGCGGTGCGTACCTGTGCAACGACGGCAAGAACTACGGGTTTTCTGTCCGTTGCCTCAAGGACGAAGGCGAGACTGTACAATCCTCTTCTAGCGTCACACAGCAGTCGAGCAGTTCAAAAAAAGTTGAATCTTCATCGAGTAAGGTCACTGAGCCTGCCGAAGTGACGACCGGAACTATGACAGATTCTCGCGACGGCCAAACGTACAAGACGGTTAAAATTGGTTCGCAGACATGGATGGCGGAAAATCTCAACTTCAAAACGGATTCAAGCTTCTGTTATAGCAACAATGAAACCAATTGTACCACGTACGGGCGGCTTTATACGTGGACTGCGGCGGTATCCGCTTGCCCGAGTGGATGGCATTTGCCTAGCTATGATGAGTGGAATACCCTATTCACTGCAGTTGGGGGTGCATCGACTGCTGGTCCGGTTCTCAGGGCTACATCCGGTTGGTATGGTAATGGCAATGGATCGGATAATTTCGGGTTCTCGGTGCTTCCTGCTGGCAACTATGATCAAGGTTATTTTAATAATCGTGAAGATGAAGCTAGTTTTTGGATGGCCGACGAATTTAATAGTGAAAGTGCGTCTTATGCGCGCTTGAGATATTGGGAAGCGTATGTGTATCTAGGAGATCATTATAAGTATTACGGTCTCTCTGTTCGTTGCCTCAAGGACTAGGGCGTTTTTTTACTAAATTTTCCCCGTAATTTTTTAAAGGATGCCACAATGGATATTCCCGAATCTTCGAATTTTGTACAGGACATCATCGTCAACGACCTCAAGACGGGCAAGCGCACCAAGGTGCATACCCGTTTCCCGCCCGAACCCAACGGCTACATCCACATCGGGCACGCGAAGTCCATCTGCCTGAATTTCGGTACCGCTATCAAGTACAAGGACTTCGGCGGCATCACGAACCTGCGCTTTGACGACACGAACCCCTCCAAGGAAGACGTGGAATACGTGGACTCCATCCGCGAAGACGTGAAGTGGCTCGGTTTTGAATGGAAGGGCGGCGAATACTTCGCGAGCGACTACTACGACCAGATTTACGCCTTTGCCGAAAAGCTTATCGAGATGGGCAAGGCCTACGTGGAAGACCTGACTCGCGACGAAATGCAGGAATACCGCGGCAACGACGCCGGCAAGCCCAGCCGCCCGAGCCCCTACCGCGACCGCAGCATCGAAGAGAACATGAAGCTGTTCCGCGAGATGCGCGACGGCAAGTACGCCGATGGCGAGAAGTGTCTCCGCGCAAAGGTGGACCTCGCTAGCCCGAACATGAACATGCGCGACCCGGTCATCTACCGCATCAAGCATTGCACCCACCACCGCACCGGCGACAAGTGGTGCATCTACCCGATGTATGACTTTGCCCACCCGCTTAGCGACTGGATTGAGGGCATTACCCACTCCATCTGTACGCTGGAATTCGAGGCGCACCGCCCGCTGTACGACTGGTTCCTGATTGAGCTCGGCCTGGACAACCGCCCGCAGCAGATTGAATTTGCCCGCCTGAACCTGACCTACACCATGATGAGCAAGCGCAAGCTCCTTGAACTGGTGGAGACGAAGGCCGTGATGGGCTGGAACGACCCGCGTATGCCGACGGTCTGCGGTTACCGCCGCCGTGGCTTTACCCCGAGTTCCATCCGCGAGTTCTGTGACCGCATCGGCGTGTCGAAGGCCGATTCCATGGTTGACGTGAACCTCTTGTACTTCTGCATCCGCGAAGAACTGAACAAGACGGCGAACCGCGTGATGGCGGTGATTGACCCGGTGAAGCTCGTGATTGATAACTGGGAAGACGGCAAGGTGGAGATGATCAAGGTGGAAAACAACCCCAACGACCCCGCCGCCGGTACCCGCGAAGTCCCCTTCGGTAAGGAACTCTACATCGAGGCCGACGACTTCATGGAAGAACCGCCGAAGAAGTACTTCCGCCTCAAGCCGGATGGCGAAGTCCGCCTGAAGGGCGCCTACTTCGTGACCTGCAAGAGCGTCGAGAAGGATGCAAACGGCAAGGTGACGGTGATCCACTGCGAATACGACCCGCAGAGCCAGGGCGGCGAGACTCCCGATGGCCGCAAGGTCAAGGGCACCATCCACTGGGTTTCTGCAGCACATGCCGTGGACGCCGAAGTGCGCCTCATCAACAACCTGTTTACGCTGGAAGACCCGGCACAGGTTCCCGAGGGCGAAGACTGGCACGACTACCTGAACCCGGAATCCATGGTCATCAAGCAGGCCAAGGTGGAACCGAGCCTCGCGAACGCCAAGCTGGAAGACCGCTTCCAGTTCATGCGCCAGGGCTACTTCTGCCTCGATAGCGAAGATTCCAAGCCGGGCCATCTTGTCTTTAATAGGACTGTCGATTTGAAGGATTCTTTCGCAAAAACTGTCGCGAAGTAATTCGAATTATAACGCATCGCGATACTGCGTGTTAAAAACAAACTAAAGGGTGGCCTAGTGCCGCCTTTTAATATATCTTTGGAAAAGATTGAATAGGAGGTTCCTCAATGAAGAGGCAAATGAATTTCAAGAAATGTGTGACGGGTGTTTTTGTTGCGCTGGCGATGGCGGCGTGTTCCGATGACGGCTCGTCGTCGCTCGATTACCCGGAACCGGAATCTAGCAGTTCCGTGGAAAGTTCTTCCGAAGAAGCTTCTAGCAGTTCTATCGAGGAATCGAGCAGTTCTGTGTCTAGCAGTTCTGTATCGAGTAGCTCGGTAGAAGAATCCAGCAGTTCGCAGAAACCCGAGAGTTCGAGCAGCGTGCAGGTGTTTATCGACGAACGCGACGGGCAGGCTTACCGGTACGTGGTCATCGGGGAACAGACCTGGATGGCGCAGAACCTGAACTATACGGATACTGCCACGAAATATTCATATAATTATACCCCGGACATTGCCGACACTGATGTATGGCGCTACTATTGGGACATGGATGCGAAAGTATCGTGCCCCGCGGGTTGGCATCTTCCGAGATTTATGGATTTCAGCAAGCTGGTGACGACTGTTGGCGGCCCGGATTCCGCAGGCAAGTTGCTGCGGTCTGTCGACGCCTGGTACGATAGGCAGGGCGATACGGACATTTATGGTTTTGCCGCGACTCCCACGGGAATGAGATGTAGCGGAGGGTCCAATACGAAAGCCATATACATGTCGGCAGACTATGCCCAGTACGGTAGCCTGTATTCCTTTAACTTGGAAGCAGAAAAACCGGTGGAATGGAAAGACAATAGTGGTGGCTGCTATATGGCCGTAAGGTGCGTGAAGGATGACGATTTCTATAAGGTGATACCCGATTCTGCGGATGTCGCGCAACTGGAACCGTGCAAGACGCAAGAAGAGGACAACTGCGAATACGGGACACTCAAGGATAGTCGCGACAACCGTGAATACAAGACTGTCGTGATCGGTGATCAAACATGGATGGCGGAAAATCTGAGGCTTGATTATCCGGAAGGGGCAGGATGCATCAAGGATGACAAGGATTCCTGTGCCAAGTACGGATATGGATATACCTGGGCTGCGGCCATGGACTACCTGGGCAAGTTTTCCGATGATGCGGTCGGCTGTGGCAATGATTCATATTGCACAAGAGCGAGAGATGTTCGCGGAATTTGCCCGGAAGGCTGGCATTTGCCGGATTTGGCTGAATTCCAGACTATGCTCTACGCAGTCAATGAACGGCATTCCGGGAATAGCAACTTGAAGGCGTCTAACTTGTGGCAGAATGATTCTAGAACCGTTGAAAGTGCTTTCCGTGATAAATACGGATTTTCGCTGATGCCTGGCGGGATGGTTCTGCCACCCGTCTTCAATAATCAGCAAACAGGCAGTTCCACATGTCTTTGGGCTTCTTACGACGTTTCTCCGCGTTTTGCCTATTATTTGTATGTTGGCAGTGATTATGCGAGCATGAGTAAGAACGAGAAACTATTCGGTTGCTACGTTCGCTGCGTAAAGGATTAACTTTTTTATACTTACAGTATGAAATTCAAGACGCTTCTCATTCTTTGCATATCTGCCGCAGTTGCCTTTGCGGAAAACGACAACCCCTTGAAGCGCGCGATGGAGACATTGAACGTTTCCAAGATTCCCTATTCCGTGAAGGAACTCAAGAAACCTTTCCCGGAACCGGACCGCAGCAACTTGCTGAACATGCCCGCCTACCGCAGGTTTGTGGATGGAGGTTACAAGGTGACCGCATTCGAGTTCAAGGGTGACGTGAAGAAGGCTTTAGACAAGGCGGAGGCCCTCTTTTCCAAGAAGGAATACGCGAAAGCCCGCGATGCTTACAAGCGCGTGCTGCTGCTTGACCCGAATGCGACCATCGTGATGGCCTACATCGCGCAGACCTTCGGTATAGAGCAGAACTGGGACATGGCTGAGTCCTGGTACAAGAAGGCGATTGAGGCAAACTACATCGATTACCTTGCGCACTGGCTGCTTGCTGACGTTTACCGCAACAAGGGCGACCAGAAAAAGGCCCTCGAAGAGATTTCTATCGCTAAGGTGCTGAACCGCAACAACCCGCGGCTCGAATCCCTGCGCCAGAAAATCTATGCGGCCAACGGGCTCGATTCAAGCCACTGGGCGTTCAACCCGCAGGCACGTGTCCTCCAGACACCCGATGGTTCCGTGGTGGTGGAGGCCGATACCCTCTGGATGTATTACGCGTTTATCGAGGCCGCGTGGAAGTTCGAACCCGAGTACAAGAAGCGTGCCGAGGCAAACAAGGACATGGGCGAGGCGATGATCAAGGAATGCCTTGCCGGCCTGTTGCCGAAAATTGATGAACGCAAGGCGAATTCAAAGACTCTTACCCGCCTGGACAAGGCCCTTTCGGCAGGGAAGATCAATTCCTTTATCATGTACGAAATCATTCTTCCGAATAAACCCTCGCTGGCTTACTACCTGGATAAAAAGCAGATAGAAGCCCTCGGGGATTACGTCATCTGGTCAAATCAGAAGTAACAAATAAGGGGCGTCCATCGGACGTCCCTTTTGCTTTTAGCAAGATGTGGAGAATAAGGTGGCCTTGCGCCGCCTTTTTTTTATTCAGTCGTTTCTGAGGGAAAATGAGAACATTTTGTAAAAAGTGAGAACATTCTTTATTAAATAATGGTAAAATTTTGTTTAAAAACAATATATCTTATTGTAAAGATGTTATATTTGTTTCTAAAATTTGAGAACATTGTAGATGATCTCAGGGATGGATGTTATGGTGAATTGGGTAGAAAAGGGCAGGATGCTGGCCGTGGCTGCCGTCTTGGCGCTCGGAACGGCTCATGCCGAAAAGACGGTCGTTTTCTTTACGCCGTGGTCGAACACAAACGCGGTGCTGTTCGTAGGGGGCGATTCCGTAGCCACGATGACGCCTCTCGAAAATTACTGCGGCTGGTTCAAGGCGACGGTGGATGCGCCCGCCGAGGGCTTCGGGGTCTACTTCAAGCAGACTGTCGGCCTCAACTACGTGGGTGCCGAGGGCATGGTCGCCGAGGAACCTACGGAATCAAGCGAGATATTGCTGGATTCCGTTGCCGCCCTCTCCGATACGGTCTGGGTGCAGGGGTACAAGGCCGATGTTCCCGCGCTGTTTTCCGGTTACCCCGGCGTGCTTGGCGACTGCCCGCTCAAGAAGATTCCCGTGACCGTCTACGACTGGCTGCACGGTACCGATGGCGATGGCGACGGAAGCGGAAAAAACGGTGACCCCGCAAACGGCGTCAGCGCGGACTTCGGTTCGGGCGGGTGCTCCGGCAAGGACAAGGCTATTACGGGTATGGTCGAATACAGGCTCGGTGCGAACGGGGTTCCCGTGCGTGCGGACCCCTTCCCGGAAAAGTGCAAGATTACGGAGCATCTTGACAGCTGGTTCCTGCCCGAGGTCGTCGCCAAGGACAGTGCGGGCAACGAATACACGAACATGACCTGCCGCGACCTGTATGTATCTATGGACGACGAGGGCTTTTGGCTTGCGGAAGTTTCGAAGGACCAGATATCGAAAGGCAACGAGGCCAATTCGGACGGAATGTTCCTGCTGGACGATTTCGAGTTTCTCGACGATGCGGAGAAGGTGCCGAACCCTTACTACGACCAGCTGAAGGGAACGAAGATAGGGAAGCACAACTTCGGGTATGCCGCAAAAATACAGGCGACGTTCGAGTATGTCCCGGGCCAGTACTTCGACTTTTACGGCGACGACGATGTTTGGGTGTTTATCGACAATCGCCTTGCGGTGGATATCGGTGGGCAGCATGGCCAGGTGGCGGGTGCTGTAGATCTCGATACCATCGGGCAGAATACCGGCGACATGCTTGTTCCGGGAAAGACGTACGACTTCCATATCTTTTACGTGGAGCGCCATACCGGTTCGTCGAATTTCCGCATGCGCACTTCTATTGACCTGCAGGTCGAGGCGTCGTTGTTCCTGACTTCGGACAGGCGCGGCTCCGGAATGAGTTACGAGGTATGGCAGATCAACAAGAAGAGCAAGCTTTCCTGCAATTTCGACGCGAATTCTGCCGAGCGCGATACGACCGGTGGCGCGTCGACCTTCAAGCTTACCGGCGGTAATCTCGCGGGGCCCGAGATACTCGGGGTCGGTACCCATTACGAGGGAATCAAGATTACGAGCGATTCCACGTTCTCGATAGATTCTGCAGCGATTGTTTCGAACTATGCGCTTGCTCCCGGGCACTACTTCCTGGAAATTACCCTGAAGGCTGACCCGAGCCAGGTGACGAAGGTGGAAATTACCGTGCCGTCCTATTCCGTGCCGAGCGTCGCGTTCGCGAAGGAAGACTGGACTGTCCTCGGTACGCAGGTCTCTGGCGATACGGCGCAGATTGGCCCCTGGGCGTATGCGACTTACCAGGTGAATATCACGTTCTTCGAGGAATGGGCCGTCGTCAACAATTACAACCGCAAGATAAACCTATCGTTCTCGAATGCGGCGATAGATATCTTGGATGCGCCGGGCGGAAAGAAAATCAGCGCGGTGAACCTGGACGAGGATGGGCGTGCGACATTCTACGTACATGCGAATGCTCCCGTGTCCGGAGCCGTGCTCACGGCGAAAGGCGCCGCGGCGGGCGTTTCGGTATGGACCGACCTGAAGTTTGCCGAACCTCCCGCACCGCGCGTGGAGAAGGCTATTGCGATGGACCGGAACGGGGACGGGCGTGCCGACAGCCTGTACGTTCACTTTGAACGCGCCGTCAATGGCAAGAGCCGTCTGGATTCTATCCAGTTGACTTTCGGAGAAACGTTCGTGGCGACGTCGAAATTCAAGATTGTGAACGAGACCGACATCGTGCTTACTGCCGAAGACCTTGGCGCGGAATGTACCGGGAAGGTTTGCGGTTTTGGCAGTAGGCAGTTTACCGGAGATGCGTCGGGAATCTATTCTGGAAGCCTGAACAACTGGTTTACCTACGAAAATGAGGGCGAGGTCAGCAACTTCTTTATCGAGAACGAGCAGGTTGCCGACGGAGTCGGGCCCATCGTGCTTTCGGCCTCGAAAAAGATAAGCAAGGACGGGAGCAGGCTTATAGACATTACCTTCAGCGAGGCGATTTCTGAAGAGTCCCGGCACCTGTTTACTGAGATTTTTGAATACACCTGCATGCGCTCGGGGATAAACGAGAAGCCCGAAAGGCCTCTGCAGCAGGGCGGAACGGGAGCGCGCATGACGCTCATCTATACCTCGGGCGGGAACGGGGCTGTACTGCCGACGGACGGCGATCTGGTAAGGTTCGCGCCCAAGGGCGGTGCGCAGGACCTTGCCGGGAATGTACCGCACAGGGACAATCCGTGGGTTGCCATTACGGGCGACCAGGAACTCGGTGTAGAGAACCCGGGCGTAGTCTCGCTGGGAGAAGACCCTTATGGCATTGTCAGGAACGACACGGTTACGCAGGTGAAGCTTGTTACGGATATAAGCCAGAGCGCCCAGCAGATAGCGGATTCGCTCGGCGTGCAGGGCTCGCTTGTCGATTTCGATATCGCGAAGATTATGGTTGAACAGACGAAGGATGCGGTCGAGAAGTTCGACGCCTTCGTGAAGTCGCGTGTCGGGAGCGAGACGGATTACGACACGACGATTGTCGGCATCAGCGAGCAGGAAGCCTTGACGCAGCTGTTCAACGACATTCGCGTGAACCTGGTGGATACCTCGTATGGTTTTAGCGAGCAGGCCATCAACGGGATTTTGGACGGTTCCATTACCGAGGACAACTACAGGTCCGTTGTCGGCGAGGGCGACCTGGAGCTCTTCGCGAAAATGGCGGAGGCGAATATCGAGGCGAGCCGCGATACGGTAATCACCATAGGGAATGTCCAGACCGTGACGCAGGCCGACCTCTTCGATGCCATCCGTAGCGGCAGGCTAGATGCGGAACTTGCAGAAGCAGGCGTTGCGCGTGAACTTGTCGATGCCGTAAAGGCGGGCGAGGTGACCGAATTCAATCTCGAAGAGTACCGTAGCGGCGAAAGGACGATTGTATCTGACGATGCCGTGGAACTGCACTACCGCACGTTCTATTACAGTCAGTTCGGCGAGTACGTGGGCGGAACGTCCAATACGATAAGGTGCTCCGACAAGGGCGTGTACGGCGAAGAGGGCTGCCTCAAGAACAAGGGAAATATCTTCCTTGCATGGAACATGCGTTCCAATAGCGGCCGCCTGGTCGGGACTGGCGTCTACATCTCGCGCCTAGAAATAAAAATCGTCGTGAACGGTAAAAATACACTTCACCAAGTTCACGACAATTTCTGGGGCGTGCGCCGCGGTAAAAACTTTAGCGGCTTAGCATCTTCCCGTTGAGCGTTGCAATCCAGTGCTTGTCCTGAGCGCTTTCCGGCACCTTCAGGGTCGTAACACCCTTCTTGATTCTGGTCTTGAACAGCGTTGTGCCGTTCAGGTCGACTAGCGCGAAGGTTCCGCCCAGGTCTGTCATGATTTCGATCTTGTCGCCGTTCACGTTGAAGAAGTTTGTCGGCGAGAGCCTGCTGAAATCGTCCAGGGCAATGGTCGGGGGCTCCGGGGGCTCGACTTTAGATACGGTATCCTTCGCCCAGTCGGGAACGTGGATTACGGGCTCGGTGACGATGGGCTGCGCAGGTTCGGTAAATCCGAGCTGCTGGTCCATCCAGGCCATGCGTTCCTTCATCTTCTTGCGGAGATGCTCGAACTCGCCGTCCCAGGTGTCGGCATTGTAGCCGCCCATGGGCATGTTCATGCCCCACATGCCTTGCTGACCACCGCCCTGGTTGCAGTATTTCATCGGCTGCGGGTCGCTGTCGCCCTGTCCGCTAGACTTGCCCAAGTTCGGCCAGCGCTTGAAGTTCCTGTCGGCAGCCTTCGTCAGGTACGTCTTCATGGAGTCGAGATACACGTCCATGGTCTTGGAGTGCCATACGCCGCTGCGGAGTTCCGCCCAGCGTTTTTTCAGTTCGCTCTGGTAATGGCTGTCTTTCCACATGCCAAGCAGCCAGTTGGGAATCTTGAGCCCGCTCATGCCGGTTTTCATGCTGCTCTCGATTTGCCAGCCGGTGGTGCCGGAACTTCCCATTCCGCCACCGCCCATTCCGCCACCGCCCCACATATTCCAGTTGAAGCCGTTGTTGCCGCCGTTATTGTTACCGCCGTTCTCGGGCTGGCTTCCGTTGCTCATGGCGAGGTTAAAGTCCCAAGCCGGGCCAAGCGTCACCTTGCCGCCCTTGCTATCCTTGGGCTTGTGCAAGAAGAAACTGCACCAGTAGGAGTCAGAGTTGTTGGTCACTTCTTCGTGCAGCACGTAGTCGAGCGCGGAAGTCATGTCCACATAGTTTTCGTACCCGCTGCCGTTCTTGCCGTTCTTGAACAGGTTCTCGAGATCTTCCAGGTACTTTTTCAAGTAGGCCTGTTGCTGTTGCTGGAGGTTCTCCTTCTTGGGGTAGTGCATGATGACGTTCAGGCCGTCGGCGGTCTTGAAGCCTTCCTTGTTGATGTCTTCGTTGCCCATGCCGCCGGTATTGGTGCCGGTCTTGTCGAATGCCCAGATGTAGCCGCCGGTCACGTCGTCGCCGCTGATGTCGGTTTCTTTGAGCTTGCTTACATTCACGCGATATTTGCCGCGCTTGATTTTTTCGATAAGCACGTACACGCCACGGTACACGCCGTTGATGTAGAGGTCAAAGTGCTTGGTACGGGGGCTGTAGTGGCCAGCCTGCCTAAAGAGCCAGTGGGCGAGCGCGTTACGCATCAGGCTCTTGTCAACGTACGGGCCGTGGAACACCCAGTCGTCTGCAGGAGGGAGCCCGAGCATGCTCACGTCTATGCCTTCGCCCTGGTTGTCGCGGACTTCCACGCTGTAGCCGGGCTTGGGGAACTTGGCCGAAGATTGACCGCGCACTTTGATGCCGATGTCGTAGTGCGTACCCTTGGCGCTGTCGGCTACGTTGTTCGTTGCCGCGTCCAGCACGCTCATCGTGGCGGGCATCTTGTCGTTCACAGTGTTGTCTAGGCATTTGCCCTTGGTGTCAATGAACACGATGGGCAAATCGTATGTCTGCGCGAAAGCGCCTGCTAGGCCGAATCCGACAGCGAGAGAGAGTTTTTTTAGGCTTGACATGAGACCTCCAACCAAACCTGTTCATTTGTCTAGACTAAAAGTATATGATATATGTTTAAACTCTATGTTAATTGTCGTTTACGCGTTGTTTTTGCTTACAACTCAAAAAAAAGCGAAAAATGGCGATTTTTTTTGAAACCGAAGGGTTTTCCCGTTCATCAAATAGTTGTATATTGATAGGGAAGGAGGTTCCTATGTCTAGAAATGAGACAAAACGTTCCGAAATTTGGCCTATTCTCTTGCTGGCGGCGGTTTTCTGCCTGCCGGGGGTTGGCCGCGCGCAGGCTTACTTCAGCGCTTCGGAACTGGACACGCTGGTGGCGAATATCGCGCTTTACCCGGACCCGCTACTGGTGCAGGTGCTGGCCGCTTCAACTTACGGCGAACAGATTGCCCCCGCGAGCGAATGGGCGAATGCGCACAAGCACCTGAAGGGCGACGCGCTTTCGAATGCGATTGCGGCCGCAGAACTGCCTTACGATGCGAGCGTCCAGGCGCTTATCCCGTTCCCGCGCGTGCTCTCGATGATGAATAGGTATGCCGCATGGACCGACCAGCTTGGCGATGCCGTGTTTATCCAGAAGGAAGACGTTATGCAGGCGGTGCAGCGCTTGCGTAGGGCGGCAAACGAGCGCGGGCACTTGCGGAATGACGACTACGTGAAGGTCACGACTGGCGAGAACATCACGATTATGCCGGTACGTACGGAATACGTCTACGTTCCCGTGTACAATCCGTATGTCGTTTATTACAATTATTACGACGGGTACGTGCGTGTAAGCTACGCTCCGGGAGTATGGCTCGGCACGCATTACGGGTACTGGGGGTGGGGTTCCTGCTGGTTTGACTGGAATGCGCGCGCAATATACATGCGCGACCACCGCTGGCACGCGCCCAGGCGCGGGCCCAGGCACCCGCACCGCTATGCGCCTCCTCCTCGCCACAGGCATACCGTCGGGCCGGACCTGAATCGCCGTTCTTCGGCGGGGCCTGCCCCGCAGGCCTCAAGGCCTGCGGCAGCGGTGTCGCGCCATTCGGGGGCAACGCGCCCTGTGGACTTGAATTCCCGCGAGTCGCAGGTGTATCGCGAAACCTCGCGTAACGACGTTACCCGCAGGAACATGCAGGCGGCTCCGCCTCCACCGAGGGCGCAGAGCCCGCGGGACGACCGCTGGGATAACGGTCGGGGAAGCGATTACGACCCGATGGATATCGCGAACAATCGCAGGCAGTCTTCGGGCTCTTCGTCCACGCCGCCTCCGCCGCCACCTTCAACGCGCAGGGACGACCAGGACCGCGATGACCGCGGGTCTTCGCGTGGCGGCTTCGGCGGCGCAATCCGCCGGAGGTAATGAGATTAGGGAAGGCTCCGCGATTAGGGTGCGCGTGATGTAATCAAGCGCTAAAATAGGACTAAACCTCACATTTGCCGCGATTTAGTCCTATTGTCGGCTGGGCTTTGCACAGGCCGATAGGACTAAACCCAAAAGTTTCGCACGTTTAGTCCTATTTTAATTCTGCATTGTGCAAAAAATTTCCCCAAATTACTGGTAAATGGTCGAGATCGCTAAGCAAAATAGGACAGAACGCCAAACAAGATAGGACTAAACTTCACATTTGTCGCGATTTAGTCCTATTGTCGGCTGGGCTTTGCACAGGCCGATAGGACTAAACCCCAAAGTTTCGCACGTTTAGTCCTATTTTAATTCTGCATCGTGCAAAAAATTTCCCCAAATTACTGGTAAATGTTCAAGAACTCCAAGCAAAATAGGACTGAACGCCAAGCAAAATAGGACTAAACCTCACATTTGCCGCGATTTAGTCCTATTGTCGGCTGGGCTTTGCACAGGCCGATAGGACTAAACCTCAAAAAATCGCCCACTTAGTCCTACTTTTCAGAAATTTTTGAAATCTTGAACCCCCAAATCTTGAGCCCCCAAATCCTGAACCCCGAAATCTTGAACGCCGAAATCTTGAACGCCGCAGAGGGGCGCGTTCCTGCTTGCGATTTGTAGGTATTCAAGTTCCTGCGGGTCGCGGATTTGCGCGATTTCTGCCGGGGTGTAGAAGTGCCCGAACGCGATGTTCTCCCTGCGGGCCTTTTCCCGGAAGGCGTCAAGCTTCGTGATTACCTCGGGCGAATTGTCCCTGAGGATAAAGTCTATAGTCCAGGGCGTTGCGAGCGCGTCGAAACCTTCCACGAGGCACCTGCCCGAGATGAACGCCGAAACGAGGTTGTCGCCGAAGGCGTCCCGGAAGATTCCCGGCCACTGCGACTTTTCAATTTCGCTAACGCATAGCAACTTCTTCATGTTGTCGAAGAACCCGAACCTCCGGCCCTTTCTCCCGAAGGCGATGAGCAGGCCGAACACGACCGCGACGAAAAGCCACCCGCGCACGGTCATGCCTTCCTCGGCGGGTGCTTCCTGCATGTCGATGTCAAATTTTTTCCCTGTGCTGTCGCTGATGGCGAATGTGAGCCACCCGGCAAGCGAAAGTATGCCGTCACCGTAGCGTTCCTGGCGGAAGTTCGGCACAAGGAATTCCTGCTCGGCCTTGCGGATTTTTGCCTCGTCAATGATACTGCTTGCGGTTCCCCGGGTCACTACCAGCTTGCGCCTCTGCTTCTGGGCGACGAATATCAGGACTTCGCCTTCACGGCCGGCGTCCGCCTGCCATTTTTCCGCAATCTCCTCGGCGTATTTTGCAGCGACGCGCTCCCCGATGTCGTTCAGCAGCACGGCATCGATGCTGATTCCCGTCTCGTTCGCGACTTCGTCCGAGATCCGGTCAAAAAATTCAAGCTGCTGCGCCGGGACCAGGCGGTTCTCGTCGTATATATGGCTGTTTTCGGGCCGCGAGGGGAGCGCCTGCGCGATTGCGCACAGTACGAGCGTTGCCGCGAGAATGTTTTTCAGGTTCGGGGTCACCTACTCGATATCCATCAGGATGAGTTTTCTCGTGAGGTTGATTTTCTTGGTCTTGCCCTTGAGCATACCGCGGATGGCGCTGTACACGCTCTGCGAATCCGGGAACTCGTTCCCGTCGGCGTAGATGATGGCGTCGATGGTCTTTGCGGTCATCACGTTCACGTTTACGCGCTTGAACGCCTTCTTGAGCCCCGAGGCGATATCGTCGTGCAGGTCCTCGATTTCTTCCTCGTCGAATTCTCCCTTGATATTCATTATTACTTTGTACTGAATTCCCTGTTCTAAATCTTTCTGCCAGTATGCCTTGATTTTCTTTTCGAGCAGGGGCATGGCGCGCCTTGCTGCCTTGTGGAGGCATTCGGCGATAGCGGTCTGGTCGTTGCCGCCGCAGTCGTCATCCATGGCGGATTCACTCCCGAGGAGCCTTGCGGTGGAAGATTCGTAGGCGTTCAGGTCGACGGAGATGGCACCGGGCTTCACGTTGCCGGAAAACTTGATGTAAACGTCCGCACCGAGGGCGAGGCTCGCGAGGTAGGAGAGGTCTTCGTCCGTCTCGGCGATGTCGTTCTGCATCTGCACCACGGAGTTGAGGTTTGCGTCCCCCTCGAGCGACTTCACGTCGTAGAGTTTTTTGGTCAGGTACTCGTTTACCGCTTCCATCATGGCGCGTGCCATCGGGTTGTTCTGTACTACCTGCAGTTCCGAGATACCCTTCCCGTTCTGGGCGGGGGTCACGAGGATGCTCGGGAGTGAGGAATTGTCCGGGAGCTGCTTCGCCGGTTCGGGGGGTGCTGCGGTTTCGTCGGTTACTGATAAGGTCCCTGAGCTTGCCGAAGGGGCCGCGGTGTCGGTTGCGGGTTCAGTTTCGACTTCGGGTGCGCCGGCGCAGGCGGCGAGTATAATCGGGAAAGCTGCAGTGATTGCAAGGTGTCGCATGGGTGGCCTATCTATATTATTTTTTGCTGTTCTGTTCAAAAAAATTACAATTTGCTTATTCCAAAATATAGTATCTGTAAAAAAATTAATTTTTTTTTGAAAAAAGTTTTCTTTTTTGAATTTGCATATATACATTTGTGGTATGAGTAAAAAATGGATATGGTTGCCCGACTGGGCCTCGGATCTTTCCCTCTGGGAAGACGACCTGACAGATGCGGATGCTTCTGCCGACCATGTCTTTGTGCCCTACGAAACTATGGCCGCTAACCTCGGCAACGTCTACGCCATCGACGGCATGCCGAAGGCGGAAACCGTTGTAGGCTGGGGGCTGGGCGCGCTCCTGCTCATGTGTGCGCAGTCCAAGCGCCCCAAGTTGCAGAAGTGGATTCTGCTTTCGCCGTTCGCCGACTTTTGCGACGAGGACGGCCCGTGGAATTCCGAGAACATTCTCTTCAAGGCGCGCGAGATGCACGGCTCGAAGAATGTCGCCCTGGATGCGTTCAAGGATCAGTTCGGCGAGGAGTTCAGCGACTGGCCCGACGAATGGCTCGAGGCCGCACAGAAAATGGACCCGGACAGCCTTGCCGAAGGGCTCAGGTTCATGGTGCAGAACAGGATTGACCGCGTGATTGAAAACGGCGACGACATCCAGGTGCTCTACGGCCGCATGGACCAGGACGTGACGCCCGCGATGACATTGAAACTCAAGGAGTTCCTGCCGAAGGCGACGTTCAAGGAACGCCCCAAGTCCGGGCACTGGCCCCCGATGATGCTGTTCTAAATTCCTGAAATAAGCGTTTCTTTATTGAAAGAAACGCTTTTTATTTTGAAATAAACGTATTTAATGTATGCATAAGCGTCGGCCACCACCTGTCAAGGCGAGTGCCG
The DNA here is from genome assembly GCF_900143055.1 of Fibrobacter sp. UWR3. Taxonomy (NCBI): domain Bacteria; kingdom Pseudomonadati; phylum Fibrobacterota; class Fibrobacteria; order Fibrobacterales; family Fibrobacteraceae; genus Fibrobacter; species Fibrobacter sp. UWR3. The sequence goes on along the minus strand of NZ_FRCW01000002.1, from coordinate 96,225 downwards.
CAGCCATACTTGTATGGCTATGGCCGAGCCGTAAGGTTGGCGCTTGCGCCATGATGGGAAGGGTGCAGGGAGGGGCCCGTGCGGCCTTCGCAACTCTGAGCTGGGGCCCCTCCCGCGTGAATTTTATACCTGAATTTTAATCGCCTTCTTCTACAAAGAAGGTGACATTGTTTTATATTTTGCGCGCTATAGATTAAACGATATTTTGAGTCTTTTGGGAGTTTTTAATGGCACGTGTTGTCGATGCGAGTGTGTTGGATAGCGAGCTGAATCCGGAACAGGCGGCTGCCGCGAAGAAAATTGAAGGCCCTATGCTGATTTTGGCGGGTGCAGGTTCGGGAAAGACCCGTGCCATCACGTACAAGATTGCGCACCTGGTGTCGTACCACAACGTGGAATCCGACAGGATCTTGGCAGTGACGTTCACGAACAAGGCTGCCCGCGAGATGACCGCGCGTATCCAGAAGTTGCTCGATGCCCCGTTGCGCTTTTCGTGGATGGGAACATTCCATTCCGTGTGCCTGCGCTTGCTCAAGAAATGCCTCAACACGAGCCAGGCTCTCCAGGCATTTGGTGGTACCTGGTACGACGGCAATTTTTCGATATACGATGACGACGACCAGAAACGCCTGCTGAAGCAGATATTGAAGGAAGATCTAGGCGACGACTGCGATGCCGCCGAAATCAAGCGCGTGCACGGGGCCATTTCGCGCTACAAGAATACGGTGCTCTACGAGTTTGGTTCCGCGGTCCTCCAGACGCCCGAGGTGGCGATGGCGCATGCGGAGTTTGCCGACGAAGAAAAGCGCGCGCGCTATTATGCCGAATACCAGAAGCGCCTGCGTGAATCGAACGCGATGGACTTCGATGACCTGCTGTTCAACACGGTCCTGATGCTGCAGAAGGTTCCGGGACTTGCCAACCAGTTAAAGAATCATTTCGATTTTGTCGTGGTCGACGAATACCAGGATACGAACGACGTGCAGTACGAACTGCTGAAGCTCCTGATAAACGAAAACAAGAACGTGACCGTGGTGGGCGACGACGACCAGAGTATTTACGGCTGGCGTGGCGCGAACATCAAGATTATTCGCAACTTCCACCGCGACTTCGCCCCGGTGACCATCGTGAAACTCGAACGCAACTACCGCTCCACGAGCAACATCGTGAAGGGCGCGGGTTCCGTAATTGCGCATAACATCCGCCCTGTCGAAATGCAGAAGAACGTGTTCTCCAAGGAAGAGGCGGGCGACCCGATCCGCGTGCGACACATGATGGATGACCGCTCCGAGGCGCAGCAGATTGCAGAAAACATCAGCGCCGCGGGCATGAGCAACTTCTCGAAGACGGCGATTTTCTACCGCACCAACGCGCAGTCCCGCGTGATAGAGAAGGCGCTCAACGACATGCGCATTCCTTCGGTTATTTTCGGGGGCACGCGCTTCTGGGACCGCAAGGAAATCAAGGACATTCTCGCGTACCTCAGGCTCCTTGCCAACGAGAAGGACGATGCCGCACACCTGCGCGTAATCAACACCCCGTCCCGCGCCATCGGGAAAACTACCGTAGAGTCGATTCTCGAACGCGTGCGCAGGGGCGAAGGAACCTTCTGGCAGATGCTCGTGGCGGAGGCTAACGGCGCAGGCCGTGGCGCCCCGAAACTCAAGGGCTTTGCCGACATGATTCTGAAATGGAAGGAACTGGTTAAGGCGGGCGAGACGCCGCTCCCCATCCTTGCCGAAACGATTATTGCCGATACGGGCTACAAGGAGTTCTTGCGCAAGGACGACGAACTTACGGCGGACGAGCGCATCGCGAACATCGACGAAATGGTGAACGCCATCCGCGAATTTGACGAAGAACACCCGAATGCGACCCTCGACGCCTTCCTGCAGGATATATCGCTCTTGACCGATGCCGACAAGAAGGTAGATACCTCCAAGGGCGCGGTGACGCTCATGACTATCCACATGGCGAAGGGCCTGGAGTTCAATACGGTGCATATCGCGGGCTGTGATGAGGAAATTTTCCCGCTGGTCCGCGGTTCCTCGTTTGCGACGGATAAGGAAATGCGTGAACAGATGGAAGAGGAACGCCGACTGTTCTACGTGGGCTGCACCCGCGCCGAAAAGAAACTTTATCTGTACCATGCGGAGCGACGCTTTTTCCAGGGGACTATCCGCCCGTTCTTGCCGTCGAGATTCCTGAAGGAACTCGACCCGTCGGTGGTGGAGTTCACGCCCTGCATCGGCGGCATGTCGCAGGGGTTCTCCTCGGGTGCGCCTTACCCGCGCTCCGGACAGTTCCCGGGTGCAAGCCGTTTCCCGGGGGCATCGCGCGGTTCTTCGTTTGGAGGCGGAATGTCGCGGGGCACGTTCTCCAAACCGTCCGTACCCTCTTCTGTCCGCAAGAACGACCAGCGTATCGTCTACCGTAACCCCATCAAGGTAAACAACGTGCCCAAGCCCGCTGTGCCGAGTGGCCCGCGGGTCGTCTACGACGAGTTCAGCGAGAACCCGTTCCACCCAGGAGTGCGCGTGCGTCACGCGAAGTATGGCATCGGGACCATCGTCAAGTGCTACGGCACCGGCGATAACGCCCGCGTGGACGTGCGGTTCAACAGTGATGGGACCACGAGGACCATCGTCCTCAAGTACGCCGCCCTCCAGATTATCGGCTAGCGGTTGTCCCTGCGTCACGTCATTCCCGCGTTATGTCATCCCCGCGACCTGTGGTGAGCGTCGCCGAACCAAGGCGGGGATCTTTTACTAGCTACTTGTCCCTGCGAAAATAATTTGCTATTTTACTGCCTGTAAGTAACGAGGTTATATGTTAGAGAATGATGAAGTACTGAAACTGGCGAAGCTTTCGCGCCTGAGTATCGCAGAAGAGGATATCCCTGCGGTAAAGGGGCATCTGGACAAGATGCTCGGCCATCTCGAGGCTCTGAAGGCTCTTGACCTTTCGAATGTCGAACCGATGACTGCGGTCGAAAACGGCGCCACGATTCTCCGCGAAGACGTCCCGGTGCAGGGCTTTACCCTTGACCAGGCTTTCGCGAACGCTCCCGCCGTGGAAAACGACCACTTCGCCATCCCGAAGGTCATCGGCGGCTAGTCGCACCTTTTTGCCCTAAGTGGCGTTATTAGAATTATGACGGATGTACACTGCATTGTACCCGCACGCATTGGGTCTTCTCGGTTTCCCGGGAAGCCTCTTTTTAAATTGTGCGGCAAGGAAATGATTGTAAGGACGCTGGAACGCGCGCTCCTTGCGGACTGTTTCGGGCGTATCGTATGCGCGACCGACAGCGAGCAGATTGCGGAGGTGGTATCTAACGCGGGTTTCGACTTCGTGATGACCGGCCCCGCAGCGACGGGTTCCGACCGCGTCGCCGAGGCCGCCCGCATGCTGGGCCTGGACCTTGTGGTGAACCTTCAGGGCGACGAGCCCCTTGTGGAACCTTCCGTGCTTTCCGATGTCGCGCAGGAACTTGCCCTGCACCCCGATTGCTGGGTGACCGTCGCCTGCCCGCTGAACCCTGCGGAATCGACTCTGGAAACTGTAGTCAAGGTCCGCGTGGAAGGTGACCTTGCCGTAGATTTTACCCGCAACGTGGCTCCGGCGGATGCTCCCCGCTGGTTCCAGCACCAGGGAATATACGCGTATTCCCGCGTGTCGCGGGACGAGTTCGCCTCCCTCCCGCAGAACGCCGTGGAGAAGGAGCGCTCGCTGGAGCAGATGCGCATTCTGGGCAGGCGCCCGATACGCATAGTGCAGAGCCCTTACCCGTCGGTGTCGGTGGATGTCCCATCTGACGCGGGCACGGTGGAGGCGCTGATAGAAAAAGAGATGTTGAACCGCGGAAGCAGATAAATTAAAATTGGAGGGGTCCGATGAATGCTGCCGAAAAGAAAGTCGTGCGCATCGCAATATTCCTGTTTGCGGTGGGTACGCTGGTGAGGTTTGCCCCCTGGGGGCTGCCCGCCATCGAGAACGTGGACATTGCAGACCGTCAGAAGTATGCTCAAACGAGCAAAGTTTCGGGCGTGGCACAGTCCAGGTTGGAATATGCGGGGGAGAGTGCCCCGGACGTGCCCGCCGTGGCCGAGAGCGCCGGCGACCCGCAGGCGAAATCTCCCCCGAAAAGGGGCAAGAAAAAGAAGGCGGTCGTCCGCTTTCCCTTGCGTATCAACGATGCCACGGCAGATGAACTTTGCGCCCTGAAGGGGGTCGGCCCCAAGCTCGCCGACAAGATTATCGCCTTCCGGGAGGCGAACGGACCCTTCGGAGGGCCGTCCTCCCTGCAAAAAGTACCCGGAATCGGTAAAAAAAAGCTGGAGGGCATTCTCCCGTGGGTGATTTTTGATTAGTTTTAGGGTGTCAAAATCTTCATAAGTCGTTGAGTATATGAGTGATACGAAATTGTACCTAGGTATTGAGGTCGGTGATGTTTCCCTGAAAGTCGCCCTCTTGGACGCTGCCGAAAAGCGCGTCTTGAAGACTGCCGTGCTCCAGACGGAAACGAGCCCCATCGATGACATTTTCACTTTCGAGACCGTCCTCCAGGGCTGGATGGAAGAAAACGGTCTGGAAGATGTCGAGGCCATCTCGGTGACTGTCCCCGCCTTCAGGTCGATAGTCCGCCAGATCTGCGTGCCTGCCGAGGCCGTCGCGAACATCGACGACTACGTCCAGTGGTACCTGGGCCTCATCACCAACGGCGACAAGGATTCTTATATCCTCGACTACAAGGTCTTGAGCGGCGACGCCTCCGTGGGCGAGACCGTTCTGCTTATCGCGGTCCGGCGTGAATGGGCCGAGGCGCTCCGCAAGGGCTTCCGCAGCAAGAGCCTCGTGCCGAAGAGCATGGAAGTGGACGTGCTTTCGCTCATGAACCTCATGGACGTGGCCGACGGCATAAACCAGGTCGAGTGCGTCATCAAGGCCGACTACTTTGGCGTGACTATGCTCTGGCTCAGCAAGGACAACCTGCATGCGCTCCGCTGCGTGTCTACGCTTTCGCTCGTGAACGCCTCGATGGAAGAGGCTGCCGAGATTCTTGCCAACGGCATTTGTGAACAGATGAAGCTTGCGAAGGAACAGAACTCCGTGCCCGAAGTGAAGCAGGTGAATATCTGCGGCGAAATGGCTATGGAACCGCTGTTCGTCCAGAAACTCCGCGAAAAGCTTACGGACAGCTGCCTGCTCATTCTGATGGATTCGTTCTCCAACTTAAGGCTCCCGGTCGACGAGGCCGATTCTGCCGCGGTACTTAACTGCGCCGGCGCTATCGGGACTGCACTCAGCGTGATGGAGGGTGTATGATTCGCTTGAACTTGATGGAAGCCGCCGAACGCGCGGCCACCGTCGATATCGTTACCCCGGTCCGCGTGACCGACGTTTCGGCGCAGGTAAAGACCTCCAAGAAGAAAACCTTGGTCGGGCTGCTTGCCGCCTTGTTCGTGTTTGTTGCCTTCAGCTGCTTTATCAGCGTGTTCGGCTTTCCCAAGCCGTTGCAGGGTGTTCTGCCAGGCCCGTACCTCTCGCTCATTGGCGCCGAGGACCCGAGCCGTACCGCACTTACCCTGAGCAGCGGACAGCAGACCTCCGCCGGTGGTTCGCTCGCGGCACAGAACGCTGCAGCCGAGGAGGCCATCAAGCACAGGAATTCCCTGACCGTGAAGCAGGTCGTGGGCGAGGTCAAGCCGCAGGTGCTGTTCAACAACAAGCGCGAAGACTACAGCTCGTTCCTCCCGATGGAAAAGATTTCGTTCCAGCGCGCCGCCATCAACCAGTTCTTTACGTTCCTCACGACGGCTACCCCGGACGATGTCGGGTTCTCGGACTGCGTGTTCCAGTCGCCCAACTACTTCTACGTGCGTGGCGTGTCGGTCAAGCCCACGTCGCAGCGTAGCTTCCTTGAACGTATCAAGCAGGTGAGTTCCGATTTCAGGACTCCGCCCCTGCCCGAAAACGCTCCCGCGACCGACATTACTGCGTTTGGCCTGTTCAATGTGAACAACATAAACAAGGCTGCCGTTTCGAAGTTCGTGAACGTGGGTGAGGTTGCCGATGAAGTCAAGGCCTTCAAGGCTCTCGCTGCTGCGAACAAAGTAACGCTCAACGGTTTCGACAAGCCTGCCGTCGAGGAATTCGGCGTGTACAAGCGCTTTACCTACCAGGTGACATCGAACTCCGATTTCCCGGAACTGCAGTCCCTGATGAGCGCCCTCGATGCATCCCCGATTCGCATCGGTGTCACGAAGGCCGAAATGAAGTTCGCCAAGCGCGCAATCGCATCGGCATTCACGCTGGTGATGTTTGTCACCCCGTAAGCATGTCTATCCGCATTACCGGAGGTGCTCTTCGCGGAAGGAACGTTCCTTCTCCGGAGGGCAACAAGACCAGGCCGACGGCTTCCCGCACGAGGGAAGCCCTCTTTAACATTCTGCAGGGAGTGGAGAACTTCCGCATGCTCGACCTGTTTGCGGGTTCAGGAATCATGGGCATCGAGGCGATAAGCCGCGGGGCCGCAAGCGTTGTAGCGGTAGAACTCGTGCATTCGCAGGCGAGGCTCGTGTACCAGGCGTACAAGGCGCTCGGCCTTTCCGAAAAAGTTACTTTGTTAGAAAAGAACGCCCTCATGCTCGAGAAGGAATCGCTCTGCGCAACGGAGGGCTTTGACCTTATCTATGCGGACCCTCCGTTCAAGGATAGGGAATACCCTGACCTGCGCAAGTACTGGGAATGGCTCAACCCGGGGGGTGTCGCCGTGTTCGAGGCCCCGAGCAAGAACCTCCCCGCATGGGTGAAAGAGGCCGACGAGGCCGGAACTGTGCAGGTCCGCCGCTACGGCGAATCCTCGCTCGTGATATACCGCAATGTCATCCCCGCGTAGGCGGGGATCTACTCTTAATATCTGAAAAACTGGTTTGCAATTTCGCAAGGAATAGTGTATATTACTTGTGAGGAATCTTGCGATGATAAAGTTTCTGCTACTAGGACTAGGCGCTATTGCCTTTTTCTGCTCTGCCTGTAATGACGATGTGTCTTCGGCAATGTTCGATGTCGTCATGGATTCTAGTAGTAGTGTTGCACCTGTGCCTGTTGAAGAATCAAACTCTTCGGAATCCAGTAGCAGCGTTGCTGCGGATACTGTTGCTGCATCGAGTTCTTCGGTAACATCGTCATCGAGTTCTGCAATTAAATCTTCTTCTAGCGGGAAGAATGTTTACAGCCGTTTCTTATGGGATGGGACCACCGATACCGAAGGTAAAGTTGAAACCGGCTCCCCGGAAGAAACGGCCGGTTACTGGTTTAATTACAGCGATGACTATGAAGGTGGGACATCCAGGTTTATTTTCCCACCGGATGTGGAACCGAACGCTTACGACAATTTCTTTGGCCCGCTTATCGAGGCGTATGCCGGAATCAAGGCGAGCGTGATCCTGGACGAGGGCTATGAGTACCCCTATGTGGGGCTCGGTTTCAATGTATGGAGCGAGAATCAGGAAGGTGTAGATGTTTCGGAATGGGGAGGCTTGTGCATCAGTTATCAGTCTACGATTCCGTTCGTTATTGAACTCGGTGTGGAAGACGAGGCTACATTGACTGGATACGTCAATTATCGTGCCTCGGTTTCTGCGTCAAGTACTATAACCGCTGTTGACTTTCCTTGGGCGAAGTTCAAGAGTGGCTGGGGTCCTGGCCCTTCTATAGAGGATGTCTTAAAAAAGGTCGCCGCAATCAAGCTGAAGTTTGAGGGCGAGGCCGGAACTACGGGCGATATTCTTATTCAGAAACTAGGTTCACTCGGCGAGTGTTATACGTATGTTCTGGACTAACAACGCTGAGATACAAGCTAAAAGAAAATAATCGCAAAATTTCTATATTTACGGCATGCAGAGAAATGTCGTATTCGCGGGGTCGTTCGACCCGTTTACCCTCGGGCACCTTGATATCGTGAGGCGTGCTTCCGAGTGCTTTGGTGACGTGTACGTGCTTGTGGCGAAGAACGTTTCCAAGAACTACATGTTCTCCGAATCGCAGCGTGTGGAGATGATCAAGAAGGCTGTCGAGGGAATCCCGAATGTGTACGTGGATGCGTTCGACGGGCTCACGACCGAATTCATGAAGGAAGTCGGCGTGGAATACATGGTGCGCGGAATCCGCAACGCTGCCGACCTGGATTTTGAACAGTCCTTTGCGTGGAACAACAAGATGCTTTACCCGGAATGCGAGACGGTTTTCCTTTCCAGCGCTCCCGAGCACCTGATGATTTCGAGCACGGTGGTGCGAGAACTTTTGAAGGCGGGAATCGCGAAGGATGAAGAGGGCCGCAAACTACTCGCGAAGTATGTACCTGAAAGTATTGTGCCAATGATCTTGGCGGGCGTTTAATTATATGAGACCTTTCCAGTTTTTGCCTAAAGTCCTGCGGACACTGCTGATTGTAAATGCGGTTGTCTTTTTGCTTGCCTTCGTAGGCGGCAAGTTGCTTGGCTTGCACCTGAACCTGCCTGGCCTCGGCTATGGTAGCCTTGCCGATTACATCGCGTACTTTGGCGCCTTCTGGCCGTTCGCTCCGGAACAGGCGTGGCGATTTGTGACCTACATGTTCGTGCATGTCGACTTCTGGCACTTCCTTTTCAACATGCTCATGCTTTGGATGTTTGGTAGCGATGTTGCCGATATGATGGGCGCGAAGCACTTTACGGGGATGTATTTCTTCTGCGGGATTTTTGCCGCAGTGTTCAGCCTCGCGATGTACTGGCTCGGCATGACGAACGCCCCGATTATCGGCGCCTCGGGCGCGTTGATGGGCATATTCGTTGCCTACTACAAGTTCTTCCCTGACCGTATGCTACTCATGTTCTTCTTTTTCCCGATGCGCATCAAGTATGCGATGTGGTTCATGGTCGCGGTAGACGTGTTCATGGCGCATTCGAGCGATGGCGTGGCGCACTTTGCCCACCTGGGCGGTGTCGTGGGCGGTTTCCTGTACATGTTCCTTTACGAGAAGGGTTTCGGGAACACGCTTGCGGGTATGCGCCGCAGTATGGAAGAAAAAATCCGCAGCAGCCGCTTTAAGGTTCACGAGGGTGGCCGTAACGATGGCGAGGGTACCGTTTACCGCAATGGCCCTGCCCGCAGTGACGAGCCTATCGAGGGCGAGGTCTTTTACGTCGATGAGCAGAAGCGCATGGACGAAATCTTGAAGAAGGTCAATAGCGAGGGAATCAACTCGCTGACCGAATCCGAACGGCAGTTCCTGCTGCGCGCGGGCGAAAAGTTGCGCCGCCGTAGGGGAGGCTTTTAGTTCAGGGCAATTTTAGAGGAAATGTTATGAAGAAAGTTCTTGGTATGGGCGCTGCCCTCGTTGATATTCTCGCGAACGTGGATGACGCATGGATTGAATCTCAGGGCGTGCAGAAGGGCGGCATGAACATGGTGGACTGGCCGCAGATGGAAAAGTTCCTTGCGGCGCTCAAGAACCCGCTGCACGTGCCGGGTGGCTCTACCTGCAATACGATGGTCGGGCTCTCGCGCCTGGGCGGCAAGGCTGCGTTTATCTCGAAGGTCGGCGATGACGAACTCGGGAAGATTTTCCGTGAGCACCTGGAACGCAACGGCGTGGAATCGAAACTCGGGATGAGCGATGCGGCTACGGGTTGCGTGTTCTCAGCGGTAACGCCCGATGCCCAGCGCTCCATGTGGACGTACCTCGGCGCTTCTGACTTCCTTGTGAGCGAGGACTTTGTGCCTGCACTCTACGACGGCGTGGGCCTCTTGTATGCGGAAGGCTACCGCGCTTTCAATGCGGATTGCTTCAAGAAGTCGTTTACGCTGGCGCGTAGCCTGGGCGTGGAAACCGCGCTCGACTTTAGCAGCTTTGGCGTGGTGGAAGCCTGCCGCAAGCTGTTCGATGAACTCTTTGCCGATAAGATGATTGATATCATCATCGCGAACGAGGACGAGGCGTATGCGTATGCGGGCGTGAAGGAAGAGGCTGCACTTGATGTTCTTGCACAGAAGGCGAAGGTTGCCGTGGTGAAGATTGGCAAGCGTGGCGCCCTCATTGCGAAGGACGGCAAGGTTACCCGCGTGCAGGCTGGCCCCGCGAAGGCCATCGATACGACTGGTGCCGGCGACCTGTGGGCATCGGGATTCCTGTACGGTTACATGAACGGCTGGGATATGGAACGCAGCGGCAACCTCGGGAGCGTCGTCTCCAACGAGGTGGTGCAGGTAATGGGCGCGCAGATTCCCGAAGACGGCTGGAAGCGCATTCTGGCTGCCCGCGGGTAGTATGCCTGCAGATTTGGTTGCCGGCGAGCCCTGCCTGCTAACGATTCGCGCGAAAACGATATATATTTAGGAGAAAAGGGAGGTTTTATGAAGAAGTTTTTCCTTGCTCTTGTGGCACTCGCGATGGTGCCCGCCCTCTATGCGGCAGATGATACGCCGTATCGGAACGTCTGCGATTCCCTTTCGCTTGGCGAACAGCCTGTGATTGAACTTGTGCCTGCCTATATTGAAGAATCGAACTGGTACGGCAATCCGCACACCTGGGCGAAGGATTCCTCTAACTCCACGCGGCATGAATCGTATAGGACGGTGACGGTCAGTGCAAAATCGTTCGCAAACAAGCTTCCGCTTTCGATAAGTGCGGAGTGTCGCGAAAGGCGAGGTACGGAGTTCAAGTATGCGACATGGAATAATAGCAAGCAGAGGAAAGAGAATTCGGAAGATGGCATTGCTACATACATTTTTGATATTCACAACATGAAACTGGATGGCTACGATTCTACGAATACGTACAATTTGCTGGGTATGGCTCCCGCAAAGATTCCTGAAGACAATAGCTACAATTCTGGTTACATGCTGGCTTCCAAGACGTTCGAATTCGCCTTTGAATGGTGGTTTGTCGGGCTTACCCACGAGTTCGTTTTCGATACGGTTATTAATGGTAATACTTACGGAGCGACGGGCAGGTCCTATTCCTCTTCTATTGGCATGGATTCCTTGCATGTTTTCGAGGTTGCTCGTAACGCTATGGATTTTTCCCAGCCGACAAGGACTATACGCTCGGAATATGTCCGCGTCCAGGCTCTCAAGGTAGTGCTTGTCGATTCCCGAAAGCCGCTCTTGCCCGAATCTTCTTCGAGCAATCCGCCTGCAAGTTCCTCTTCCGAAGGCAAGTCTTCTTCGAGCGAGACACCTGTTGTTTCGTCGTCCAGCGGGACTCCGGGGCCGACCTCTTCCGAAGAAAAATCCTCGTCCAGCCACGGGTTGGATGCATCCTCTTCGAGCGTGGTCGGCACGTCCTCTTCTACGAAGCCCGAGACATCGTCCTCTGCAGAACCGGGAACGTCTTCGTCCGGCGATGCACCCGCAAGTTCTTCTTCGGGAACCGAACCTGCGTCCAGTTCTTCCGAGGGTTCTACGCGTCTCGTGACCGCTCCCGCCCAGGGTGCAACGGCCCGCGTGGTGCAGGTCCGTACCCTCGACGGCTCCATCGTGAAGAATTCCGCTACGCTCGCTCCGGGCGTTTACTACATGAAATATTCCGACGGCAAGTGGCACAAGACTGCCGTGTTGCCCAGGTAGGTTGTAACCGATGTTCGTGAAGTCTTTCGCTGTTCTACTTTTTGCAGTTACGTTCGCGTTTGCCGCGCCGTCTAATGCAGGCAATGCGCCGTCTAATGCAGGCAATGCGCAAGTTGCGAATTCTCAAGCCGTGCCCGCACAGCCTGCGGGTGAATCGCCCGCCGCCGCCCCTGCAGAAATGGTCCCGGTAGACGTGATGCAAGAGGAACTCGCCCTGCGCGATAGTGTGATGCAGGTGCGCGACAGCCTGTGCATGGTGGAAAAGGATTCGCTCCGCAAGACGGTTGTCGTGGAAGAGGCCAAGTGCGCCAACTGGGAACAGAGCTACCAGACCATGAAGCAGAACAACGAGGTTTGCGCGAAGGCTCTCGGGATTGCTATCGAGGCGAGCGAGAAGGATAAGGACCGTGCCGACGAGGAACGCCGCAAGGCGGCCGTGATGAGCTCGTCTTCGTTTATGGGAGGCCTGCTTGTCGGGGCGCTCCTGTTCTGGCTGATTTTTGACTGACGGAGGCCGTATGAGACTTGGACTGTGTGCTGTTATGGGGGTGTTGCTGGGTGCGGGGCTATGCCTTGCGAAGGGTGGCGATGCGCCTGCGGGCCAGTTCCAGTTGGGGGCTACGCTGCAGCCGCTCGCGACAATTCCCATGAAGTCTGCGGAAATATCGGCGTACATGCCCGAAAAGAAGAAGTTGTTTGTCGTGGGTGGCGATAACCTTCTCGAAATTGTCGACCTTTCCGACGTGGCGAAGCCGAGGGTCGTAAGGACAGTTTCGCTGGGGGGCGATGCCTCGAGCGTGACTGTGAACGGGAACCTTTTCGCAGTGAGCTTGCTGAACGCACCTGAATGGAAAAAGGGCCATGTGCAGGTGATGCGCTATACCGACAGCCTCGAGGTTCTCGGGTTCTTCGAGGTTTGCCACCAGCCCGACATGCTCACGTTTACGCCCGATGGCTCGGCACTCCTGGTTGCCTGCGAGGGCTCTCCCGACATGAATTTCCACGAAGATCCCGAGGGCGGTGTCGCGATTGTAACCGCCCCGAAGAGTGGTCCGTGGTCACGCCTCGAGATTGCGGTTGCGGGCTTTGACGGGCTCGATACCGCGTCGCTGATGGCGCAGGGGGTCCGTAGGACCGGAGCACAGGGGTTCGTGAAGTCGCTCGAGCCCGAGTACATCACCGTTTCGCCGAATTCCAAGACGGCGTGGGTGAGCCTGCAAGAGAACAATGCTATAGCGGTCGTGGACATTGCCGCAAAGAAAATCACGAACGTGTACCCGCTCGGGTTTGTCGACCATTCCGTTCCCGGGTTCGGGCTCGACGCCAAGAAGAATTCGAAAGTTGAAATTGCGAACTACCCGTTACGTGGACTGCGCCAACCCGATGGCATTTCTTCGTTTGTTGTAAACGGCAGGCCTTTTGTGGTTACGGCGAACGAGGGCGCTCCCGTGAACGATTACAAGGCCTGGACCGATGTGACGAGCCTCGTGATGCTTTCGCAGCAGGGGCGTTTGGACCCGAAGGTGTTTACTCCGGAGCTGGTCAGGGATTTGGGCGGGATTTCCGTGAGCAACCTGGAACGTTGCGATGCCGTGCCCGATATGGCGCCCGGTGGCCGTTGCCCGTACGCATACACGTTCGGTTCCCGCAGCGTGAGCATCTTCGACGGTGCGACAGGCGCGCTTGTCTGGGATAGCGGCGATATGCTCGAACGGATGATTGCGAAGGTCGCTCCCGATTACTTTAACTGGAACGCGAAAAAGAACAAGGTCAAGATGGATTCCCGCAGCGAAGACAAGGGCTGCGAACCCGAAAATGTGACCGTGGGCGAGGTCGCGGGTAAACGATATGCCTTCGTGGGGCTTGAACGCACGAGCGGTATTGCCGTATTCGACATTACCGATTTCGGCAAGACAAGCAACCCCTCGCCAAGACTTGTGGACTATTACCTTGACCCGAGCGACCGTGGCCCCGAAGGCGTGCTGTTTATCCCCGCCGAAAAGAGCCCGAACGGCACAGCTCTTCTTGTTGTCGGTTACGAATACAGCAAGACCCTCACGATTTATACCGTGAAATAAGCGAATTTGTCATAAATATCGCCTTTTTACTACATTTGTATGTAAAATATAAGTTCGCATCTTTATGAGGACTGTTCTATGAAGTGTTTAACCCGAATTGCAATCCCTGCGGCATTCCTTCTTGCGGCGTGCGGTGACGACATCACTGAAATCAACGCGAACGTTGGCGCGGTTAAGTCCAGTGACGACCTGCCGGCTTGTACCGAAGACATTGCCGGGCAGACGGCATACATCAAGGAGACTCACGAGTTCCTGGGCTGCGACGGCAAGGAATGGCAGACGCTGAGCGCCAACACGGTGAACGTGGGCGACAACGTGTGTACCTCCACGAGCCTCAGCGACGGCTCGGGCTTCGAGATTTTCTGTAACGGGGAATCCATCGGTACGGTCAAGAATGGCAAGGACGGTGAAAAGGGAGACAAAGGTGATACCGGTGACAAGGGCGCGGATGGCGCTCCGGGTACCAACGGCACAAATGGCAAGGACGGCGCGCCGGGCACTAACGGTACGAACGGCAAGGATGGCGCACCTGGTACGAACGGAACGAATGGCAAGGACGGCGCCGGCTGTAAGATTCAGGAATCTACCGAGCTTACGGCGACTATCGCCTGCGGCTCCGAGACCTTCACGATGGACTTGACTGGCTATGTAGACGTGCCCGAAGAATGCGACGCCACTGATGATGCCTGCACAGTGCCCTCGGGTGATGTGGAACTCAGCGGCGTGAGCCAGAAGGGCCCGTTTGTGAGCGGTACGGACGTTACTGCTTATGAATTGGAAAACGGCAAGTCGCTCAAGCAGACGGGTAAGACATTCGGCGGCAAGATCGAGAATAAGGACGGCTCCTTCAACATCAGGACTGTAAAGCTCAGGAGTACGTACACGTACCTTGTTGCCGACGGTTTCTACCGCAACGAGGTGACGGGCAAGAACAGTGCGGCTACGATCAAGCTACGTGCTCTCACAAATCTGGACGGCCGTAGCGTGGCGAACATTAACCTGGTGACCCATCTGGAATACGACCGCGTGCAGCGCCTCGTCACCAAGGAGAACAAGTCCGTGATCGTGGCGAAGCGTGCCGCTGAAAAGTCGCTCTTCAAAGCGTTCGGTATCGACAATTCTAATTTCCGTGGCTTCGCCGAAGACTACAATATCCTCCAGGAAGGCGACAGTAATGCTGCGCTCCTCGCGGTCTCCGTTCTCCTCCAAGGCGATCGCAACGAGTCTGAACTCACGGCACTCCTGGCTGCATTGAGTGTTGACCTCGGCGACAACGGCGAATGGGACGATTCCCTGCGCCGAGCTCAGGTTGCCGACTGGGCGATGAAGGCGGACATCGAAGGCAGACTTGCCACCGTCCGTGCGAATATCGAGGGCTGGAAACTCGTCGACAGCAAGGCCCCTGCATTCGAACAGCACGTGACGAACTTCTGGATGCAGGAACTCGGCGTGGATAAGTGCGACTCCAGTAACGCAGGTGCGCTCTTCGCAACGAAGAACAAGAAATCCGCCTACTACGCAGCGAACGATTCCACATATACCGACGGCGACAGCAGCCTGGTGCGTTTGATTTGCGCGGCTTCCGGCGATTCGTTCGCATGGCGCTTCGCAACTGACATCGAGAAGGATGTCGCCGCATTTACCGCTGCGGATGATGGTGCTGTAAAACGAGGCTCCGTCGATACGACGAACGTCTACGTGAAGGAAAATGGCGCTTGGCGCCGCGGCACCGAACTGGATGCCTCCCTTGACGCCGCCTGCGTTGCTGATAACAAGGGCATGACCGACAGCCTTATAGTAGAGCGCGAGCCTGTGTGGTACATCTGCGACAAAAACGATGACGCGTCCGATTCCTTTGCTTGGCGCAAGGCTACTACCGCCGAGGCCGACACTGCACTCTTCGGCACCCCCGGCGAGGGCGATGCGATTGTAAAGCTTGGAAACGTGAACAAGTCGCTCGTATATGTGTTTGAAGATGTTGACGGAAACGGTAATGCCAAGTGGCGCTACGGCACGGTCTTGGACCTTGACAGCGATTTGGGCCCTTGCACGTCGGATAAGGTTGACGGTGTTGTCAGATCTTCTAAAAATATGTGGTTCAAGTGTGTCAATGACGGGAACACGCTCGTAGAAGGCGAGCCTGTGCCTACGGAATGGCGCGAGGCGACTAACTACGAAAAGGATACATATGGCCTTGAAGGAACGCTAGGCGATTACCAGCAAGGCAATGTAAATAAGAATCTGTACTATGTGAAGGAAAATGGTTATTGGAGACCTGCGACGGATTTGGAAAGGACTGAACTTGGTGCGTGCACCGAAGCCCAAAATGATGCTGTCAAAAAAATTACTGTTGGGGCTGGTGAAAGCTGGTACAAGTGCTCGAACGATATCAGCACCGTTATCGATACGTTCCGTGTGGCTTTCTCTTGGCGTTCGGCGACCGACATAGAGAAGGATACTGTCGGCTGGGCGGCCATCGGAGGGTGGAAGAAGGGTGACGTCCGCAACGGAAAGGTGAATACGGAACAGCCCTACGTATTCCAGGATGGCGCCTGGCGCGTGGGAACGGCCTTGGATAGCCTGCTAAAGCAGGGCTGTGTAGTAGAAGGGGATACATCGAAAAACAAGGTTAACAAGCTGTATTACGTATGTACTTTCGAGAACATTGCCGGAATGTTTGTCAACCGCAAGTGGGTGGTTGCTCCGGATATCTACAATACGACCAAGGATCTTCGTAGCGAGTGTAGAGAATTAGGTGCGTACGGCTTTGGTAATATAGTGAAAGGTCTGGATGTAAGCACCGGATATAGCTATGTGTGCGAAAACGGCAAGTTCAGGCTGGTAACAAGTACGGAATTGATGTATGACAGGGTCTGTGTGGGTTACCTCCAGGGGCTGACATTTAAAGTGAATGACTCATTCCGTAAGTGCTCTAATAATAAATGGTATTCTGTTTACAATAAGGATACCACCGGGATAATGAGGGACAAGGCTGGACGTGAATACAAGACAGTTGTAATTGGAGCGCAGCAATGGATGAAGGAAAACATGGATTATGTAACGGATGGCAGTTCTTGCTATATTGAGACTTATAGTAATTACTGTAACAAGGGTCGTGGTCATTTGTATGTCTGGGAAACGGCTATGACTGTATGCCCTATTGGCTGGCATCTGCCGAGCAGTAGCGAGTGGAGTGAATTGTTTGCTGCTGTAGGAGGAAATGATGTTGCTGGGAAGGTTCTAAAGGCCAAGAGTGATTGGATTAATTTGTATGGTTCCGACGGAAACGGAACCGATGTGTACAACTTTACGGTACTCCCTGGTGGTTACTGGAAACCCGACGGAACCCACTATATTGACGGTAGCGATGGAGCTTTCTTCTGGACTTCTACAGAGAAGTACACTGGTGATAAAGCATATTATGTAGGATTTGGCCTTGCCTCAAGTGTAAGTCAGGGAGATTATCCTGAGGGCTATGCCATGTCCGTCCGCTGCATCCAGGACAACTAGCACTTAGTAACAAAAAAGACGCCGGGCATCGCTCGGCGTTTTTTACTACATTTGTATGTAAAATGAAAGTTAGCATCCTTATGAGGACTATTCTATGAAGTGTTTAACCCGAATTGCAATCCCTGCGGCTTTCCTTCTCGCGGCGTGCGGTGACGACATCACCGAGCAGATAAACGCGAACGTTGGTGCGGTGGAAACGAGCAAGGATTTGCCCGAGTGCACCAAGGAAATTGCGGGGCAAACCGCATTTATCTCCGAAACACACGAGTTCCTGGGCTGCGACGGCAAGGAATGGCTATCACTGAGTGCAAGCACTGTGAGCGTGGGTGACAACGTATGTATGTCGAAGAGCCTCAGCGACGACTCAGGCTTCGAGATTTTCTGTAACGGGGAATCCATCGGTACGGTGCGTAACGGAAAAGACGGCGCCGATGGCGCACCTGGTGCAAAGGGCGATACCGGCGAGAAAGGTGACAAGGGCGATAACGGCACGAATGGTACTAATGGCACCAACGGCACAAATGGAACAAATGGCAAGGACGGCGTCGGCTGTAAGATTCAGGAATCTACGGCGCTTACTGCCACAATCGCCTGCGGTTCGGAAACCTTCACGATGGACCTTACGGGTTCCGCAAGTGTCTCTGAAGAATGTGACCCGGATGATGAAGCGTGCACTCCCATGGACGACGTGGAACTCAGCGGCGTTTCGCAGAAAGGACCGTTCGTTAGCGGTACCGACGTCACGGCTTATGAATTGGAAAATGGTAAGTCCCTCAAGCAGACGGGTAAGACATTCGGCGGCAAGATTGAGAATAAGGATGGCTCCTTCAACATCAGGACTGTAAAGCTCAGGAGTACCTACACGTACCTTGTTGCCGATGGTTTCTACCGCAACGAGGTGACGGGCAAGAACAGTGCGTCAACCATCAAACTTCGTGCCCTCACGAACCTGGACGGCCGAAGCACGGCGAACATCAACCTGGTGACCCATTTGGAATACGACCGCGTGCAGCGCCTTGTTACCAAGGGGAATAAGTCTGTGTTTGAAGCGAAACGCGATGCAGAAACTTCCCTCTTTGCAGCGTTTTGCATAGACAATTCTGGCTTCGACGACTATGCCGAAGACCTCAATATCCTTGAGGAAGGTGACGGCAACGCCGCACTGCTTGCTATTTCTGCGATGCTCCAGGGCGATCGCAACGAGTCCGAACTTACCGCCCTACTTGCAGCATTGAGTGTGGACCTGGGCGACAATGGCGTGTGGGACGATTCCCTGCGCCGCGCTCAGATTGCCGACTGGGCGATGAAGGCTGACCTTGATGGCCGTCTAGCCACTATCCGTGCGAATATCGAGGGCTGGAAACTCGCCGATAGCAAGGCCCCCGCATTCGAAGGCCATGTAACCAATTTCTGGATGAAGGAACTGGATGTTCCCGCCTGTACAAAGGGTAACGAAGGCGCTATCTTCGCCACGAAGAACGCGTACTCCGCCTACTATGCAGCGAACGACTCTGCATATACCGAAGGCGACAGCAGCCTGGCGCGCCTGATTTGTGACGCTTCTGGTGCATGGCGATTCGCAACCGACCTCGAGAAGGACGTTGCCGCCTTTAACGCCGCGGATGAAGACACTGTAAAGCACGGTTCCATCGACACGACGAACGTCTACGTGAAGGAGAACGGCAGCTGGCGCCGCGGCACCGAACTCGATGCAAGAATCAAGGCCTGCGTATTCGCCAATAGGGGCGAAACCGATAGCGTAATCGTGAAGCACGATACGACGTGGTACATCTGCGATGATAGTGATGACGCTTTGGTGCCCACTGCTTGGCGCAAGGCGACTACCGCCGAGGCCGACACGGCGCTCTTCGGCACCCCCGATGGGGAAGTTGCAAAAATCGGCAATGTGAACGAATCCCATGTTTACGTTTATGAAGATACTTCGGGAAAGGGCGGTTATGCATGGCGCCGCGGAACGAATCTGGATATGTTGGATAGCCTGGGTCCCTGCACAAAAAATAACTTGAACAAGACTAGGAGTGTTACGGTTGGCAAAACCCAAGTCTGGTACACTTGCGCCTCTGACCAAGTTGTTTTAATGAATAATAAACTGTTACCCTGTGCTTGGCGCGAGGCGACCGATATAGAGAAGGATGTCACGAAGTTACCCAAGAATCCTGATGAAGCGACTGTTCGCAGGGGACCGCTGAATCCGAACATGTACTATGTATACCAGGATAAAGGTTGGCGTTACGGAACAGCCTTGGATAGCCTGCTAGGGAAGGCTTGTATTACAGATGGTGATTATTCTACGCCTGCCAAGTACGATGGCTTGTATTATGTGTGTACGAACCAGGTTGCGTCGGATACCGTGCGCAAGTGGGTCGTTGCTTCTGATATATTCAATGATACTTGGGAAATGCAGGGTGAATGTAAGGAATTTGGTGAATATGGCTATGGTAATATTCTTATCGGTCGAGTGAATACACAAAATAAGTATGTGTGTGAAGATGGATTGTTTAGGCCGGCAAATAGTGGCGAAATTGATTTTGGCCGAGTTTGTGTTGGCTATATTGAAAATAGTATTTATAAAGTAAAAGGGAGTTTCAAAAAATGTGTTAATTCGGAATGGAAATCGTTTGATCCGCAGTATGTAACGGGGGTGCTTAAGGATACTGATGGACATAGCTATAAGACTGTAGCAATAGGGAACCAACTTTGGATGGCGGAAAATATGAATCGCGTAACAGATGGTAGTTATTGCTATGAGGAAAATGCTGCAAACTGCGATATATATGGTCGCCTTTATACACATGGTGCAGCAAGTCAAGTTTGCCCCAAAGGATGGCATTTGCCAGATCAAACAGAATTTAGTACGCTGGTTAGTTCAGTAGGCGGTTCCGACTATGCTGGATATTTACTGAAGTCGACGACACGTTGGGTTGAAGAAAGAATGAGTGGGAATGGCTCAGATCGTTATTCTTTCAGGGCTTTGCCTGCAGGTCAAAGAAAGAATGACGGAAGTTATGCTAAAGTAAATTACGATACATGGTTTTGGTCTACAACGACTTCTTCTGCACTTAGTTATTATGCATTGCACTTTATGAATATTGCTGATGACGGATATGTTTCTGCGGTTGGAGATGAAACGGCTAACTCCGTCCGCTGCATCCAGGACAACTAGCGCGTAGCGCCCTGTGCGCACCTAGGATATCTGAAAAACTGAAGCCTCCCTCGGGAGGCTTTTTTGCAAAAAAAGATCCCCGCCTTCGCGGGGATGACAACGTTGGGCTTTTTCGGTGCAGCTCGTTACCCCAGCAGTTCTTCCTTGCTGATGGCCTTGAAGTTCGTGGCCTTCAGGGCTTCGATAGCCTTATCCACGTCCTGGAAGCGGAGAATCATGATGTTAGAGCCGTTCAGGGTGGAGGGGTAGGCGTACATGTAGTCGATCTGCTGGCTGCCGACCGCAGTGGAGAGCAGTTCGGCGAGGCCACCGATGGCGGCGTTCACGGGGCAGGCGACCACGTCGGTGATGGTGGCGCTGAGGCCTGCCTTGGCGAGCACGTCTACGGCCTTTTCCGGGTCACTCACGATAAGGCGGATAAGCCCGAACTCGCCGGAGTCGGCAAGCGTGAGCGAAAGGAGGTTCACGCCGGCGTCGGCAAGGGACTTGCACACCGCCTGGAGACGGCCCGGACGGTTGGAAACGAATACGGATACTTGCGGAATCTTCATGTTGTACCTCCTTACATCTTCTTCCTGTTGTCGATAACTCTCTTGGCCTTGCCTTCGCTACGCGGCAGCGAATCGGGTTCGCACAGCGTGACGATGACGGAAATGCCGAGAATCTGTTCAATGGAGTGCTTGAACTTCTTGTTCAGCTGTTCCATATCGCTCATGGAGTCGCTCACCATGTCGCGGGAGACTTCCACCTTCACTTCGAGCGTGTCCATGTTGTTCTTGGTGTCGAGCACAATCTGGTAGTGCGGCAGTGCCTTCTCTGCGCGGAGGAGTGCCGTCTCGATCTGGCTCGGGAACACGTTCACGCCGCGCATGATAATCATGTCGTCGCTGCGGCGGCCAATGCGGCGGATGCGGCGGATGGTGCGGCCGCACTTGCACTTGGTCTTCTCGATGGCGGTGATGTCGCGGGTGCGGTAGCGGATGATGGGCATGGCCTTCTTGCTGAGCGTAGAAAGCACGAGCTCTCCCTCTTCGCCGTCTGGCAGCGGTTCAAGCGTTTCGGGGTCGACGATTTCGGGGTAGAAGTGGTCTTCGAAGATGTGGATGCCGTCGCGGCACTCGCATTCGCAGCCCACGCCCGGGCCCACGATTTCGGAAAGGCCGTAGATGTCGTACGCCTTGATGCCGGTCTTTTCTTCGATGTAGTCGCGCATGCCGTCGCTCCACGGTTCTGCACCGAAGATGCCGCGCTTGACCTTCAGGTCACGGATGTCGACACCCATCTTTTCGGCGACGTCGATGATGCGGACAAAGTAACTCGGGGTTCCGCCCACCGCGGTGACCCCGAAATCCTTCATGAGCATCACCTGGCGTTCGGTATTGCCGCCGCTGATGGGGATGACGGTTGCACCGAGGGCTTCGAAACCGCCGTGGATGCCGAGACCGCCGGTGAACAGGCCGTAGCCGAAGAAGTTCTGCACAATGTCGGTGCTGCGGAAGCCGCAGGCGAGGAGGCCGCGTTTGACGACCTGGGCCCACACGTCCATGTCTTCCTTGGTGTAGCCGACCACGATGGGCTTACCCGTGGTGCCCGAACTTGCGTGCAGGCGCACGACTTCGCTCAGGTCTACGGCGAACAGGCCATACGGGTAGGTGTCGCGCAAGTCCTTCTTCATGGTGAAGGGGAGCTTGGCCACGTCCTTGAGGGTCTTGATATCTTCGGGCTTTAATCCCTTCTCGTCCATGCGTTCACGGAAGAGCGGGACCTTCTCGTAGGCAAGTTTCACGGTGGCGCGCATACGCTGCAGCTGCAGGTCGCGCAATTTTTCTTCGGGCATAAAATCCAGCGCCATTTCGGGCAGGACCTTGTTTTCTTCGTCATTCCAGGCGGTTGAACGCATATAATCCTCAATAAAGAGTGGTTTAAATTTTTACGGAAAGTAATTTAGTCTTTTTATGGCTGAGAAAAAGAAAATTTTTTGAAAATATTTTCTGTGACGCCGCTTTTCTTGCGCTTGGCACCGCTTTCTTTACATTACGTGAAAAGTTGACGAACAAAGTGCGTTTTTCGGCAAATCCGGTTGGGCAGAAAGTTTCAATTTTTGTATTTTTGTGCGGTATTTTAAGTTTTTTTGAATCTATAGGTAGGTTTATTCTGCGTACCCGTCTGTTTTTATTGATTCTGTGTATTGTTGGTCTTGTGCAGGCCCAGCTGTTGGACATGTCCCAGATGCCTGTGGACTATATGGCCGAAAACAAGGTGAGGAAGGTCAAGGTCGAAGGTAACGTGAACATGGACCAGCGTGCGGTGTTGAGTCGAATCGGCATCCGCGACGGCCAGACTTTTTCGCCCACGATCCTTTCTGACAAGGTCCAGGAGGCGGTGTCCGCCCTCTACAAGTCGGGCCTCTTCGACGACGTTTCTGCATGGGTCGACTACATCGACAACAGCACCGAGGTGGACCTCATATTCAAGATTAAGGAACTGCCCGCCCTCGATACGGCGGTGCTGGACGGTAACGACGAGATTTCCGAGGACGACTTGCGCCTCAAGATGCGCCTGATTCCGGGCCAGGTGTACAGCAAGAGCCAGCTGGAACGTGACCGCCAGGCGATGATCGACTACTACCATTCCGAAGGCTTTTTGCTTGCCGAGGTGGGCTACCGCGAGACTCCCGTAGACGACAACAAGAACATGGTGACCTTCATTATCCGCGAGGGCGAGAAGGTGAAGGTGCGCGATATCAAGATTACGGGTAACGACAACGTGCCCGCGATAGACATTACCGACCACATGCTCACGAAGGTGGACCAGTGGTACGGTGGTGGCGAGTTCAAGGAGACTGTATTTGAGGCCGACCGCGACACGGTGTTGAACGCCATCCGCCACTTTGGCTACCTGGATGCGGAACTGACCGAATACCGTGCCGAATACCTGCCGGATTCCAGCTGCCTGTTCTACCTGGGACGCATGGTGCCGGTGGGCGAACGTCTGCAGCCGCTCTACGACCAGTTGAACCGCGCGATGGGCGACCCGGCGACTGCCATGTACAAGATGGCGGGCAAGCCCACGATGCAGGTCTCGCACTTCTTCCGTGCCTCCAAGGAAATGTCGCACCACGGGTACGTGACCCGTCCGCTCCCCCAGGTCAAGGAAGAGGAAGACGCCCTCAAGCTCATAAACGACATTATCCGCTACGAGGATTCCCGCAAGGAATGGCTCAAGATTGTGGAAGGCCGCAAGTTCAACAACCCGAAAATCGATTCGCTCAAGAAAATCAAGAAACTCTCGGAATACGAGGAAAAGTTGCTCGTGCGCTACATGATAGAGGACATGTTCCCGCTGTTGAACAAGTACGACAACATCCACACTTCGAGCGATATATGCATCCATATCGGCATGGTGGAAGGCCGCCGTTACTACATGGGCAACGTGCACTTCTCGGGGAACGAAGTCCTGAACGACAAGGTGCTCGGGTATGCGTTCCGCCTGGATAGCGGTGCGGTGTTCGACCAGTACCTCTACGATGCCTCCAGGAAGGCTCTGCTTGAAGTTTACCGCGAAGATGGCTACCTGTTTGCTCAGTTCGACGAGGAACGCACGTTCGTGAACGATTCCGTGGTGAATCTCACGTACCGCATGCGCGAAGGCCTGCCCGCGAGCATCCACAAGGTTTATATCCACGGCAACACGAAGACCAACGAGAAGGTTATCCGCCGCGAGGTGCGCCTGTACCCGGGCGATACGTACCGCCAGTCCCTGCTGGAACGCAGCTTCCGCGAAATCATGCAGCTCAACTACTTCGACATGGTCGTGCCCGATATCAAGATTTACGGCGAGCATGAAGTGGACCTCGACTTCACCGTGCAGGAGAAGGAAGCGGGTACCGGCCAGTTCAGCCTGGGTGTATCGTACAGCGAGAGCGACGGCCTTGTGGGTACGGCGAGCATCTCTATCCCGAACTGCTGTATGGGTGACGGCCAGGCCGCAAGCCTGAGCGTGGAATACGGTGCCGACAAGAAGAGCGCCTCCATCAGCTTCCAGGAACCCTGGCTGCTCGACAAGCCGATTACGCTCGGTGCAAGCCTCAGCTACTCCTGGTGGAACATGGAAGATTACGGCGACCCGAACATTACCCGCTACGGCGGTTCCGTGTACCTGGGCAAGCGCCTCAAGTGGCCCGACGACTACTTCTACGGCCAGGTCGGCTACAGCTGGCTCATGAACAAGCAGGGCCCCAACATCGACGGCAGCTACGTGGTTTACACCGGTATCGAATCTGCCATCAACTTCCGACTGGTGCGCGACGACAAGAACCTGCCGCAGTTCCCGACGGAAGGTTCCCGCTACCAGCTTGATATCCAGGTGGCAGATGGCGCGCTGTTCAGCGACTTCGAGTTCATCAAGACGGAACTCACCATCAAGTGGTGGTTCCCGCTGTTCCGCGACCGCCTCGCGATTGCGCTTACCAACGAGTACGGTGTTATGTTCGGCGACCAGCTGCAGTACCGCACGCTGTTCACGATGGGTGGCGTGATGGGCTACGAAGGCAACATGCGCGGTTACAGCTCGGGCTCCATTGGTTACCGCCGCCTGGGCCGCAGCTACCAGTACACGGGTGCAGAACTCCAGCTCGGCATTGTGCCGCAGGTGTTCTACCTGTTGCCGTTCTTCTTTGACGCGGGTAACGTGTTCGGTGAACGCTATGACCCCAAGACGAAGGTCGCAAAGCCGAGCAGGAACCCGCTCAGCGAATGGGACCCGACGAGCCTCAAGAAGGATATCGGTTTCGGGTTCCGCGTGGTGGTGCCGATGCTCGGTATTATCGGGTTTGACTTCGCCTGGCCGCTCGATGTGGGCGAAACTTACACGGGCCTGCAGCGCAGCAAGGTGGGCGACATGGAATTCAACTTTGTCATCGGTCAGGGATTCTAAGGAATCGGGAGGCTCTATGATTCGCAAGGTTCTAATCGCTTTGATGATGGTTTTCGCGTGCGCGAGTTTCGCCGAAGACGGCCTGCGCATCGCTCACGTGGATTCCAAGCTCATCTTCGACGGCTACAAGGGCACGAAGAAGGCGCAGGAAGAATACGACCGCCAGGTGGCCAAGTGGGAACAGCAGGCGAACCTCTTGCAGAAGGAACTTTCCGCCATCAAGGAAAAACTCGACAAGCAGTTGCTGATGCTCAGCGACGAAAAGAAGCGCGAACTCGAGGCGGAATACAACAAGAAGGATATCGAGCTCAAGACGTTTATCGACCGCGTGTATGGCCGTAAGGGCGAACTTGTGACCCAGAACGAGAAGGTGAGCGCGCCCATTATCCAGCTTATCCGCAAGGCGGTGAACGAGATTGCCCTGCAGGAAGGCTACGATATGGTCGTGGACCGCGCGACGGGTGCGGTACTCTTCTGGAAGAAGGAAAACGACCTGACCAACAAGGTGCTCGAGTACCTGAACAGTCGTTAGTACAAAAAAATTGCGGGTAAAATCCCCCTACACAAAACGTGTAAATTTTTCTAAATTTGGCGCCGTCTTTAAATCACGGAGTGCCAGATGACCAATATTCACGCCAAGGAATCGTTCAAGAACTTCCTACTGGGCGTAAAAGCGACCGTAACCCCTGAATCTGTCCGGGTACTCCGCCGGGGTTACACCAAGAAAAACTTCGTGAGCGACCTGATGTCGGGCCTTATCGTGGGAATCCTCGCGCTCCCGCTCGCCATCGCATTCGCCATCGCCTCGGGCGTGGGCCCCGAACAGGGCCTGTACACCGCGATTATAGCGGGTTTTACAATTTCCCTGCTGGGCGGTAGCCGTTTCCAGATTGGCGGCCCCACGGGTGCCTTCATCGTGATTGTCTACGGTATCGTAAGCCAGTACGGCTACGACGGCCTGGCTTCCGCGACGCTCCTCGCGGGTATCCTGCTCATTATCTTTGGCATCGCGAAGTTCGGTGCAATAATCAAGTTCATTCCGTACCCGGTAACCGTGGGCTTTACCGCGGGTATCGCCATCATCATCGCGCTCGGCCAGGTCCCGAACTTCTTCGGGCTCCGCTTCCTCGCGAAGGACCCGGCCGATGCCATCGGGAAAATCAAGCTGTATGCGACTTCGTTCGATACCGTGAACATGTATGCGGTAATTGTGGGTCTCGTGGCGCTTGCGGTCTGCATCCTGTGGCCGAAGATCACCACGAAGATTCCGGGCTCGCTTGTCGCGATTGTCGTCGCGACCGTGATGGTGAAGGTGCTTGGCTGGGATGACCCGCTTACGGGCCACGGCGTGGTGACCATCGGCATGAAGAACCATATCCCGAGCGGGTTCCCGGTGCCGCACCTGCCCAACATAAGCATCGAGATGATGCAGAAGGTGTTCCAGCCGGCTTTGACGATTGCCATCCTCGGTGCCATTGAGTCCCTGCTAAGTGCGGTCGTTGCCGACGGTATGACCAGCACCAAGCACCGCTCCAATACTGAACTTTTCGGCCAGGGCGTGGCGAATATCCTTTCCCCGATTTTTGGCGGTATCCCCGCGACGGGCGCGATTGCCCGTACCGCGACAAACATCCGTAACGGCGCGGTGAGCCCGGTTTCGGGCCTGGTGCATGCGGTCGTGCTCCTGCTCATTATGCTCGTGCTCGGCAAGTATGCCGAAATGATCCCGATGGCGGCGCTTGCTGCAGTGCTTTTCCAGGTGGCGTTCAACATGTGCGGCTACCGGAGCTTCATCAAGATGTTCAAGGCGCCCAAGAGCGATATTATCGTGATGCTCGTGGCGTTCTCCCTCACGGTGATTATCGACCTCACTGTGGCAATCGAAGTGGGCGTGTTGCTTGCGGCGGTGTTGTTTATCAAGCGCATGAGCGATGTGTCCGAGATGGAAACGGTGACCGAGGCCCTCAAGGATGACGACGAGGAGGCCGCGCACAACGAGCTCAGCCGCCAGGTGCCGAAGGGCGTGGTGGTTTATGAGTTGGCCGGTTCGCTGTTCTTTGGCGCGGTCGACAAGTTCAAGGACACGATGGCCCGCATCTCGGACAAGCCGAAGATTCTTATTCTGCGCATGCGTAGCGTGTCGAGCATCGATGCCGCAGGCATCCAGATGATCGAGGACCTGCTGAACCGCTGCAACCGCGAAGGGACGCAGCTCCTGCTCAGTGGCGTGCATGCCCAGCCCGTGGTGGCCTTGACGCGTGCCGGCGTGCTCAAGCAACTCGGTGAAGAAAATGCCCTCGGGAACATCGACGCGGCGCTCAACCGTGCGCGTGAACTGCTTGGCCTGCCTGTGGTGGATGCCTCGCACGAGGTTCCGCAGGCGCCCACCGTTTCTTGGGAAAAGAGCCTCGACAAGCCCTGGATGCCCGAGGAATCCAACGCCGCGATTGCCGAAGAGACGCCCGAAGTTATTGCCGAGAAGATGATGGACGAACCCATCAAGATTATCGAGAACGAGAAGAAGTAGCGAAAAATTGGGAACTTGGTTCCCGCTTGTCAAGGATCGTTCGCATTTCGCGTGACGCAAATCGCAGTGTGATTTTCATTACTTTGAAAATGGAATATTACATTTTATATTATGGAGCGTAAGGATAAGGGATGGATAAAATGATGACAACAATTCTCAAAGATCTCGCGTCTAGAACGTTCTTCGCGAACTTCATGGTTGCCTTCATGGGCGTAACACTCTACCTTCTTAATACTCTCTCATAAAATTTCCAATCGACTCCTAAAAAAGACCGCCTCTTGCGTGAGAGGTGGCCTTTTTTTGTGAGAATTTCGGCGCGAGGCAAACTTTTTTGCCGAAGTTTTCGCTTAGATTTCCTGTAAAAGGCGCTTTTTTGCGGGGCCTTCGGGCAGGGGCGCAAAGGTGTCGAACGCAAAGGCGTTCATGAGCATCTTGCGGGCCGCCTTTTCGGGGATTCCTCGGCTTACCAGGTAGAACATCTGCTCGGCGTCGAGTTCGCCCACGGTATTGCCGTGCGTGCATTCCACGTCGTCGTGGTAGATTTTCAGCACCGGCTTCACGGAAACGCTGCTGTTTTCGGAAAGCAGGATGGTGTTCACGAGCTGGCTCGAGAAGGCCTTGGTGCAGTCCGCATTCACAATGACGCTTCCGTCGTAACTGGCGTTTGCGTTGCCGTCGAGCAGGTTGCGCGAAAGCTGCGTGCTCGTGGTTTCGGGGGCGTTGTGGTAGATGTGGAGCCTGTGGTGGCTCGACGATTCCCCGCCGAGGATATTCAGCGTGCGTGCGTCAAAGCTTGCCCCTGCTGCGTTCAGGAAGGCGTCGATGCTCACGCGGGTAATGCCGTTCCCGCGCTCGATGGCCGAAAAGCGCACGTTGCTGCCGGCTGCCTGCGTAATACGGAAATGCCTGAAGGTGAGCGGCAGGTCGTTCGCGGGGTTCGCAAAGAATATCTCCACGTCGGCGCCTTCGCCCACGTTCACGTCGAACCGTTCCGCGCAAATCGGGTGCATCACCTTGTTGTCGAGAATCTCGATGCTCACTTTTGCGTTCTTGCCGATGTTCAGCACGGTATGCCCGAAGTCGTTGTTGCACTTGAGCATCGCCATCTCTTCGGAACCGTCGGCGATGTTCTGGACCATCGTGCGGGCGTTCTGCGCCACCGGGAGGAGTGCCGCGAAGTCGTTTTCTTCTGCAAAGTCGTCACTGCAGGTGCACGCGTCGGGGAATTCGGGCGCGGGAATCTTTGCCACGGGGAAGAACGTCCACAGTTCGTTGTTCCTGCGGGGCATTCCCAGTTGCTTTATGCGGGTAATGGCGTCCATCGTTATTCCTCGATCCAGTCGTAGCCCTGTTCTTCGAGCTTGAGGGCGAGTTCGGGCCCGCCGCTCAGGATGATTTTGCCGTGGCGCAGTACGTGCACGTAGGTGGGCTTGATGTAGTCCAGGAGCCTCTGGTAGTGCGTCACCAGGATAACCGCCTTTTCGGGGCTCATGATGTGGTTGATTCCGTTTGCCACGATGCGGAGTGCGTCGATATCCAGGCCGGAGTCCGTCTCGTCGAGGAAGCTCACCTTCGGGTCGAGAATCGCCATCTGGAGGATTTCGTTCCTCTTCTTTTCGCCGCCGCTCATGCCGTCGTTCACGCCGCGTTCACGGTAACGCTCGTCCATTTCGAGCAACTGCATTTTTTCTTCGCAAAGCTTCTTGAAGTCGTTGTCGTTTATCTCGGGCTGGCCGAGGTACGCGCGCTTGCTGTTGAGCGCCATCTTCAGGAATTCCACGTTGTTCACGCCTGGGATTTCGGTCGGGTACTGCGTGCTGATGAACAGCCCGGAGTTTGCGCGGTCGCTGATGTCCATCTCGAGCAGGTTCTTTCCGTCGAGTTCTACGCTGCCCTCGTCCAGGTGGTAGGCGGGGTGGCCCATGATGACCTTCGAGAGCGTGCTCTTTCCCGAGCCGTTCGGGCCCATGATGGCGTGGACTTCGCCCGGTTTCACCTCGAGGTTGATTCCCTTGAGGATCTGTGTACCGTCTTCGATGCTTGCTTTGAGATTCTTGATTGATAACATAGGGCTATCCTTGCGTGGCGGCTAGAATATGTAATAGCGGTTGTTTACTTTTTATAAGCTGGTCGGCGAGTGCGTCGAGCGAAAGCTTGCCCTGCTTGTAGAGGCTGTAGAGTTTTTCCATGTTCTGCATGAACTTGTTCAGGTCGAGCCTTTTCTGCACGCCTTCGGGCGTGTCGAGCGCAATACCCTTGCGGAACCGGTCGCAGAGCCGCAGGTTCAACACCATGAGGCTTTCGTAGAATTCGTAGATTTCTTTCGGGCTGGTCCACGTTTCTTCGGGCAGGTTTTCCATGAACTGCTTGAGCAGCGGGGAAAGTTGCTCGTAGAGCGTCTGGGGCGAAAAATAACCTGTTTCGGTGTAGCCCGCGATGACCGTGTTCACGAACTCGTCGATGATGCTCGATTCGAAGAACTGTATGCCACTTGCGGCGAGTTCCACGTCAAAGTATTCACAGGCGCGGTCCAAAAGCGTGGGGTTGCGTACGAGCAGGTTTGCAAAGCGCACCTCGAGCGGAGAGAGGAGTTCCCACGGGACGCGTTCGGGTTCGGCAGACTGTTGCGGCACGTCGCCGTACTCCGCGTATTCCGCGATATCTTGCGGGGCTTGGGGTGCGGCTGTCTTGGGTTTCTTTTGTGGGCGGATTCCCTGGATGCCTTCCAGCGTGGGCTTCGTGTTGAAACGTTCGGCGATGAGTTCTACGTACTGGTTCTGGAGTTCCTTGTCCTGGATGCTCTTGACGACGGATTTCACGTAAGTGATAAATTTCGCGCGGTCCTCGATGCCCTGGAGGTCGCTGTTGTGCGAAAGGTAACTGAGCCAGTCCTCTGCGCCCTTTAGTTGCTCGTGGAACGCTTCGGCGCCCTGCTCGTTCACGAAGTTGTCCGGGTCAATCTTTGTGCCGTCGGGGCGGGAGAGCGCGAAAATTCGCGGTACGATTCCCTTCGGGAGCACAATCTCGATGGTGCGGTGTGTTGCCTTGCGCCCCGCCTCATCGCCGTCGAACACGAGGTATGCGGTTTTCGCGTAGCGGGCGAGGATATTCGCGTGAAATTCGGTGAGGGCGGTGCCCGATGCCGCGACCACGTTCTGCACGCCGCCCTGATAGAGGCTGATGAGGTCGAAGTAGCCTTCCACGATGATGACCGCATTCTCCTTTGCGATGGCAGTGCGGCTGTGGTTGAGCCCGAAGAGGATTTCGCTCTTGTTGTAGAGGGGCGTTTCCGGGCTGTTCATGTACTTCGGGCGTTCGAAGCCTTCCTGCTTGGGCGCGAGGTCGCGGCCCCCGAATGCGACGACTGTCCCCGACTGGTTCTGGATGGCAATCATCAGACGGTCGCGGAACTTGTCGTCGATTCCGCCGTTCTTCTTTTCGACGGCGAGGCCCGCCCTGAGGCAGTCCTTGGGCGAAAAGCCGTTCTTTGCCGCATAGGCGATGAGACCTTCGCGCTTGTCGGGGGCGTAGCCGATGTGGAACTGCTTGCGCGTCTGTTCCGAAATGTTGCGCTTTGCGAGATATTCGAGGGCTTTCTCGCTCAGCGAGAGCTGCTGCTCGAACCAGTTGCAGGCAAGTTCGTTCAGCTTGCGGATCATGCCCTTTTCTTCTTGCACTTCCGCGTTTTCTTTTGATGCGAACTTGGGAAGGCTGAACCCGACGAAGTTCGCGACCCACTCGACGGCGCCATTGAAGTCGATTTTCTCGTGTTCCTGCACGAACTTAAAGACGTCGCCGCCCGCACCGCAGGCAAAGCACTTGTAGATGCCGAGCGTCGGGTTTACTGTCATGGAGGGGGAGTGGTCGTCGTGGAAGGGGCATACGCCCACGAAGCGGTTTGTGCCGGAGCGTTTCAGCGGCAAGAACTGCTGAATCACAAGCGAAATGTCCGCTTGCGATTTCAGCTGCTGAATGACATCTTCCGGGTAAAAGGGCATGCGCCAAAGATAGTTTTTTTGTTTGATTAATGTTTGCTACGAGGGGCACTTCGCACGCTCACACAATCACTTCGTTCCAGTGTTCGCTTTGCGAATTGCCCCTCTCCGCAAAAAAAAACGATAAAGTCTCTGTTTGGGAATAGTTTATTGCTATGGCGCATGTAGGGAATGAGCGGCGGGAGGAAATCCTCGTGACTGTTAGTCACTTCGAATTTCCTTTAAACTGCAGGGGAAAGATTAAACTGCTTTTATTCAGGTAATGTTTGCTACGAGGGGCGCTTCGCATGCTCACACAATCAGAAAAATATGAAAAAATGTGAAAGTGGCGGTGAAATGGAGTAAAAAGTGTCGATTTCACCGCCAGAAATTAACTTGTGTGTATTGAAATGTATCTTTTTCTTGTCGCGGAGGGTGTTGACGGCGGTGAAATGGGGTAGAAAATGCGAATTTCACCGCCAATATTTGCGGAAGAACTTCATTTTTTGCCGAATGTTTGCAAATAAACTAACAAAATGGCGGTGAAAATAGCAAAAAAGTTCCGATTTCACCGCCACTTCGGTATTTTGAGCGTAAAAGGATATCTTATATTTTATGCAGATAATGGAAAAAGGAGGAAATATGACGAATTTGTGGTATCATCCTGGATTGCGGTCATCCTCGCCCGTTCGGCAAGCTCAGGACAGGCTCTGGCGAGGATCCATACATCTTGTACTTTCGCTTATCTTGGCTGCATTCTTTGTCGCCTGTAGCGACAACGATAGCGATGTTACGACCCCGCCTTCGGGCGATTCTTCATCGAGCGTGTGCAATGACTGCGAAGATGGTTCCTCGTCCAGCGTTACACCGCAGTCGAGCAGTTCCTCAAAGGTCCCTGAGCCTGTCGAAGGGTCCAGTAGCAGTACTATATCCAGCAGCAGTTCGGTCACTTTGGCAACGCCCTGCAAAACAGAGACAGAAGACAACTGCGAATACGGCGAATTAACTGACGACCGCGATGGCAAAAAATACAAGACGGTAAAGATTGGTGACCAGTGGTGGATGGCGGAGAACTTGAACTACGAAACTGGAAGTAGCGATTGCTTCAGTTATGGAAATCCCAATTGCGTCAAGTACGGGCGCCTTTATGCTTGGGGTGATGCAATGGATAGTGCAGGGACATGGAGCACGAACGGCAAGGGTTGTGGCCGTTTTGGGAAGGATTGCTCGCCGATTTATCCCGTGCGCGGGATATGCCCTAACGGTTGGCACCTGCCGGACACAACGGAATGGGGAACCTTACTTGCCGCGGTTGGCGGTAGAGAAATCGCTGGTAAAAAACTCAAGTCCATGTCTGGTTGGTATGATTACAAAGGTGAAAAAGGCGGCGGCACGGATGATTTTGGGTTCTCGGCGCTCCCTGCAGGCCTTTTGGGTGACGATGGGTATTACGACGAAGGCGAAGCCGCGTATTTCTGGAGTTCTGTACAGCGCAGGAGCCTTGATGCGTATGAAGTGTTCTTGTGCAACCAATGGGACAAGGCGGAAATGTCCAAGTTTACCGGCAGTAAGGACTATCCTGTTTCGGTCCGTTGTATCAAGGACGATGCTTCAAAGTCTTCGTCTAGCGTTACCCCGCAGTCAAGCAGTTCCTCAAAGGTCCCTGAGCCTGTCGAAGAGTCCAGCAGCAGTCTGGTGGAGCCGTCTTCGTCTAGTTCGGTCATTTTGGCGACTCCATGCAAAACCGATAGCACGGACACTTGCGAATACGGCGAGTTGGTGGATGTGCGCGATGGTCAGGCTTACAAGACAGTGAAAATTGGTGACCAGTGGTGGATGGCAGAGAATCTCAACTTCAGAACGGACTCTAGTTTTTGCTTCGACCATGAGGAACGCAATTGTACCATGTATGGTCGCCTCTACACTTGGGCTGCGGCGTCATCCGCTTGCCCTAGTGGCTGGCACTTGCCTAGTGTAACCGAATTCGAAAACCTGTTCACGGCGGTCGGGGGTTCTTCAACTGGAGGCTTGAAATTAAAGGCTACGTCCAGTTGGTATGATGGTGGCAACGGCACGGATGATTTCGGGTTTTCTGCAATCTCTACTGGCATCATGGACTACGATATGAATTACCACTTTCGTGAGGGCAATAACGCATTTTTTTGGAGTTCTTCTGAAAACGACCCCAACAATGCGTTGTTTATGAGCTTGCTTTACGACAAAGACATTGCGGACCTGAACAGCCACTTTAAGAGCTTCGGGGTTGCGGTCCGTTGCGTCAAGGATTAGGAGAAATTATGAAGAATTTGTGGTGTCATCCTGGATTGCGGTCATCCTCGCCCGTTCGGCAAGCTCAGGACAGGCTCCGGCGAGGATCCATGCATCTTGTATTTGCGCTTTTCTTGGCGCTTTTCTTTGTCGCCTGTGGCGACGACGATAGCAGTTTCGCGACTCGGCCTTCGGACGGGTCGTCGTCGAGCGTGTGCGAGGACTGCGATGACGGGTCTTCGTCCAGCGTCACACCGAAGTCGAGCAGTTCCTCAAAGGTCCCTGAGCCTGTCGAAGGGTCCAGTAGCAGTACTAAATCCAGCAGCAGTTCTGTGGAGTCTTCGTCTAGTTCACGAATAGGCTGCAAAACAGAAACGGAAGACAACTGCGAATACGGCGAGTTGGTGGATGACCGTGATGGTCAGACATACAAGACGGTAAAAATTGGTGACCAGTGGTGGATGGCGGAGAACTTGAATTACGCATATTTGCAACCAACAACTGAGCTGGATTCAAGTAGTTTTTGCTATAACGATTCTGCCGAGTATTGTGAAAGATATGGTCGGCTGTACATATGGAGTGCT
Source organism: Fibrobacter sp. UWR3 (assembly GCF_900143055.1). Lineage (NCBI taxonomy): Bacteria > Pseudomonadati > Fibrobacterota > Fibrobacteria > Fibrobacterales > Fibrobacteraceae > Fibrobacter > Fibrobacter sp. UWR3. The sequence continues at coordinate 61,552 of NZ_FRCW01000002.1, read as the reverse complement.
GCAATGGATAGTGTTGCGGTATTTAGTGCAGATGGGGCTGAATGTGGCTATAAGAGTATTTGTTCATCGACATATCCCGTGCGAGGCGTTTGCCCCAAAGGCTGGCACCTGCCTAGTATAGGTGAATGGGACGATATGGTTGCTTATGTCGGTGGTGACTATTATGCGGGTCGAATGCTAAAGACCACTACAGAATGGTTTGTTTACGATGATAACATAGTTGGTATAGATGCCTATGCCTTTTCAGGATGGCCTTCGGGTAGAAGGGATAACTTTGATAAATTTGATGGGGTGGGGCGCTTTGCCTTTTATTGGAGTGCTTCTGAAGTCTTGGGAGATATTGCTATCTTGCGTACTGACGCATATAATATTGAATTGGGCTTTAATTATATGGGCGCGCAAAGGAGCGATTATTATAAAAGCGGTGCAATGTCTGTCCGCTGCGTAAGGGACTAAACCACGGCCTTGCTTTTCCAGCGGCCGCTGCGCCAGCGCCAGATGTTGGCAAACGAGCGGTAGAATTCGTCGCTCGCCATGCCGAGCCAGAGGCCGGGGAGGCCTAGCCCCACGACAAACGCGAGGATAAGCGAAGTCGCAAGCCCGAGCGTCCACATCATGCCGCTTCCGACAATTGCGGGGAACTTGGAATCGCCCGCGGCACGCAGCGATGTGGTGAGGATGAAGTTCACCGCCTTGAACGGCTGTACGGCCACGTCGCACCAGAGGCAAATCTTGCCGAGCCTGAGAACTTCGGGATTGTCGGTGTAGAGCCGTAGCAGGTGTTCGCCCAAAAGCGCGACGATTATCGAGAGCAAGAGCCCGCTTGTGATGCCCACGGCGAGCGTCTGGTAAACGCGGCGGTTCGCCTTCACAAAATCGTGCGCGCCCACGAGATGCGCCACGAGAATCTGGTTTCCGCTGCCGAGGCCAACCCCGAGAATCACGGAAAGGGCGGCGAAGTTACCCGCGAACACGCGGGCAGTCATCGCGGTGGTGCCCACGTACACGACCATCGCGGTGATGAATACCTGGAAAAGCTGGAAACTGATGGGCTCCGCGGCGGCGGGGAGGCCGATGCGGATCCAGTCGGGGAGGAGTATGCGGGAGCGCTTCCAGTCGCGGGCCCTGCTCTGGTGCTTTACCTTGAACTTGAGCACCATCCACAAGATGCCCGAAGATATCAGCCACGAGAGCGCTGTCGCGAGGGCCACGCCGTAAACACCCATCTTGGGAAGCCCGAAATACCCTTCGAGGAACACGACGTTCAGGCCGGCGTTACTCGCGATGGTGAGCGTGTTGCCCACGAGGTTCCATACGGTAAGGCCGTGCGTAGCGATGAGCGCGGTGAGGATTGTCTGCAATGCACGGAAGGCGAACCCGAACGAGACGACGCTCAGGAACATCATCGCGTATTTCGCGGGTTCCTCGGTGAGGCCCATCCATTGCGGGATATGGCCCGAAAGCGGGAAGATGACGAGCGTGAGCGCGACCCCGAGCAAGATGCTCCCGAAGAGGACCATCGTCTGCGTGCTGTTTGCGTGGCTATTCTGCTTTGCGCCGATGTACTGCGAGACGATGCTTGCGCCGGACTGCGCGAAGGCGTGGAGTGCGGTAAAGAGCGCCCCGAGAATCGGGAGCATGGCGCCGACGCCGGCGGCTGCAGTTTCGGAAGTGCGCGAGAGGAACCAGCTGTCCATCATGGGCTGGATCATGCCCACGGCGAACGTGAGGATAAGCGGCCAGGAAAGGCTTATCAGGGAGCGGTCTTTGACGTCTTTTTGGGGTCCGCGCATGGCACAATTTTAGAAATGGGAAGGGGCCCGCGAAAGAGCCCCGAACATAAATAATGGTTCCGCCTGTATACAGTTTAAAACGTCATCCTCGCTCACTGGAATGTCATCCTCGCGAAGGCGAGGATCTTTTACTGGAGTTTCTTCCCCAATTCAATCCTTGCTTCGCGGCGGACAAGCGCCTGTTCGTAGCGGCGGCGGGCTTCGTCGGAATCGGGTTCCACGGGGGCAGTGGCGGTGGGCCTGCCGTTGTCGTCGATGGCGACGAACGTGAAGTAGGCGTGCGCGACCGGGAGTTCGGCTCCGTTCTCGGGGTCGGTTTCGGTTATCTTGAGCCCGATTTCCATGGAGGTGTTGAACACGCGGTTCATGCTCGCGTGGATATTGAGGATGGTGCCGACCGCCGTCGGGCGGAAGAACCGCACGCCGTCGATGGAGACGGTGTTCACCTTGCGGCCTGCGTGCTTGAAGGCGACGATGCAGGCGGCTTCGTCCATGAGGCTCATCAGGTAGCCCCCGAAGGCGTTGTTCAGCGCGTTCGTGTCGACGGGGTGCACGATGGCGTGCGATTCCAGCGCGGACTCAGAGACCTTGCGGGGAGTCTTGTCGTTGGCGATTCCGGGTATCAGGCCTGTGTTTCTCATAGGACGGACCTCAGCTTGTTTATGATGAAATCTACATCGGTAAAGGCGCAGACGGGGAGGCTTACTGCCTTCTGGCTCGCCATGATGGCGTTCCTGTTTTCGCTGCCCTGTGCGAGCCCCCTGAAGCAGGGCTGTTTGTGCAGCGGCATGGGGTAGTGGATACAGTGCGGGATTCCCGCTTTGTCCAGCTTCTTGATAAATGCTTTGCGGTCGTCGGCCAGCACGGTGTACTGTGCGTAGGTGCTCGTGCATCCGTATTCGATTTTCTGCGGCACGACCTTTGCGCCGTCAATGTCGCCGGAAGCGCGAAGACCCGCATTGTATTCCGCAAAAAACTCGCCGTACTTGCGGGCATTCTCACGGCGCACCTTCAGTTCTTCTTCGAGGTGGCGGAGCTTGACCCGCAAGATGGCGGCCTGCAATGCGTCGAGCCTGCTGTTCATGCCCACGGTCTCGTGCAGGTAGCGTTCCCTGCTCCCGTGGTTCGCGATTTGCCGGATTTTTGCTTCCAACTTCGGGTCGCTGGTGAACAGCGCACCGCCGTCGCCGTAGCAACCCAGCGGCTTCGAGGGATAGAAACTCGTGATCGAGATGCTGCCGATGGTGCCGGCGCGCCAGGGCTTGTTTGGGGATATGCCTTCCCACGGAGCGAATGTCGCCCCGAATGCCTGTGCTGCATCTTCTAAAAGCCAGAGGTCGTTCGCGACGGCGATTTCCCATAGCTCGTTGAAATCCGCAACTTGCCCGAACAGGTCCACGGCGATAATCCCGCGCGTCTTGGGGCCGATCAGCGCCTTTACGCTTTCCGGGTCGATCAGGAGCGTTTCGGGGTCGATGTCCGCGAAACGCGGTGTGCCGCCCAAAAAAGCGACGCATTCCGCCGGCGCAATGAACGTGAAGTCGGGTACGATGACCTCGTCCCCTGGTTTAATCCCGAGGGCCATGAGCGCGATGGTGAGGGCGTCGGTGCCGCTTGCGCATGCGATGGCCCTGGTTTCGGGTTCCGCGTGGTCTTTTCCCGTAAAATGTTTTTCCTTTCCGCCAAAAAAGCCTTGCTTTCCGGGTTTCGCGCCGTCACTTCCGGCGTCCGAATTCCCGGAATTGCAATAATCCGCAAGTTCCTTCTCGAGGGCTGCCACTTCCGGCCCGCCGATGTAGCATCCGCTGTCCAGAACGGCGCGTTCTGCGGTCTCGAGTTCTTCTCGATAGGCCTCTCTTTGCGCTGTCAGGTTCACGAATGGCATCATAATGGCTAAAATTTAGCAAATTCGCCCAATTTGGGGGCTTGACAAATTCCCATTCTTTACTATCTTTGTCCCTACAAAAAATTTTAAGTAGGTTTTACCCGGAGATATAAGGTGCCTCAACATCAATCTTGCAAAAAGCGTTTGCGTCAGGCCGAAAAGGCCAATGCCATGAACCGTGCTGCCCGCGCAGAAATTCGCGCAAGCCTCAAGGTCATCCGTACTGCTACCTCTAAGGATGCCGCCCTTGCCGAAATGCCGAAGCTTTTCCGTCTGTTGGACGTTGCTGCCAACAAGAGCCGCGCTGGCTTCAATGCGAACCGTGCCGCCAACTACAAGGCCAAGGTCGCAAAGCTCGTTAACGGCTTCGCCTAATCGTTAGGCAAACGGCTTAGTCCGGTTTAATACCGGTGCATACCCCTGCACCGGTGTTTTGTGTTTTTTGAGATGTGCATAAATATGTGATGAACTTCTCAAAAGTGGCGAAAATTCCGAAAAAACGCCCTTTTTGACAATATCGCTAAATCATTGATTGATAATTTACTAGATTACGGACAAGTATCAAGGATTAGAAATGTCTTCAATCAATTTTGCAACACGCGAAATCAGTTGTAAGGTGGTGTATTACGGACCGGGTCTTAGTGGCAAGACCACGAACCTGCAGGTAATCCACCAGAAGATGCCTTCGGACAAGCGCACGGACATGGTGTCGTTGGCTACCGAAGGTGACCGCACGCTGTTTTTTGACTTCCTTCCGCTGAATCTTGGTGATATTAAAGGCTTCAAGACCCGTTTCCAGTTATACACGGTCCCCGGCCAGGTTTATTACAACAGTACACGAAAGCTCGTGCTCCGCGGTGTAGACGGTATCGTGTTTGTCGCTGACTCGCAGCGCTCCCGCCAGGCCGAAAACCTCGAAAGCCTCCAGAACCTGCGCCAGAACCTGCAGGACTACGGCATGGACCTCGACGATATGCCGTTCGTGCTCCAGTACAACAAGCGCGATATGGAGAACGTGTTCACCCTCGAAGAGATGAACGCGGAACTCAACCCGCGCAACGTGCCGTTCTTCCCGGCTACGGCCCACAACGGCAAGGGCGTGGTTACGACCCTCAAGACTATAGCGATGCTCGTGATTGAAAAGTTCAACGTGAAGCAAGGGTTCCTCCGCAAGGCGGCCGAAAGCGTGAACAACACGGGCGTGCACGACGTGAACCTCACCAAGGAAGGCGTTTCCGTATCGCAGGCGGCACCTGCACAGCCCGCCGCTCCCGCCGCTCCCGCGGCAGCGACCCCGTTCAAGATGCCCTCGTTCGCAGCCAAGCCCCCTGTCGGCGCAATGCCGTCTAGCGGTGGCAGTCCGTTCCAGAAACCGGTGTCGTCCCCGTTTGGCAGGCCCCGTGCCGTGCCGCAACCCCCGCGCATGCCGACGTTTGGCCGCGTAGTGGACAAGGGCAATGCGGAGGTGTCGGACGATGAAATCGAACTGCGCCCGTACGTGCCGAAAAAGAAGTAGTTTACGACTATCGTAGCAGGTTTGAATGAGTGATTTTACGATTTATTCTGATGACGTAGGTAAGGTTCGCAGGCTCATGCTCGCTTACCAGGCGAGCGTCAAGGCTGACTATATCGTACTCTGCCATCGTGATGGTTCCATTATCGCCGAAGTTGGCTCTCTCGGTATCGATGCGACTCCGCTTGCCGTGCTCAGCACCGCGTCATTCGACTCTGCAAAGCAGGTCGGACTTATGCTTGGCGGCGAAACGTTCCAGTCCGTATCCTATTCGGGCGAAAACCGCTCCATCTACATTTCCCCGGTCGACGAGGCGCTACTGCTGGTGCAGGTCTTCCCGGGCTCCAGGCTCCCGAACCGCATCGACGACTTCAACCGCCTGTTGGTCGAAAAACTTGTGGATGCCGTTCCCGCGTTCACGCAGAACACGAGTAAACTCAGGTAGGAGCCCTTCCCGTGGCAGGCCTTCCGCCACTTCGCAACTTGAGAAAGACGACCGTCGTCGTGGCGCTTGTCTTTTTTGCTTTTTTCGTTCACCGGTTCGTCAACTTCTGGATGGAGGACTCCTCGTACCAGAATTTCTACGGAGCGGAACTTTCCCCTGCGCAGAGCGTGGTATGCCGTGACGTGGTGCGCGGCACTCCCTTCGGCGTAGATACTGTTTTTGAAGAAACGACGCGCCTGTATTTCTACTCCACGATCTCGAACGCCGTGAGCTATTCCGGCGATACGCTCCTGCATATCTGGTTCTGGGGCACGGATACCATCCAGAAGGTGCCCTGCATCCTGAAGACCGAGGAAACCCGCAAGGGCATGGATCCACGCGGACAGTCGCAGTCGACCCTTAGCGTGTGCCATACCGAAATCGCCCCCAAGTTGCTCAAGCCCGGAGAGTGGAGCGTTGACCTGGTTGCCGGGCGTAAGCTTTTATCTAGCAAGCAATTCCGGATAGAATCCGATAGGTAGCCTTATGTGGCGAATGCTTCTTGTGGGCGCCTTTGTGGCGGTAGAGGCCTTCGCTCTCGATATTGATTCGCTCCCGGTGTGGAACCCCGAGATTCTCGTGCGAGGTGTTGAGCCTGTTGCGCAGGATTCGGCGGGTACGCAGTCACACCTGGAGACGCACGGAATCAAGACCATGCAGGTGACGGTGGGCGACGGCGATACGCAGGTCGACCAGATGCTCAAGCTTTCCATAATGGGCTATGTGGGCGATAGCGTGTATATCGACGCATTGCTCAGCGACGTGGACCGCAAGGCGGGCGACCAGACCACGGCGACACTGCAGGAAGTGGACCAGGTGTATTTCCGCGCCACTTCGAGGCATTGGATGCTACACCTGGGTGACCTTACCTGGACTGACTTTGACCTGGGACTCATGTCGATAGAACGGAGTACACTGGGGGCAATGGTTGGGTTTAAGACAAATTTGTCTGAAGTGCGGGCGGCGGCAGGTACGGGTGAGGCAAACCGCATTGTGCGTACGTTCAACGGAGTGAGCGGACAGCGCGAAGGGTATGCGCTTAGCGGGTTCGGTGAATACATCTCGGTGGTTCCCGGTTCCGAATCCGTATGGCTGAATGGCGAAAAGTTGCAGAGGGGTACCGATTACGAGGTGAACTATGCGGGCGGCCTCCTGAATTTCAAGGGACTCCGCATGCCAGGTATCGAAGATGAAATCCGCGTGGAGTACGATGCTTACGATGAAGACCAAATCGAGAACCTGTATGCGGCTACGGGTAAGTTCCGACATCCGAATTTATACCTGGACGTATCGGGTTTCCGCCTGGAAAATGATGTGAGCCGCTTAAAGAAGGGCGTATGGACCGACGAAGACTATGCGCAGTTGAAAAATGATGACGGAAGTGAACTTGTTCGAGACGATTCGCTCGGGAGCCTATCCCGCCCGTCGAAGGTAGATGCGGCTGCAGCAAGATTGCGATTCCAGGGGAGGCACCGCTATTTTATTGACCTTGAACTGGCCATGTCGCGGCGTGATTCCAATACGGTTTCGGAAAACATCGGTGGGCCCGAGGGCCGCGCCTTCCGCTGGTTCTTGACAACGGATTCTTCTGCGGCGATGAAACGCTTCCCGGTGGCTTTTTCCGTGTATGGCAATTATGTCGAGAACGGCTTTGATGTTACAGGCTTCAAGGGGAGCGATGACGACTGGAGTTCGTACAAGTTAAAAGATGAGTGGGACCTGGACAGTTCCTTGCTTTCCCGCGGGAATTACAGGCACGATGAATTCGCGATGCGTGTCCGCTTGGGGCCGGAATGGTCGGGCAACTTGTCGTGGGGTTACCGCCAGGGCGATGACATGAACTGGAATTCCTCGCGCATAAAGGGAACGCTGCTTCACAAGCAAGAAAACCGCGTGGGGGAAATTTCCCTCGTGCATGTGCAGAGCGAGGCGGAGGCGGAGCGCCGGCGTTTCCAGGGCATGTTCTCCGAGAAGTGGATCCGCGGCCTGGTGCAGCCCCTTGTCGGGGCGGATATCCGCTATACCGAACGTGATAGCGCATCGCTTGACGATGCTGAACTTTCGCTACGGGGCAATGTGGGTACCGTGCTTGCCGCAAGTTCCTGGAATGTGCGCGAGGTTGTCGAAGTATGGAAAATAAGCCACGGCGGTGATTCCTACTTTGAGCCCGGAGAAGAAACTTTCGACGACTGGGTCGATTCCCTGAGGCAGATAAGGTGGACGCAGTCGGCGGAAATGCACTTCAAGGATTTTGATCTTTCGCACTTTTTGCAGTACGAGCACCGCGACCTGGAGGCTTCGGGCGAGGAACACGCCTGGGCGGGCGACCTGAACGCAAAATTCGGCAACGAGCGTACCGGAATACAAGGGAATGTTTCGTACAAACTGGGGCTTACCGAGGAACAGACCTACACGGCGATATACAAGGCGGTGGCGAAGGGCACGGGCGATGTGCGGTACGACAGTTTGACGGGCGCGTTTATCGAGGGCGTGGACAACGGCGACTTCGTGTACGAGGGCATGGGCCGTAACGATTCCATCGGGGCGGTGCTTGCTTCGAACGCGAGTTTTAACGCGAGTCTCGAGTGGTCTCCCGGTCGTGCGTTCGGCATTGATTACGGAATCCTTCGCGATATAAAGCTAGGCGGTACGCTCAGCCTGGTTACCGAAGATACGTCGGGCAAGATAATCTACTTCCCGATGGTATTGCCGTCTACGCTCAGTGATTTTTCTTCGGGTTCCATACAGTGGACGGGCAATGTGGAATGGGCGCACCCTTCGGGAGCGACGCTCGCGTACAAGCCTTCTGCCGCGTTTGACAAGAAGCTTTCGTTTATCGAATACTACGAGTCGGTTTTCCATCACGAAATTGTGGGCGGATTCAGGATAAACGATAACCATTATGTGGGGGCGGAAGCGTTTACGGAAAACGTGGAACTGCAGGCGTTGCAGGACTTGGAATGGAATATCAAGAGTGTCGCCGGCCGTTACCGTTTCAGTTTCTTGGATGGATTCAGTATTGAACCTGGTGGCCGCTACCGTTACGGCTCCGGCGAAGAAATTGCTGGCAATGAATTTGACGCGTATCTCTGGGAGGCGAGCCTGCGGTTCGGCTATACGAGAACCAAGTTGTTCGACGGATTTGCGCGATTCTCGACGGTGCGGGTAGAAACCGACGATAATATCCCATACCAGATGATGTCGGGCTACAGCGCGGGCATGACGTACCGCCTGGAGGCTTCGGCGCAGTTGTCGGTGAACCAGAACATTTCTTTTGGACTGCATTATGTTTTGCGCTTCGGTGATGCGGAAGAGAATATTTTCCAGAAACTTTCGATGGAAGCGAGGGCGATGTTTTGATAATTGATGATTGATGATGGATGATTGATAATTGATGATGGATGATGGATGATGGATGATGGATGATGGATGATGGAGAATGAATGATGTGTAATGTGGAATGTGAAGTGTGGGGTGTGTCATCCTGAGCGGAGCAACGTAGTTGCGGAGTCGATATACGAAACTAGTCAACTTGTTGACTTAGTTGAGTTAGGTTCGAAGGAGCAGGATCTAGTTGAAAAGTGATTGAAGGAAATTGTAGTTTAGGATATGGTATGAGACAGTTGATGGTATGCATATTGCTCTTGGCGGCCTTCGCATTTGCGAAGGGCGAGGGCGCGTGTACCGTCGACAGCATTGCATGGAAGGGCGAACATACCGCTTTTGACGAGACACTGATGAAGGGCGCCCTCGGGCAGCCTTGCGACGCGTGGAAGGCTGCCGCCGCCAAGCTTACGCGCTACTACGAGGACCAGGGGTTCATCGCGGCGCACGTGCGGGGCGAAGTCCGGCACGTGGCTGTGGGTGCGGATTCGGAAGAAATTTCGGGTTTAGGGACGCCCGCGGGTTCAGAGGTAATTGCGGGTTCGGGAATGCCTGCGGATTCGGGTGATGTTGCGGGAACGAGCGTGCCCGCGGGTTCGGGCATTGTTGCGGGAACGAGCGTGCCCGCGGATTCGGGTGTTGCTGCGGGCTCGGAATCGCCCGCGGGCGAATTGCGCGAAAGGAATGTGCTGGAAATTGAAATCCAGCGGGGCGCGGGTTACGTGTGGGCTCCGCCCGAGAATCTCGATTCCAGCGGGACAAAACGCGAGGTGTTCGCGAAACTCTCCGGCATCGAGGCGGGAGAGGCTGTGTCTCTCACGGACCTGGAACGCAGCGAGCGCAGGCTTTCGCGCATCGGGTACTACAACCGCACGGCTCCTACGCGCCTCTTCCGCGACCCCGCAAGAAACAGGATTGTACCCGTGTTCAGTATGCGAAAGGCGAACGTGTCGGAAGCGGAAGGCGTGCTGACCTATTCCAGCGAGGACAACGTGTGGGAAGGCAAGCTGGACGTGAACTTGTACAACATCGCGGGAACTGCGCGCGACCTGCAGTTGGAAGGCTTTACGGGCGAAAATACGCGGCACCTTTCGGGCAGCTACAAGGAGCCCTGGATTCTAGGGACCGCCTGGAACGTAGTGGTGCGCGGGAACTTTGACGAAGAGACGCTTGATGCACCCGCAGACGGCATGAACGGCGGTACAGCCGATGCTGGCGACATTGCCGATGTCGCCGACACGTCCGGTGCTACGCAGGAAACGGTCGAGAGGGTTATCGTGGGCGAGGCGGGAATCACGCGCGATATCGGGTTCGATTTCAGCATCGGCGTGTTCTTCGGTATAAGCGAAGACGACAAGCACACTTCTTTTGAAATGTCTTACGTGTCGCTTGACCGGTTTGTATTACCCCGCAGTGGTTGGCGAATGGATGCTTCTGCCACATGGAAGATGGCCCGGCCCGATTCGCTCGACAACTACCTCGCGGCGAAGGCGAACGTAATGGCGTATTACCCGCTGTACGGCAACTTCATTGCGCGCTTTGCCGGCATGGCGGGCGGAATTTTCCCGAGTGGGGCGACGCTCCGGCGCAGCGATTTGTTTGCGCTTGGCGGCCCGGGCGATTTCAAGGGAATGCAGTACCGCATGCTCCGCAGTCGCGCCTACGGGCTTTCGGAATTTGCCCTCCTGTGGCAGGACGGTTATGACCTGAGCATCGAGGCGTTCTACCAGCCGGGACTGTACCGCAGGCTCGCACCCGGCCACGGCTGGGCACGCGAGCAGGGCTACGGCATCGGGTTTACGCAGTACCGCAACAACTGGAGTGTGAACCTGTATTATGCGCTCCGCAACGGCTGCGATTATCTCGACGGTATCATCGGCTTCGGCGTCAAGACGCTGTTCTAGATGGAATTCGTCATGCTCGCGACACATTCCTTCGTCATGCTCGCGAAGGCGAGCATCTTTTAAACCCGCGCGTTTCTCGCGAACCTTTCCTTCGTCATGCTCGCGAAGGCGAGCATCTTTTACACAGGCGTCTTGCTCTTTTCGCCCGCAATTTCTCTCACCAGCTTCGGCACGAGGTAGCCGGGCAGGCGCTTGCGGATTTCTTCAATAAGCGCACGTGCGTTCTCGTCGCTCACTTCAAAATGCGCGACGCCGTTTGCGTGGTCCAGCTGGTGCAGGTAGTAGGGGAGTACTCCCTGCGTGAACAGTTTGCGGCTTAGTTTCTCGAGAGTCTCGGCGCTGTCATTTATTCCCATCAAAAGCACGCTCTGGTTCAGGAGTGTCCAGCCGGAATACTTCAGTTGCCCGAAAATCATCTGCGATTCCTCGTCGAGTTCGTCCGGGTGGTCTACGTGTGCCGTAAGCACGCAGTCAAAGCGCGCGGGCAGTTCGCGTAGCAGTTCGAAGTGCTGCATCGCCACATCGGGCCGCATTACGGGGAGTCGCGTGTGGATGCGCAGTGTGGTGACAGAACCGTGCATGGCTATCGCCTCCACCAGGTCGCGGAATTCACCGGGCCCCAGCATGAGCGGGTCGCCTCCCGAAAGTATGACTTCCCAGATGTCGCTGTGCATGTCGAGCCAGTCGCTCACCTGCCGTGCCACATCGGGAATGTTCTGGAAGGGGTAGTTCTTGCGGAAACAGAACCGGCAACGCGCACCGCAGGTGGCGGTCGAGACAATCAATGCCCTCCGGTCGTATTTCTGGATGACGCAGTCCGCCTTGCCCGCGGGCAGGTCGCCTACCGGGTCGTCCACGAATCCGGCGACATTCTCGCGCTCGGCGATATGCGGCAATATTTCGCGCAAAAGCGCCTCGGGCTCAGTGGCCTTCCTGATTAGGTCGGCATAGTGCCTCGAACACAAAAACGGGAACTTGGGGCTATGGTCCAATTCGCCTTGCGGGGTCACATTTGCGATTGTAGCCGCGCATTCCGGGCCCAGATATTCTAAAAAAGCGGAAATTTGCGTGAAAACTTTTGTGGCATCGTCCATTATATTGCTAAATTTAGCATCAAAATCAACAAGAGGATAATATGGGTACTGTAAGCACCAACGAATTCCGCAAGAAACTCAAGATCATGGTTGACGGTCAGCCGTACGAAATCATCGAGAACCAGTTCGTGAAGCCGGGCAAGGGCCAGGCATTCAACCGCGTTCGCATCAAGAACCTGGTTACTGGTCGTACTCTCGAACGTACTTGGAAGAGCGGCGACACTGTCGAAGAAGCCGACGTGACCTACACCGAAATGACTTACCTCTACAACGACGGTTCCACCTGGTACTTCCTCGACAATACCACTCAGGAAACCATGGAAATCGCGAAGGAAGCCCTCAACGGCTGCGAAGTGTGGCTGCTTGACGGTGCTACCGTCGAGGTCACGTGGTGGAAGGACCCGAAGACGGGGTCTACGCTCCCCATCGAAGTCATCCCGCCGACCTTTGTCGACCTGATGATCGTGGAAGCTCCTCCGGCAGTGCAGGGCAACACCAGCGGTAACGTGATGCGTGAAGCCACTCTCGAAACTGGCGCCAAGGTGATGATCCCGCTGTTCATCGAGAACAACACCAAGATCCGCGTGGATACCCGCGACGGTTCTTACCTCGAACGCGCCAAATAAGACCGCTCGTTCGTCGTTTTGTCATGCCCGCGAAGGCGGGCATCTCCCTTTCGCCTGCGCGAAAATGACGCTTTGTCACCCCCGACTCGTTCGGGGGTCTTTTTTTTATTGCTAGAATGCTTGAAAATGCAAAAGTGGCGGTGAAATGGAAGAAAAATTGCTGTTTTCACCGCCGAAAATTATTTTGTATGTATAAAAATGGAGCGATAGACGCTGATTGATGCCTCTGTTGGCGGTGAAATTGGGTGAAAATAAAGAAAAACACCGCCACATGTTGCCTTTGTTGACCAAAAACGAGAGAAATAGTGCAGATAAACTAACAAAACGGCGGTGAAAATGATAAAAAAATCTTGATTTCACCGCCAGAATGAAAAAATTCTATTATTTAACGAACCATAATTTGGAGGAAATATGCTTAGAATGTCATTGCACAAGTGCATGACACGGCGGCTCAGCCATGCCAGTCTTGTAAACAGACTGTCGCGGCATTCGCCTTGTATGTCATTGCGAGGGAACATAGTGACCGCGGCAATCTCTTTCCTGCTTCTTGTTCTTGTCGCCTGCGGTGACGACGACAGCGATTTCGCGACTCGTCCTTCGGACGATTCGTCTTCGAGTGTCACACCGAAGTCGAGCAGTTCTTCAAAGGTTCCTGAGCCTGCCGAAGGGTCCAGTAGCAGTACTAAGTCTAGCAGCCGCTCGGAATATACAAGGGTGCCATGTGATGTCGAAACAGATGAGAACTGCTTTGAAGACGCTCGCGACGGCCAGACCTACAAGACCGTAAAGATCGGCGATCAGGTATGGATGGCGGAGAACCTCAACTACAAAACGGACTCCAGTTTCTGCTACAACGATTCTGTCGAATATTGTGAGAAGTACGGTCGCCTTTACACCTGGGCGGTAGCCATGGACAGCGCAGGGACGTGGAGCGCAAACGGCATGGGTTGCGGATACAACAAGACATGCTCGCCGACCTACCCAGTGCGTGGCGTATGTCCCAGCGGCTGGCATTTGCCCGACACAACAGAATGGAATACCCTGTTCAACGCAGTCGGCGGTTCATCGATTGCCGGAACAAAACTCAAGTTCATGTCCGGGTGGTATAATAGTGGCAACGGCACGGATGATTTCGGGTTCTCGGCGCCCCCTGCTGGCTACAGGCACTACTATGGGTATTACAACTACGAGGGCCGCGGCGCGTACTTCTGGAGTTCTACGGAGTTCAATAGCAATGGCGCGTATTACATGGGCTTGTACTACAGCTACGACCCTGCGGACCTGAACATCGACGGTAAAAACTACGGGTTCTCGGTTCGTTGCCTCAAGGACTATGATGACGAGTCTTCGTCCAGCGTCAAGAACGAATCCTCCTCTTCCGTCACTCTGAGTTCTTCGTCCTCTGACATAAGCGTTGTTGAAGAATCTAGTAGTAGCGAAGATTCGTCGAATTCATCTTCCAGCGATAGTGAGAAATCCAGTAGCAGCGCTGGAGAGGCAGCTTCTAGCAGTTCATCTGTTGAACTGAATTGTTCTGCGCTTTTAGAAGGAACAGACGGCTGGAGCTGGGATATTCCTAAGGAATGTCGCTTCAACCCAGACATCACCTACGGCACCATGGCCGACTCCCGTGACGGACAAACCTACAAGACCGTAAAGATTGGTGAGCAGACCTGGATGGCCGAAAACTTGAACTACGCCGACAGCACGAAGACCCCGAGCCTGTTGAAGCGCAGCTGGTGCTATAATAACAATGTTGAAAATTGTGCCGTGGCGGGACGCCTTTACACCTGGGCGGCGGCGATTGACTCGGTGAAACTTGCGACCGATGCAGACAATCCGCAGGATTGCGGCTATGGCAAGATCTGTACGCTCCCGGCAAAGGTGCAGGGCATTTGCCCTGAAGGCTGGCACTTGCCGACACGAGCAGAATGGAACACCCTGTTTGCCGAAGTGGGTGGAGGCTTGACAGCGGGCAAGGTCCTCAAGTCGCAGACGGGTTGGTACAATAAAGGCAGTGGTACGGATGGCGTGGGCTTTTTCGCGCTGTCTGTCGGCTACAGGGACATCAATGGCATTTTCCGCGACGATGGCATCTACGCCAACTTTTGGAGTACCGTTGAGTTCAAAGACAACTTTGCCTACAGAATGTGCTTTTACTATGACGACGAGAGTGCGGGCCTGTACAACTTTAACAAGATCAACGGGGTTTCAGTTCGTTGCCTCCAGGACGATTCCTAACCCTTTCAAAAAGTTTACGCATTGACAATCTGTCTATGGAATAAGGGCGCTTCGGGCGCCTTTTTCACATTTTGGAGGCTAAATTTAGAGTGTTGTTTGAAAGGAGTATGTATGGGAATGTTTAAACAACTCTCACGGTTTGCGTCCGTGGCGTGTTTTGCCGCGGGCTTCTTTGCGTTCGGAACCGCGCCTGCTGGTGCCGCTCCGGACCCGAATTTCCACATCTACATCGCGTACGGCCAGTCCAACATGGGCGGCACGGCCAATGCCGAAAACGCCGACAAGGTCGAAAATCCGCGTTTCAAGATTTTCGCCTCGCAAAAGTGCAGCGGCAAGGGCCGCAACACCATCGGCGAGGTCTACCCGGCGGTGCCATCGCTCTTCAACTGCGGTAATACGATTTCCATCGCCGACTGGTTCGGGCGCACGATGGCCGACAGCATGCCGGACGTGACCATCGGGATTATCCCGGTCGCGGTAGGCGGCGCGAGCATCAAACTCTTCGACCAGGACCAATATGCGAGTTACCTCTCGACTGCCGAAAGCTGGCTCCAGAATTACGCGAAGGAATACGCGAGTGACGGCAACGTCACCAAGACGATTATCGATATCGCGAAGAAGGCGCAACAGGTGGGTGTCATCAAGGGGTTCATCTTCCACCAGGGCGAAACCGACGGCGGCTACCCGGACTGGCCGAAAATCGTGAAGAAGACCCGCGACGATATCCTCAAGGCGCTCGACATGAGTTCCGACACGGTGCCGTTCGTGGCAGGCGAACTCCTGCGTTCGGGCTGCTGCTATTCCGACCGCGTGTCTAAACTCCCGAACACGATGGATAATACCTATTACGCTTCTTCCGAAGGCCTTGACGGCAACGGCGTGGACCGCTACCACTTCGGTCACGATGCCTACGTGACATTTGGCAAGCGCTATGCAGAGCAGATGCTCAAGGCAATAAACCGCGCTCCGGTGGTTCCCGAACCGCAAAAGCCTTTCAAGGGTAAGCCGTTTGAAATTCCGGGCAAGATCGAGGCCGAAGACTTCGACATCCCGGGTGTCGGCTCGGGCAACGACTCCTACAAGGAAAACGATTCCGAAGACCACGGCGGCAGCAATTACCGCGAAGGTACGGGCGTCGATATTTACAAGAAGGCGACGGGCTACATCGTGGGCTACAACCAGGAAGGCGAATGGCTCGAATACAGCGTGAAAGTCAAGGAAGCGGGCGAGTACGCTTTCTTGGCGGCGGTTGCATCCGCAAACGAGACCTCAAACTTTCAGATGTCGCTTGACGGCAAGAACATCACGGACGTAATCTCTGTCCCGAAAAACGAAGGCGAGGACAACTACGACGATTATAGCAAGGTGCGCTCGACGGTGAACCTCCCTGCGGGCGAACACATATTGCGCTTTACGGTAACCGGTTCCTGGATGGATGTGGATTACTTTGTGTTCGGAGAAGACGAAATCGTTTGCGTTGACGGATGCACAGACTTTGTAAGGCCTGCGCTATCGCATGCGACCGGAACCGAAAGCTACCGCATGTTCGACATGAATGGCAACTATCTTGGAACGGTGCGGGCCTCTGGAATGCAGGAACTCCGTGCCAGCGCGAAAACCCTCGTGAAGACCGGCGGCACGTTCATCGCAAAATCCCGCGCAGGCTCCACGACAGTACGCGTGATGAAGTAATTAGCGTTCGCGCGCTCCGTTAGAGATCGAGCGATTTCCTGAACACCCGGGCGACTTCGTCCGGGTTGTCGCTTTTGAGCCAGGTGAGCGTCTCGGTGCCGCGGTAACTCCACGCGAAGATGTTGTCGATACCTGCGGCGCGACTCTCGGAAACAGCGATGGCGAGGTCGTTTTCGCGGCCCGCTTCAATCTGGTACGCCTTCACCCACATCTGCACGGCCTTGCCGTACTTGGCGGCGACTTCGGTCAGCTTGCGAGCAGTCTCGGCGTACTTTTCGCGCACCCATTCCTCGGTGGCGCCGCGTTCCCAGTACGGGTCACTGGCCACCTCGTCTACGCTCGCAAGGCCTGCGACGCGGCCCCAGTCATCGAGCCCCGCGGGAAACCACGGCGGGAGCATGCACACGCAGTTCCGCTTCCCGCGGGCGTGAACGTCCTCGGTCATTTCTTTCAAGAAGTCAATAAGGCTGTCTTCGCGGAATTTCTTCACGTCGTCGGTAAGTTCTGCGGGCATCTCGTACCCGAAACGCGCCTTGAACAGCGCGCAGCACTTTTCACACCTGCAGCTCCAGTTGCTAAGTCCGCCCTTCTCGAAATAGAAGTGCGGCTCGTCCCAGAAAATCGTGTCGACCTTCGTCGCGCAAACGGATTCAATCCACTTGTGCATGTAGGCGCGGAATTCCGGATGGTTCGGGCAGGCGGCCACCTTGGGCTTGCCGTCGAGCGCCACCTGGCACATGTCGTGGTTCCTTGCGGTGAGTTCCGAATACGCTTCGCCGCCAAATACGCGGCCCACTCCCCACGGGTTCACGTAGACCTTGAGGCCCATTCCGGCGCTCCCGTCCACGATGTCCTTCATCGTTCCGTAGTAATACTGCTGGTCTTCTTCGCTCCAGGTGTGGAGTACTGCGTTGAAACCCGCCGCCTTGATGTCGGCCATGTCGGCAAGTACGTGCTTGGGCGAGCGCACGCCAAAATAACTTACACCTTTAATCATGTGTAGAATTTAGTATTTAAAAATAAAGTGTGAAATAATTCATTTCACACTTCACATCTCACATTAATCATTCGCCCACTGCGGAGTGGGGGTCCTGCGGAGCACCTGCTCGAGCGTCTCGCGCCATTCGTCCTCGTCGAGCGGCCTGCGTACCCAGTAGAGGCTGCTGTCGTCGCTTTTCTGGATGGGCATGGAGTCCGGGACAATCTCCACAATCCACGATTCGGGGATGCTGCTGTGGAGCGTCTTGCTGAACGCGATGTTCACGTCAGTGGGGCGGTCGGCATGGTCGAAGATGATGAGGGACGGGGATTCGCCGACGATGAGCGCCGTTTCGAGGATTCCGGTGGCTTCTTCCACGGAATTGCAGGTGTACATCGTGCAGTCTTCCGCCATGTCGTTCTCGAGCAGCCAGCGGAGAGTCCACTGGCTCATCTTGTCGAGACTGCCGGGGGCGGACGGCGATATGAAGAAGATGTGTCCCATGGCCTAAAAGATAGGTATTTATTGCGGATTGTGGATAGATTTTTAGGGGTATTTTCAAAATTTATTTTTTACCCCACGAATATTGCCAACTTATCCACCATTTGTCGCCAAGATGTTTTTTGCGCGGTTCCAAGACTTATTTAAATTTGCGGTATGTCTGTTGATTTGGGTGAGTTCAAGTTTATCGATTCCGTGCTAAAAAAGTCGCTCCCGATGGGTGAATTTGCTCCCGAAAGGAGGGGCTGGCTCCCCGTGGGCGATGACTGCGCCATGTTCGACGGCTGGCTCGTGACGAAGGACCTTTCCGTGGAAGGGACGCATTTCCGCATGGACTGGTCGAGCCCTGAGCAGGCGGTAGAGAAGCATATCGTTTCTAACGTGTCGGACATTTCTTCGATGGGTGGCGTGCCCAGGTTTGCCGTTTGCGGGCTCTGCGTGAACAGGGGCTGGAGCGATGAGGTGCGTACCCGCGTGGGCAAGGCCCTTGCCGAAGGCTTCGCCAGGCGCGGAATAGCGCTGATTGGCGGTGATACGGTTGCGGGCGAATGCGGTATGTTCAGTACAACGTTGTTAGGAACTTGCGTGGGTGAAAAACCTCTGGTACGCTCCGGTGCAAGGCCGGGTGACGGCGTGTATGTCGCAGGCACCCTCGGCAAGTCCGCTGCTGGACTCTGGTTATTGTTGAACCACCCGGAAGCGCGCGATGAGTTCCCGACGCTGGTAAATTATCATCTCGCTCCCGTAATAGACGAACGCTGCGGGGCACGCCTTGTGGAACTTGGCGTCTCGGGTGCCTGCATGGACATAAGCGACGGGCTTTCCTCGGAACTGAACCACCTGGCAGGAGCGTCGCACGTGGGTATCGAGATTGACTGCGAAAAGTTGCCGGTAGACCCCGAAGTCTTGCGTATGGCAGAGCGCTATGGCCTTGACCCTCTTGATTTTGCGTTAAATGGTGGCGAAGAGTACGAACTCCTGTTCACCGAATCTTTCAAAAATGATATATTTCTTGAAAAAGGGGCCATCCCGGGCGGAGCCTACAGAATTGGGACTGTCGTAGAAGGTACGGAAGTCCGCATGCGGGGCTTGGACGGGAAGGTTTCGATTGTTAAAGCACAGGCTTGGTCACATTTATGATTAGTAACGTGAAAATGAACCTCGGTGAGTTGTTGCTCCGTCAGCGCGTGCTCGACGAAGACCAGCTGGCTCACGCTACATCCGAACACAAGCGTACCGGCATTCCCCTCGCGCGAATCCTTGTGCGCTTGGGCATGGTGTCGGAAGATACGCTCACGAGCATCCTTGGCGTGCAGATGCAGTCCACGACCAAGATGCGTATCGGCGAGATGCTCCTCGCGCAGGGCTACATCAAGCCCGAACAGCTGGAGAAGGCTCTCGAAACGCAGAAGTCGACGGGCAAGCGCCTGGGACGCACGCTCGTGGAACTGGGCTACATGCCCGAAGAGAGGCTTGTCGAGATTCTCTCGAGGCAGTTCGAAGTCCCGTACGTGAAACTCGAGAACTTCAATATCGACCCGGATGCCTACACGTACCTGCCCGAGGACATGTGCAAGCAGTACAAGATTGTACCGCTGTTCGTTTCGAAGAACGATGACGACCGCAAGGCCGTCCGCGAGGCCTTGACGCTTGCGATGACCGACCCCACGAACATGCGCGTCATCCAGATTGTGAAGTTCAAGGTCAAGATGGAAGTGGATGTCGTGATGGCATCCGAAGTCGACGTGCAGAAGACCATCGAACGAGTGTTTGCGGGTCACGGCCCGCAAGAGGAATCGCTTGCCGAACTTATCAGCGAAAGCAAGGATGGCGAAGAACTTGAGACCGTGGAACGCGGTCAGGGCGGCAGCGACGAACCGGAACTGACTGACGAAGAAGGCCGCGCGGTCGTGAAGATTGTGACGACGCTTATCCACGAAGCCATTGCGCGCCACGCATCTGATATTCACCTGGAACCGCAGGAGACCTTCCTCAAGCTGCGTTACCGTATTGACGGTGACCTGCAGGTGATGGCCCCGATTCCGGCGCGACTGATGCCGCAGATCCTTTCGCGTATCAAGCTCCTTTCCAAGATGGATATTGCTGAAAAGCGTAAACCTTTGGACGGACGTTTCACGGTGCGCTACAAGGGTTCCGAAGTTGACCTTCGTGTGAGCTCGTTCCCGATTTCTCTGCGTAAGCGCGGCGTGTGCGAAAAGATCGTTATGCGTATCTTGGACCCGAACTCGGGTCAGTTCCCGCTGAAGGACATGGGCTTCGACCCGCGCGTGTTCAAGCAGTTTATCGATGCGATTAATGCTCCTAACGGAATTGTGCTGGTGACCGGCCCGACGGGTTCCGGTAAGTCTACTACGCTTTATGCCTCCATTCGCGAGATTCTTGATTCCACGATTAACATTTCTACCATGGAAGACCCGGTGGAATTGAACATCGATGGCGTTAACCAAGGACAAATTAACAACGCCGCAGGCTTTACCTTCGCGGCGGGCATTCGCGCCCTGCTCCGTCAGGACCCGGATGTTATCATGATCGGTGAAATGCGTGACCAGGAGACGTCGTCCATGGCTATTGAAGCCGCATTGACGGGTCACTTGGTCTTCAGTACGTTGCATACAAACGATGCTGCTGGTTCGTTCCCGCGCTTGCTGGAAATGGGCCTGGAACCGTTCCTTGTTTCTACCGCTATCAAGGGCATTTTGGCCCAGCGTCTTGTGCGCCGCATTTGCAAGTACTGCAAGGAGCCGGTGGAAATTTCGGACTCCCTGCGCGAAGAACTGCACCTGTCTCCGGATATGCAGTTCTACCATGGCAAGGGCTGCGACAAGTGCGATGGCTCGGGCTACAAGGGCCGTTGCGGTATCTACGAGTTCCTCGTGCCGAACGAATCCGTACGTAACCTGGTTATCAAGCGCGCATCCGGCGACGAAATCAAGCGTTGCGCCATGAAGGAATGCGACATGATTACGCTGCGTATGGACGGTATCAATAAGGCGCTGCAGGGGCTTACGACTCTCGAACAGGCCGTGGGTGCTTCTGCACCGGATGATTGATAAATAATTCTGTTGAAGTACAGGGCACCGTAAGGTGCCCACGCAAATAATCCGCAGTACCATAATCTAGTGACAAGAATGTCGCGGATTATTAAGTGTCGGGAGGGTCTTAGGGAGGGCTGATGCCCTCCCTTGTCTTTTTTTCTATATTTGCCGCCCAATATGGTCGATGCGATATTGAACAGGTTCTACAGGCCGTCGAAATTCAAGAAGAACGGGGACGTAAAGGATGTGCTCGTAGTGGCACTTCCGATGCTTTTGTCGATGAGTTTCGATACCATCATGACGTTTATCGACCGCCTGTTTCTTTCGAAGCTCGGCCCCGCCGAAATGAATGCCGCGCTTGGCGCGGGTGCGGTGCAGCTTGCTCTCACGATGTTTTTCACCGGCGCCATCAGCTATACGACTGCGATGGTGGCGCAGCGCCTGGGTGCAAAGCAGCGGGGCGACTGCGCGAAGGTCTTTATGCAGGCGGTGTACCTGTCGCTTGTCTGCGTGCCGCTCCTGTACCTGACTATTCCCGTGGGGCATTTTGCCTTCGGGCTCGAACACCTGCCTGCCGACCAGCTGGAATACCAGAAAACGTATTTCAATATCCTGATGTTCGGTGGGGTCATTACCCTGGTAAGGAACGCGGCTCCCTGCTTCTTTAGCGGCATCGGTGAGACCAAGATTGTGATGAAGGCTGCGTTCGTGGGCATGATTGTGAACGTTGTCTGTAACTTCGTGCTGATATACGGCCTGGGGCCAATCCCCGCGCTGGGTGTCGCGGGTGCCGCGTACGGGACGCTCATCGGGAACCTGGTATCGACCGTCATCCTGTTTGCAAAGTTCTTCGGGCGCGATTGCAGCGAACGGTTCAGCTCCCGCAAGTCTTTTGCATTTAGCGCGCCGCTTACCCGCGAGTTGTTGAAGAAGGGGATCCCCTCGGGTGTCGAGATGTTCCTGAACATGACCGCATTCCAGTTGCTTATCCTCATGTTCCATGCCCTCGGGCCCGAGGCGGCGACAGCATCTTCGGTGATGTTCAACTGGGACATGGTGGCGTACGTGCCCCTGATGGGATTGGAAATTGCGTCTACTAGCCTGGTGGGGCGCTATGTGGGGGCAAGGGATGGCGCTGCCGCAAGCCGCTCCACTTATTCGGGGCTCAAGCTTGGGTGGGGCTACTCGCTCATCATGGGAATTTTCTTCGTGTTCTTGCCGGGCGTATTGACGGATATCTTCAAGCCCGATGTGGCCGAGGCGACTGCGGAAGCGATTGCGATTTTCGATGCGGCGCGCCCCATGAGCATATTCATGCTGCAGATTGCTACGCTCTACATTTTTGTGGAAGTCCTGCTTGTGGTGTATGCGGGGGCGTTGCGCGGCGCGGGCGATACGGTGTGGGTGATGTTTACTTGTGCCATAATGAACTGGTGTGTTGCGGGTGCGCTCTACGTTGCCGCATACGTGTTCCACCTGCCGGCGCATTACGCATGGATTGCCGTCGTTGCCGTGTACGGGACAGCCCCGATAATTTTCTGGATGCGGTGGAAAAGCGGCAAGTGGCGCAGGCACGTGCTGGAAAAGGGCAACTAGCCGTCCAGTTCTTTTTCGATGAGTTCCATGTTCTCCTCGGAGTATTCCAGCTGCCGGGAGAGAATCTTGATGGCGTTGATTTTTACGCGCTGTGCGGTCTGCCCCTCGGGCGCGGCGCTGTTTAATTCTGCGATGCCGTTTATTTCTGATGCTTTGTTTGTTTCGAATGCCGGGATGCCCGCGAGTTCGCGGGTAAAGAACCGGACAGCATTCCAGAAGAAGAGGGCAAAGTTGCGCTTGCCTTCTTCGCGCCCCTCAAAGAGGCATTTGGCGTAGTGACGGTACACGAGGTAGGCGAGGAGGCGTGCACTTTCTGTTTCCGAGAAGTAGCCCTCGTCCTGGAGCCCTGCGGCATTTTCAATACTTTCCTTGATACGAGTAAGCGCTTCGTCCCACGCGGGGCCAAAACTTTCCGTCTTGGCGAGCAATTCATATAGCCCGCGGGCATCGTTCAGCGGGGCGAATGGCTTGTCTCCTGTGTACCCGAAGGCGTCGTATAGCCGGTTGCCAAAAGGCTTGTCGAAATCGGCAAGAGTCCTGAAAATGTATTCCCGCTCGTACAGCACCTCGTTGCATATCTCGCGGTCATCTTCGCTCAGTTCGTCTTCGGGCTCGTCGCTTTCCTCGCTCACGAATGCAAGCGGGCCGTTCCCCGCAAGCAGCAGGCGCGTTGCCTCTTCGCAGCAGAGGCCGAGCCCCCGCTCCATAACGTTGCCGTAGACCTCCACGAATCGCGGGTGCTCGCGACAGATGTCGCACAACGCGCCCTCTCCCAGGTTCGTGTAGATTTCACAGAGGTTCCCGCCGGTAAGGAACGGGCAGCGGTCGTGGGGGAGCAGCTTGAAATGCCCGTCCTCGATGTTCGCGCGCAACTTCTCGCCAAACGTTCCTGCTACTTTGTTGTAAACTTCCTGCGAGTTCCTGTCCACATCGATTTCCCAGCCGACGCAGCATGTGTCGGTACACTGCGAGGCGATGCACTTGAAAGTGTCGTAGAAATCAGGCTTCCGCAGAATCATCTTGAGAGTTCCTGGCGAAGAGGGTAAAAAAATAGCGGGGCTCGGTGCCTCGCTATGGATTGTTGCATTAGGCGTTCTTTACGCATCGGATGGAAACGGCGTCGGACCGGTATACACCCTCGATGTCGATGGAGTTGTCCGTGATGCTCAGGCGGAAGGCGTTCGCCTTGCCGTATTCGTCCTTGCTCCAGAAGCGTGCGCGCCTGCCGAAGTGGTGGTACGTGCCGTTGTTGAAGCGGTAGCCTGCCGGCAGGGCGAAGAACCCGAAGGTATCCTTGCCCGGTTTTTGCCAAGAGCATGCGCTGCGGAACTCGCTGCCGTCCGATTTGGGGTCGATATTGGCAAGGAGTTGTTCCCATTCCTGGTTGCTCGGGATGTGCCAACCTTCCGGCGCGATTCCCTGGAAGTTCTTGTCCTTGATTTTGCTGTGCAGTTCGCTGTCGTTTGCCGTAGACTCTTCGGTGTATTCCGCCGGAATGTTGAGTGCGGTCGCCCACGTGTAGAGGCGGCCGAACTGCTTCACGTTGGATTCCTCGTCGTTCGGGGCGAATGTCCCCTCGGTCTTGAAACGCAGGTTCTCTGCCATCCAGGTCTGTCCGCCAATCTTTACGGTGCGGTAGGTTTCGCCATCGCGGGCATCGGTGAAGGTGCCGTACTTGAACGCCTTCGTGTTTTTCTCGACGCACTTTTCGTACGGAATCTTGTTCTGGGCCTCGGGGGCCTCCTGTTTTGCGGCCCTGCTGACCCTGACGCCTAGACGGTATGCCGAGAAGGCGACAATGACTATGGCGAGGACTACGAAAACGATAAACGATGTACTCATATGGACTCCTGGTGCAGGTTGTCTGTAAATATAACCTTTTTTTATTGCATGTTGATCATCGGGATGACTTTATCGTTCCCGTTTACCTGCGGGAGCTTGCCGTCCCATTTCTCAATCCACTTGAGCATCAGGTATTCCTTGCCATTCTGCTTCTTGAGGGCTTCCATCTGGAGCGCGATGACGGCGGAATCGGCCTTGGCCTTCGCGACGCGCTGCTCGTTCTGGTAGTCCATCTTGATCTTGATGTTCTTTTCCTTGAGGGCTTCCTGCTCCTGTACCTGCTTGGCCTCGATGGCCTCGTTGAATGCGCGGCTGAACTGGAATTCGGTGATGGTGAAGCCGTCAATCACGATATGTGCGCCCGCGGAATCGAGTTTTGCCTTGAGCGCCGCTTCCATGCGGCTGCGGATTTCTTCGCGCTTCTGGAGCATTTCTTCGGGAACGTACTGCGGCGTGATGCCTGTGATGGTTTCCTTGATCTTGGGCTGGAGCACGGTAGATACGTAGCGCGTGCCGTACTTGGAGTAAATCTTGTCGACGTTCAGCGGGTCAACGTGGTAGTTCACGTTCGTGCCTACGTAGACGGTCTGCAGGTCCTTCGAACCGGATTCAATCTTGACGGTTTCGAGCTGCGTGCTGACCGGGATGCGGACGACTTCCTTGGTGATGATGTTGTAGAAGTTGAGGCCGGGTTCGAACGTCTCGCTGTACTTGCCAAACTGGAGAACAACGCCGCGTTCCGTTTCGTCAATCTGTGCGCAACCGAAAAAGACGAGGGCTGTTGCCATAGTGAGGAAAATCTTTTTCATTATCAAAATCCTTTTGAGTGTAGCTCTTTTGAATTTCTCTGCATAATATAATTCTTTGTGCAAAAATGTGGCTGGATTTTTTTGAAATCGCGGTGAATGGGGACTTGAAATCGGCGAATTGCCGCAAATGCACGCTGGAATCGCGCTGGATACGCACTAAATGCTCGCAAAGATGCGGTTCTTGTCTGTATTTTGTTAACTTGTTTGTAGTAAAAGCCGCGAATCTTACTTGAATTCGTCGACGTTTATCCCGTAGGCGCGCACGTTGTCAATCCAGATTTCCGAGCCATTGTAGGCGAAAATCGTGAAGTTCGTTATCTTGTCGCGGGCCGCTTCCCATCCGTGGTAATCGCGCTGGACATAGTCGAAATCTTCAGGCTTGAGCGTGATGCGTTCCCAACTGCTGCTCAACTTGCCCTTGTGCGACGCCTTGTAGTTCAGGCTGTCGAGAAGGTTTTCGAGAATAATCTCGTAGTCGCCGTCCCCGCGGAGCCATACGACCAGCGAATCCATGCGGCCCCAGTCGTGCGTGTGCTGTGCAACGCGGGTCCCGAACACGATGTAGTCTGGATAGTCGGCAGTGTACTCGATATGTGCTACCGTTCCCGGACGCCCCTTGGTATCGGCCTGCAAGAAACTTGCGGGCGAGAGGGTCTTGACCGTCACCGAGTCAGAAAGCGTGTCAACCGTGTGCAACTGCACGTACCAGTCGTACTTCTTGAGCGGGGAGGGCAGGTCGTTTACGATGGCCTTGCTGTCGAAGTTGAAAAATTCTACGGAATTGAGGGCGTACTTGAGCGTGTCGCTGATGGAATCCCACACGTCAGCCTGCTTCTGCGGCTTGGCATACGGGTCGCCCCATTCCAGAGTCCATGTGGCAGATGTATCCTTCTGGCTTTCGAGCCGCACGAAAATAGCCGCGCTCTGGCGAGTGGAATCCCAGAAGTCAACCTGCATCGGCACTTCGTTGCCGTCCTTGTCTAGCAGGTGCACGTCGCTCCCGTCGCCCTTCGCGCTTGCAAAGTCGAAATTCGCGGAGTCGAGCCTGAGGGTCATCACGGAGGGGATGCTCACCGGCTTCATCCAGCTGGAGATAATGTCGCTTGCCGTCACGGACATGGATTGCTTGTTGATTGTTTCGCCCGGGGCGAGGATATGCCCCAGGTCGAGGGTGTCCTTCGCCGGAACCTCGACGGAGGTTTCCGCAATCGTGTCTTGCGTCTGCACGTTCCAGGAGACAATCGAGAGCTTGCCCGTGGGGAGGCCTTCGATGAGGAAGTTCCCGAGCGTGTCGGTCTTGACGACCCTGCCGACACCCGGCACATGTACCCAGGCGTGCGGAGCATTTTCAGGAACGGAAACGGCTCCCATTACGGCGCCCCTTGCGGTAAGTTTCGCGCTCTTGACGGCGAATTCCTTGTTTTCCTTGCTCAGCGTGTACTGGAACGCAATGGCGGAATCGCCTTTTTCAATCTCTATGGTGAACGAGCCTTCGAGGTGGTCCTTGATAAGGATGCTCCCGGCGGAGTCGGTTTCGCCCATGTAGGTATAGGCGCTGTCGGGGACGGGGGTCCCGGCCGTATCGGCGACAAAACTGTTGGGGAGAACCCTGTATGCAGCCCTGGCGGCATCGTTCAGGCGAATAGTAACCGTACCGTCACCGCGTGCGATGGCGTTTTCCGTTTCGGTGGTGCTGCCGGCGGTACCGGAATTGGTGCACGCACAGAACAGCGCGAACGGAGCAAGTACAAATGTTTTATACAAGGCGTTCATGGTTACTATTTCTTCTTGTTGAATGCGACCGGGAATAACGCAAGGTTCATTTGCAGGACGCGTGTCGGCTTGCCGCACTTGTCCACCCGTACCTGCACTTCCTTCCGGAATTCCTGGATCATATTCTTGATATCTTCAAATCCCTTTTGGTCAACTGCCATTGTAAGTGTAGAAATATCTCTGTCCGCAGGGGGTATCGCGTTCAAGGAACGGGCGCCGATTTGCATGACATTTGCTTGGAAATTCCGGATGGCCTGGGCACGTTCCTCGCCCGAAATGTTGATATGGGCGTCGGCAAGCTTCACGAGACCGTTTCCGAGCGGCTGGATAAAGCCGAGGTCCTTCAAGAGGTCTATGCTTTCCTGTACGCTTTCGACGCCGATGTTGGGCTCGAGAGTCTCTGCAATTTCCTGGGCGTTGATTCTGCCCTGGTTGACTTCGATCAGGGCGCGAATGACGGGGGTCCACCAGTCGCTGAGGTACTTTTGTTCCTTCTCTTGCAGGTAATGCTTCTTCACGTCGCGCAGCAGGCTTGCCTTCGCGAGGATTTCTTCGCGGGTCTTTTCGGACTTGGTGCGGGTGGCGGCGAGCAGCAGGTCAAAGTACTGCGCTGCGCGGCCCGTGAGGCCGAGGAGCTTCTTGATGGCGGGGACGCAACGGACGGGCAGGTTCCGCTTCTTTTCCACGACGCAGAACACATGGCTTGCGTTCAAGCCAATGGCAAGCCCGAGCACGCTATAGGAGTACTTGCTGTTACTCTTCTTCTTTTCGAGGTAGAAGTCCCGAATGGCGTCGCGGTAGTCTGTATAATCGTATATAGTTGGCATTGTTCTTGCCCCGTATTTGTAAAAAAATATATAATTTGATATGGGCGGATTCCCGGTTATGAAGAATTATATCGTTATCTTTTTGTCAATGCTTTTGCTCTATGCGGGCTGGCAGTTTTTTGAGGCGCAGAGGGCCGAGAAATTCGAGTTCGAGCGTAGGGAAGCTCTCGTTCGTAATGCCACGGAATGCTTGGAATCGGGGAATTGGGAATGTGCGGAGAAGAGCGTCCGGGACCTTTTGTGTGATGCTCCTCACGATTCGAACCTGCAACTACACCTGGCGGGCATCCTGTACGAGCAGGAAAGGTACGAGGAATGTATTCGCTATATCGACAGTATCGGGGTAAAAACTCCCGATTTTGAGTTCCTGAGAAAAAAGTCAGAGCAGCTCATACGCGAGATGGAGGAACTCGGAATAGAGCGCTCGATGCATTTTCGCGTAGAATTCGAGGGGCACCCTTCGAAAAGCGACGTGATGGAAGCGCTTGCGGTTCTCGAGGTGGCCTATGATTCCCTCTGCCGCCTGTTTGATTTTAGGCCCAAGAACAAGATGAGCCTCGTGCTTTACAGGTCGAACGAATACCAGGGCATGGGGCCTAGACCCGAGTGGGTTGGGGCGGTTTACGACGGAAAGCTCCGCGTCCCCGTGGAAATGATGCGTTACCGCGAAATATACCGTCCTGTTCTTTTTCACGAACTCACGCATTCGTTTGTGCGGGCGATGACACACGCCAAGGTGCCTCTCTGGATTAACGAAGGCATTGCGCAGGTCATCGACGGCTCGCGAACGGGGAATCCGCGCCCAGAAGGTCAGGTTCCCTCGATGAATGCGCTGACGGAGCCGTTCGTGAAGGAGCCCTCCGCCGATGTTGCCGTCCGGCTATATTGGTATTCGCAGAAAATGGTGGAACGCATGCTTGCGAGGAACCCGAGTTTTGTGCATTTCAGGGAATTTGTGCAGAGCATGCGTAAAATGGAAACAGACGATGCTCTCGAAAGTTACTACGGGGTAAAGACGGCGCAACTGCTCGACGAGGTAAGGTGATGGCGAAAAAACGTATTGTGGTACTTGCCACGGGCGGCACGATTGCCGGCGTGGGCGAGGCGGGCAAGGATTCGGGCTACGTGTCGGGCCAGATTTCGGGCGAGGCGCTTGTTGCCTCGGTTCCGGAACTTGCGGAATATGCCGACGTGGTTGCCGAGCAGGTCTGTAACGTGAATTCCGACGACATTACAGACAAAATATGGATTGCGCTTTCCCGGCGCATTGCTGAACTGCAGGAAGATGACACCGTAGACGGGATTGTCGTTACCCACGGGACAGACACGATGGACGAGACCGCGTACTTCGTGAGCCTTACTGTGAGGTGCGAGAAGGCTGTAATCTTTACGGGCTCGATGAAGCCCGCGACGGCGAAGAACCCGGACGGGCCTGCAAACCTGCTCGGGGCGGTGCGCGTGGCGGTGGGTTTCGCCGTCGATGACGACAAGCCGGCCAACAAGGTGTGGGTCTATTTTGCAGGGGAACTCTTCGATGCGCGTGGTGTGCAGAAGTGCAGCGCCAACGCGCTGAACGCCATGGGGGTGGATGCTCCGGGAGTTGGCGCAGTCCTGAACGCCCCTGCCGAAAGGAACTTCTTCGATATCTCGCGCCAGGAAAGCCTCCCGCAGGTGAATATCGTGTACTTTAACGTAGATGCGAACCCGAAGGTGCTCAAGTATGCCGCCTGTGTCTCCAACGGGCTCGTGATTGCGGGTGCGGGCTCGGGCGAATTCAGCCTCTCCTGGGCAGAAGCCCTCAGGGAGATTGATATTCCTGTCGTGATTGCGAGCCGCACGCATCATGGGGTAGTGACGCTCAACGAACGTCTTGCTCCCGGATGCATCTGTGCAGGGACGCTCCCGCCGCAGAAGGCGGCGGTGCTTCTGCGGCTGGCCCTCACGGTGACGCACAAGAATGCGGTCATCCAGAAGTTCTTTGTTTGAATGTGTCGAGATATTTTTTTAGATTGCAGAACGTGAAAGCATTCTTGAAAATTTCCTTCCTGTTCCTTGCCGCATGGCTTGTTTCCTGTGCCGGCCTGCGCGATGATGCCCGCGAGGGCTCTGCGGGCGGGGATTCCGGCATGCGCGACGCTCCGTGCGAGGAATGCGGTGCCCGCGGCGAAATTGAACTCAAGATAAGCGACGAAAAGTCGTACCGGGAATGGAACCGCGAGGCGTATTCCCGCCTGGATTCTTCTGCGGTGGTGGGCGTGCTCCCGACGCTCAGGGTGAAGGCGCTTCAACCCGAAAAGTGCCGCATGTGCCATAGCTTCAGCGCGGACGCCCTTGATTTTGACCTCGCGCGCGTCGAGGATTCCCTGTTCATGAAGGCCTTCCCGAAAATGCGCCGCGAACTGCTATTGCCCGGCATGCGGCTCCCCGAAGCGGACTCCCTTTACATCGATACGCTGTCGGTCAAGTTCCTGAAGAGCGAGTTTGTCGAGGGGAAGGCGCTTTCGAATTTGGAACCGTGGGTTTCCCGTGACGGGGTGGAACAGACGCTGACCCGCGAACTGCCCGCCGCATTCAAGAACTTGCTGAACGATGTCGCCGCCCGGTACGAACTGCGCTACATCACGATGCCCGTAAGTCTTGATGTGGAAATGCTCCCTGACCTGGGCAAGAGCGGCGGATTCACCTGGAAGATTCTCTGGTGCATGTGGGATGCCCGCTATGGTGAACTTGTGTTCCTCGTGTATTCTGAATTTACCGCCGAAACGACAAGCCGTGTCGCTCCCGAAAAGGAATGGGCGTCCCCGTTTGCTTCGCGCCTCTGGAAAATGTTCAGCACCGACGTGAACAAACTGGAAAACCACTAATATAGTTACTGGTTCCTAGTCATTGGCTCTTAGATTAAGATATGGCGCCTTCGGCGCGTTTATAAGAAACTACTGACCATTGACTAATGACTAATTACTAATTTTAAAACATGAATACTCCCTTCTACGTCTTTATGAAACTCCTGCCGAAGAACGCCGCGAGCCGTGCCTTCGGTATTGTCACGCGCCTCCGCATTCCCTTTGTGTCCAAGGCCCTGCGCAACGTTTTTGCCAACTACTACAAGCTGAACATGGAAGAGTCGGAGTATCCGCTTTCCCATTACCGCAACATCGGTGAACTTTTTATCCGCAGGCTCAAGCCCGGTGCGCGCCCGATTGCCGATAGCGAGATTGTCTCTCCGGTCGATGGCGTGCTATCGCAGACAGGCGTGTTCGACGAGAACCAGAAACTCATCCAGGCGAAGGGCAAGTACTACACGCTCAAGGACCTGCTCCGCAACGAGGAAATGGCAAAGCGTTTCGAGGGTGGCGCTTTCGCGACAATCTACCTTGCCCCGTTCAACTACCACCGCATCCATAGTCCCGTGAAGGGTGAACTCGTGGATGCCGCCTACTGCCCGGGCACGCTCTGGCCGGTGAATGTGGGGAGTGTCGAACGCGTGGAAGGGCTCTTCTGCATTAACGAGCGTCTTACGAGCCGTATCCGCCTTGAGGATGGTTCCGAGATTCTCGTGGTGAAGGTGGGGGCTACGAACGTGGGCCGCATCGGTGTCGTTTATAGCGATGAACTGCTTGTGAATGCGGGCAGGCTTCCCAGGGATTGCAAGCGATTTGACTGGGTCCCGAGCACGAAGGTTACCTTCGAGAAGGGCGGTGAACTGGGCCGCTTCGAGATGGGCAGCACCGTGATTCTCGTTGTCGACAAGAAGATCCATGAACGTCACCCGGAACTGTTTACTTCGCGGCTTGGCCAGGCGGTCAAGGTGGGCGAGTCCCTTTAGCGATATTGCGGTGGGGTAGATGGTTTCGGTAAAGCGATTCATGCAGGATGAACCTGCGTTGGTCGATGCAACCCGCAAGTTTATCTGCGGTTTTTCGCACTTGCCCGACCCGGTTGTCGCTGTTGCCTCGCGCGCCCAAAGCAAGACGGCGCAAGTCGCTTGGGTGCTATTCGGGACGGCGATTTACCAGGACAGGGACATTCCCGAAATCATGAGGCTGCTTTCCGCCTTCTACGAAGCCTTCCCGGAAGAAAAACTCTGGACTCTCCCGGTACCTGCGGCGGGGGCGATAAACGATGTGGTCGAACGTACGTTCGAAGGCCGGAACTGGAGCATGTTCGAGCATGTCGCGGGAATCTTCTGGAGCGTGGGTCTGTTTGTGCGGCACCATCCGGACCTGGTTGCCTGGGCGCGCGAACGCTCTCCCGAAGAAATGTGGCGCGACCTCGGTGAAATTTACTTCATGGGGAAGGCGGCCGTCCGCCCGAAGGCCTGTGCCGCGATTTACCGCATCGTGTCGGCAGAACCGCTCGGGCTTGGCGTGCAGTGTCGCATGCCGGAAGGCAGCGCGAGGAAGGCCTTGCATGGGCTCCCCCCGCTTCCCTTGACGATGGGTGCCCGCCGGTTCCTTGCCATGTTCAGCCCCGCCCGCGAAGAAGGGTTTGCCGACCTCGCTCCTGCACAGAAACAGAAACTCATGGATGTGTACGGCAAGGCGCTTTGCCCCGAGGTCCCGTACACGGTGGCTCATTCCCTGCAGTTTTTCCTGGAGGCGGGGGCAGATGATTTTGTCTGTCGCGAGCGCACCAAGCGCTGTGCCAAGTGCCCGCTCTATGAATATTGCGATTATGCCACCCGACGTTCAAGGTAATCAATGCTAAATTTAGGGAGTATGCCGGAACGTTTTTGCCATATTGCGGGGGTTGCCCGCATAGCCGCCACGCTCGCCTTGAGCGCGGTAACGTTCGGGCTGCTCGGGTGTGAAAAGGAACCCGAACCGCCCGTGGACCATACGGCAATTCTCTACAAGGGCGTGCGCCCGATTGAGGTCCGCGAGAACGAAACTCCGGCGGGCGAACATATCGCGGCACTGCAGAAGCGTATCGATATGCGCTACCCCATGATGGTGGGCGATACGCTCGACGTGACGATTCTCGAGTTCAAGAGCGACGTGTACGCGATGGATTACTACATCAACAGCGGGCGCTTCCAGGGTATAACCCCGATTCTCCGCGGGGAACATCTTGAACAAAGTATCCGTTCCGATGCCCGCATATTCATCTTCACGCATGACAGTTTCCGCAGGTACGAACGCATAGACCTGGAAAACTACGTGCGCGGTTTCCCGGGCTATCACGGGGGCTTCCCGCAGGAATTCCTGAGTTTGCCATTCGAGCACCGCGATGCGAACCGCACGTCTATCCAGACGCAGAATTTTCTCGGGCTCAAGTCGTTTTTCCCCGTGCTGGTGCAAAGCTACCGCGATGCGAACCTGCAGTGGAGCGTGGCCCGCAGTTGGGAGCAGGTGGAAGACGATGTCTACCGCCAGTGGGCAGCCCAGTTGAAGCCGGTTACGCCGCAGGGAATCGCACGGGATGTCGAGGTCTCGTACTTTAACGTGGGTGAGGGCGTAAACGGGATGGCGACGCACCTGCCGGGCGGTCGAGTGGTGGTTGTTTGGGGGTACCTCAGCTGGTTTGACCTGGAACGCCGCTTTTTTACCGCAAGCGACCGCGTTTACGAGGCCCGCTATTAATACTTGGTCATTAGTTTTTAGTCAATAGTCATTAGAAAAAAGAAAGTTTGCCCGATTTGATTTAAACTAATGACTAATGACCAGTGACCAATAACCTTTTTATTTGTTATATTAAAATCATGGCTATCGAAAAACTTGCAGAAACTCTTTTGGAAAAGCTCCGTTTCATCACGCAGGCGGAGACTGTTATCGGAAAACCTATCCAGGCCGGTGAATCTACGGTCGTGCCTGTGAGCCGCGTGTCTGTCGGCTTCGGCTTTGGCGGCCACCAGTCCAAGGGTGACACCTCCGCTTCCGGTGGTGGCGCCTCGGTCGAACCGGTAGCGTTCCTCGTCATCAAGGGCGACGACGTGCGCATCATGCCCATCAGCAAGGATAGCTCGCTTGTGTCGAAGGTCATGGACATCGTCCCCGACGTGGTGAACAAGTTCAGCAAGAAGACTGACGCAGAATAGCGCTTTGTCATGCCCGTCCTATCGGCTTGCTCAGGACTGGCTCCGGCGGGCGTCTTTTATATAAAAAAGCCTCGGCGCATGGCCGAGGCTTAAATCTTATTTGATCTTTCGACTCCGCTTTTGCGGCTTTTGTCACTTAAGTTCCTTCAGCGCCGCCTCGTTCTTGGATATAATATCCATCTGCGTTGCGAGCTTGGTGCGTTCGGCGTTCACGACGGCTTCGGGGGCGCCGCTCACGAATTTTTCGTTCGAAAGCTTGCGTTCGATGCTGGCGGCGAATGCCTTGGCCTTCTCGATTTGCACTTCGTGCCAAATGCTTGCCTCGGTCATGGGCAAATAAATTTGCCCGCGCCTCTCGGCTTACGCATTTGTCCTTTTTGAGGCGGGCGATTTCTGCAGCCGGGAAAAATGTAATTCAAGGCGTTCTCCGCACTGCCCGTGCGGGTCGGGCTATATTTTAGGGGCTGCCGCCGTCGCTTCGCTCGTCGCCCGCCTCCTAAAACGGAGTCCTGCTACGCAGGTCTCCGCCCCAAGGGGTCACTATCCCTAACGCAAAAGAACTTCTCAAAAAAGTTATTATTTTAAATCATAATGAAATTTATACTAACAGTTCCTATTGCTTTGTTTTTTACGGCTTGTCCTTATCCAAGCCATTTAATACGTGTTAATGAATCTTTGCCTAAAAATGCCCCTGTTGAAAAAGAAACTATTGTTGCCTATGCTCAAGGAGATTGTTCTAGTGGAGATTGTCCTTTAGAAAATAAAAATGTTCATTGGTATGCTCTGAATTATGATGGAGATACTCGTCAAATAGAGTTTTATCGGTATGGACCAAAGTCTTGTGAACCTAGCAGACTTTGGGGCGACCGTAGTCGTGATAGGTATTTTGTGGTTTGGTACAAAGAGGGCGTTCCGTACCGAACTTTGATGATATCTTGTGACGATTCAACCCGAGTTTTAAAGGCTGTCTTCCTGTCCGGTGATGAATCCAGAGAGGCGTCTGTTTTGAGAACTTCTGATGATGAATTTGCTGACTTGGTGGTTGAGGTAAAATGAGATTTCTTTTTTTACTGTTGGTGTCAATTCTTGTTGCCTGCACGGGTTCGTCCAGTCATGTAACATCGAACTATTCTAGCAAGGTTCCGCAAAGAATTGCTTTGGCGGATACTCTTTTTGTGGTCGTTGGAGAACTGCCAGAAGGGACTTCACCCAAGGATATTCAGATTGTTGCGTATCAGACACGTCTAGACAAAAAAATTGCACCATACCTATTGCAGATGGACTATGGATATGAAAGGAAAAATGGAGAACCAGATTTAAACGAGCCGCATTTTTATTATCGAGTATCTGTTGAAGAATATACACCAGCTGATGAAATTGTTTGGTATAATAAGGGAATTGCTTATCAAACCTTGAAAATTGAATATACGATAAAGCATGGTGAAATTGTTTCCATTCAGGCTCTTTGGAATGGAGAACGAAGACTTTGTATGAACGCTTACTTGGATTTCGATGGAAGGAAGTTTATTCATATGCCAGACTATCGAACGCCAGAGGATGAACGACGACCCTGGGCGATCCGATACGCGATTTTTTACGACGACCCCAAGTGCCGTGAAACTGAAAAATTTAAGGAACCTAGTTATTAAAAAATCCCGCTACATTTTGTGTAGCGTGCCTCGACAGAATTTCGCTTTTACTTAAACGGATTCACGACTTTTATGCCGTTAATCGTTTACCCGTCGTTCAGATCTTCTGAATAAATCGTTGTGCAACCGCATGCCTTTGCGGATGCCAAAATAAG
The DNA here is from genome assembly GCF_900143055.1 of Fibrobacter sp. UWR3. Classification (NCBI taxonomy): domain Bacteria; kingdom Pseudomonadati; phylum Fibrobacterota; class Fibrobacteria; order Fibrobacterales; family Fibrobacteraceae; genus Fibrobacter; species Fibrobacter sp. UWR3. The sequence continues at coordinate 25,712 of NZ_FRCW01000002.1, read as the reverse complement.
AGAATCCCAAAAGGAAAGCTGAGACGCTTCACTAATGTCTATCGCCGCCAACACATCGTTTACGGTGTTGCTATGGACTGGAATGATGTCGGAGAATTGCTTGACAAATGTTCCGGCATCTTTCTTTGATGCAATCAGTTTCTTGGTTGCTGCGTTATAAAATTCCTGCAAGGTTTGCGTGGAAATAATTGCGTCATCATTTTGGACCAAGGTGGCGATCAAATCTCTGGCGGTGCGTTGCTTGACTTTGTCCTTTTCGTCAACTGAATATATAAGAATGTTTGTATCCAGAAAACAACTAGCGGTCATAAAGCTCCTCGCGTGTCCAGGACTTTCCGGCAGAGTTTAAGTGGAGCTTGTCAGCCAAGTTGAAAAGACTGTCCAAAGAGCCGTTTTTCGTAGTTGCGGTTGCAGGTGCTTTCAGCTTTTCCAAAAGAATGGAAATGACGAAAATCGTCTCTTCGTTAGAAAGGGACGCTGCTCGTTTTGTGAATTCTGCAACCATGGCTTCGGACATAGGAAACCTCCATTTACATTACCAATATATATTTTTTGACAACGATAGTCAATAGACCAATGTGGGGGATAAAAAAGAGGTGTTCCGTTAGGAACACCTCTTTTAAATTGCTTGGGAGATTCCCGCCTTCGCGGGGATGACGAGTGGAGGCTTACTTCAGTTCCTTCAGCGCAGCCTCATTTTTGGATATAATATCCATCTGCGTAGCGAGTTTGGTGCGTTCGGCGTTCACGACTGCTTCGGGGGCGCCGCTCACGAACTTTTCGTTCGAGAGTTTGCGTTCAATCGAAGCGGCGAATGCCTTGGCCTTCTCGATTTCCTTTTCCAAGCGGGCGATTTCTGCAGCCGGGTCGAGGATACCTTCCAGCGGGATGTAGAGTTCGCCACCGGGCACCACGGCGCTAGCGCTGAACTTCGGCTTGGCGGCCTTCACGGCGACGCTCAGGTCAGAGAGACCCGAAAGTTCGGTGATGATTGCCATGCAGTCTTTCACGCTTGCTTCCGTCGCGGCGTCGTCGACGCTTACCACGGCGCTAAGCTTGGTGGCGGGGCTCACGTTGTAGCGGCCACGCACGCCACGCACGCTTTCCACCACGGCGAAAGCCTGGTCAAATGCGGCTTCGATTTTTGCGTCGATGAGAGATTCGTCGGCCTTGGGCCAGGCGCGGCTGATGACCATTTCGCTGCCCTGGAACAGGATGCTGTTCAGTTCTTCGGTAATGAACGGCATCACTGGGTGGAGCAGGTCGAGCACGTTCTTCAGCACGTAGCTGAGAATGGCCATGGCGTTCTTCTTTTCGGCGGTGAGCGTTTCGCTGTTGATCACGGACTTCTTGATTTCCAAGTAGCTGGAGCACACGTCGTCCCACACGAAGCGGTACAGGAACCCGGCGAGCTCGGCGAAGTGGTATTCTTCGAGCATGCGGGTGGCGTCCTTGATGGTCGTCTGCAGGCGGCTCAAAATCCACTTGTCTTCCAGTGCGAACAAGCTCTTGTCCATCGGGAGCTGGTTGTCAAGTGCGCCGGCCTGTTCGAGCTGCGGGTAAAGGAAGCGGCAGGCGTTCCACAGCTTGTTGCTGAAGTTACGGCCGATTTCGAACTTTTCGCTGGTGTTGATTTCGCGGCCGTCCGGCTGCTTTTCCTTCTTCACCGGCAGGCGCACGTCCTGGTTGTCGGTGCAGAGGCTTGCCATCACAAAACGTAGAGCGTCGGTACCGTACTTTTCTTCGATATCCATCGGGTCCACGCCGTTGCCCTTGGACTTGCTCATGGTCTGGCCATTGCCGTCCAGAATCTTCGGGTGGATGTACACCGTGTGGAACGGAACCGTGCCCATGTTTTCCTGGCTAAACAGCACCATGCGGGCGACCCACAGCGTAATGATGTCGCGGCTAGTCACGAGCACGCTGGTGGGGTAGTAGCGCTTGAGCGTGTCGGTGTTTTCCGGCCAGCCCATGGTAGAATGCGGCCAGAGTCCACTGGAGAACCACGTGTCGAGCACGTCTTCTTCCTGCTTGAGTTCGTGACCCGGCACCGCGTCGGGCTTGAGGTCTTCTTCCTGGCTGCACACTAGGTAGCCGCCGTTTTCGGCCTTGTAGAAGTAGATGTCGTCGCGGCCAGCAAATGCGGCCTTCAGTTCGTCTTCGCTAGCGTCCGTGTGCCAGATAGGAATGCGGTGGCCCCACCAGAGCTGACGGCTGATGCACCAGTCGCGCTTTTCAGCGAGCCAGTCCAGATACTTGTTGGCGTAACGTTCGGGGATAATCTTGATCTCGCCCGACTTCACGGCGTTCATCGCGTTTTCGGCGAGCACATCCATCTTCACGAACCACTGGTCGCTGAGGTACGGCTCGATCACAGTTTTGGAACGGTCAGAGTGGCCCACGTCCATTTCGTGGTCTTCCACCTTGATCAAAAGTCCGAGTTCTTCGAGACCTGCCACCACGGCGTCGCGTGCGGCCTGGCCCTTCAGACCTTGAAACTTGCCGGCGTTCTCGTTCAGGCTGCCGTCATCGTTCATGATGTTGATCATCGGGAGCTTGTGGCGCAGGCCCGTCGCATAGTCGTTCGGGTCGTGTGCGGGCGTCACCTTCACGGAACCCGTACCGAAGTCCTTGTCCACGAGGATTGCGTCGGCAATCACCGGAATTTCGCGGTCAACGAAGGGCACCTTGAGCATCTTGCCGATGAACTGCGCGTAGCGTTCGTCGTTGGGGTGCACGGCGAGGGCGGTATCGCCCATGATGGTTTCCGGACGGGTAGTCGAAACGGGGATAAATCCCGAACCGTCGGCCAGGGGGTACTTGAACGTCCAGAAGTGGCCCTTCACGTGTTCGTAATAGATTTCGTCGTCGGCGACGGCGGTCTGGAGCTTGGTATCCCAGTTCACCAGGCGCTTGCCGCGGTAAATCAGGCCCTTCTTGAACAGGTTGAAGAAGGCGTGACGCACGGCCTTTGCGCAGACCGGGTCCAGCGTGAAGCGCTGACGGCTCCAGTCGCAGCTGACGCCCAGGCTCTTGAGCTGTTTGGTGATGCGGGCTTCGTATTCGTCCTTCCATTTCCAGATGCGTTCCACCAATGCGTCGCGGCCGATGTCGTGGCGGGTCTTGTGTTCGTCCTGGAAAAGGCGCTTTTCGACCACGGCCTGCGTGGCGATACCCGCATGGTCCGTACCCGGAATCCACAGCGTGTCGCGGCCCGTCTTACGGCGGTAGCGTACCAAAATGTCCTGGAGCGTATCGTTGAGCGCGTGTCCCAGATGGAGCGCGCCGGTAACGTTCGGGGGCGGAATCACGACCGAGAACGGTTCGCCCTTTCCGCTGGGTGCAAAACTGTTATTCTCAGCCCAGGTCTTATGCCACCGGGCTTCCACATCTTTAGAATTGTAACGAGTTTCCATAGTGGGCACAAATTTAGTAAAAGGCGAGTGCCGCGGCAAAAGTGTGCAAGGCGAGAAAGCGCGAAAAACTTGTTTTTTGCATTTTCGAGCCGTAGCCACGGACGTCGCAGACGTCAAAGCAATTCATTGCTTTGACATGGCCGAGCCGTACTAAATGCGCCCCAAAGGGGCGCCAAGTTAGAAAAAGTCCCCATTTCGTCATTGCGAGCGCAGCGAAGCAATCCAAAGAAGGGTAGGGGAATGCCTTCCCTTGGCTCGCAAAGTTCCTGCTGTTGAAATTATGGGGTAGAATTTAAAATCGTTTGTGAAATTATATACATTATGTTAAATTTTGAGAGGACTTATATGCTTATGATATAACGTGGTACATTGATGGATAAGGCCGAATTTGAAAAATTGAAGGATGAGTTTCGGAAAATGGATTTGAGCGCTGCTTTCAGTAGAGAAGTCTTGAATTACTTGTCCACTAAAAGTGAAAAAGGGGCTTTCCCTCCATATGTTCCCTTTTTAGGAAAATTGTTCGATGAATATGGTGTTCTAGTATATTGTACGGCGCAAAATATTCCGCATAACAACTCTTTAGTAAAACGGTATTCAGATAATTTTGAAAAGTTGAACTGCCGATTGGAATATGGCGATGACTTTAATCGCCATTATGGCGAGACGGATTTTGATATAAGCGATGTAGATATAGCTCCGTTTGAGAATGGAGTTATTCCTGCATTAATTGCCGTTTTTATAATGGCTAAAACAGGAACTAAAATTCCTGCCGAACATATACTCGATTATTGTGGGGTGACGAACTACTACAAATTTTCTCTGCATACTGAGGCTAGGGATATCAATCCCGATGGAAAAATATCTCATTTTAATAATCAAGATCAATATAAATACTGGGCGCTTAATGACAAGCTCGTCCGTCAGGAACTCGGCGCAATAAGTCCAAAGTATGTAATTTCTTTTAATGGCTATAAACTTCGAATGCTGGCGTCTTATTCTATAGAATTTGGCTATACACTCTATTCAGTTAATGATCCGTCTTGGATTTTACGCGGAGCCTCGGGTAAATTGAATACTGATGGTGAATGGGGGATAGAATACCAAAAGTTAGATGAAAATGTTGCTGAATTTATTTCTTCCTATACGCGGATTTTAAAAGATGATTACAAAGGTAAAGTTGATGGGGTGAAAGCGTATTTGGCTCATTATTACAATATCTTTAAACAAGAAGGTTGATTTTATGAAAGTGTTGAAACAGATTTTCGTCATTACAATATTTTTGGTAGTGAACGCAGTGTCTTCGTATCAAGCGACTGTTGTTGCTAACACACTGAATGTTAGAGAAAAACCGACTGCAACTTCAAAGGTTGTTGGAAAGCTTCAAAAAGAGGATGTCGTACAAGTAGAATCTTGTAATAGTGGCTTTTGCAAAATTGAATCCAGGTCAACTTCAGGCTATGTTAGCGAAAAGTTTTTGAATCCCGTTTCCAGCACATCTGCCGATGCGGAAAAATCCTCTAGCGATGGTTGGGGTGTTTTGGTTCTATTCATTGTTCTTGCTCTTGGTGTTACGGAATTGGGCTTGAGAAAGAAAATCGGTTGCATTTCTGCAGCGGGGGCAGTTGTTGCAATATCATGCTTATGGCTTTTATTGGATGTTTTTCATGTTGGGACGGGGTATGCAATACTGGTCATTGCCTTAGCGATACTTGCGATTTTCATGAGAAATAAAAAATTTCTACCAAAGAGATTCTATAAAAATGAATTGTCTGATCGAAATGAAAGTAGTAGAAAACAAAAAGAATCGTTTGGTGATTCGAGAAGAAGTAAGCCATCGAATAGGGAAAAATCAGGAGAATCTATCGTAGATTCTGTAATTAAACTAGCGGGTTTACTAACGCTTGGTACAACCGAAAACGGTTCGGAAAACAGGGAACTCTTATATTGTCAATGGATATCTAGCGAATTAAATCAATGTATATATGAAACCTTTCCAAGGAATACTAGCAGCCGGGATGCAGAAATTGCTCTTCAACATAGATACGGAAAAGGACGTTTGGGACGCTCTATGCGGGCAAAGACGCCGCCCAGCTGGTATGAACTCGGTGGTGAGAATGAGGCCCTGTACTGCCAATGGGTGTCTAGTGAACTAGTAAATCAGCGCTTTTACGGAGCCTTTTCAAGGAATACGAGTAATTGGGTGGCTGAAAAAGCACTAGAACACAAATATGGAAAAGGACATTTGGTTAACTCTGCGCGGGCAAAGACGCCGCCTAGCTGGTATGAACTCAGCAGTGGAAAAGAGGTCCTGTATTGCCAATGGATATCTAGTGAACTAGCTAATCATCGCTTTTACGAAACCTTTCCAAGGAATACGATTAAAAGTAATGCAGAAAAGGTCCTTGAACATATATATGGAAAGGGTCGTTTAGGAAATACAGCCTATGGAAAAATACCTCCTAGTTGGTATGGTTTTTAATTATAATAGATTGTAAAATTTCCTTTCGCCCCTTGCCAATTCTAGTACATAATCTACATTTCAGCTGCGGTTCCTAATAGTGTAGGCTCCGAAAGGCATTTGATGATTATCAAATGTTTTTCTTTTTTTTCAAGGAGTTCCTATGCCAGAAAGTCAAAATATCGAATACAAATCGTCGTGGCGAGATGAATATCTCAAGTGGATTTGCGGCTTTGCCAATGCGCAGGGCGGCAAGTTGTATATCGGCGTCAGCGACGATGGACAAGTATGCGGTGTGCTGAACGCCAAAAGGCTCATGGAAGATATCCCGAACAAGATTAGGGAATCGTTAGGCATGCTTGTTGATGTGAATTTGCTTTCTGCAGATTCAAAGGAATACATTGAAATATCGGTTCCTGCCAGTTCTGAACCCATAAATTACAGGGGAGAATATCACTATAGAAGCGGAAGTACAAAGCAGCTTTTGCAGGGGCCTGCTCTTGCGCATTTTTTTTGGACAGGACCCGGACAAAATGGGATGCTATGCCTGTTGATGGTGTTGAATTTAGGGATTTGGACAAGGAAAGCTTCGACATTTTTCGTCGTGAGGCAAAGAAATCCGGCAGAATGACTGCGCAGGATTTGGCGATGACGAATGAAGAACTGCTCGACAATTTGAATTTGACTGTGAACGGAAAATTGACTCGGGCTGCGGTTTTGCTTTTTCATCGCAAACCGGAAAGATGGTTTGGCGGTGCTTATGTGAAAATTGGTTTCTTTGGCGATGGTCCTGATTTGCAATATCAGGATGAAATTTACGGGTCGTTATTTATTCAGGCAGACAGGGTTGTTGAACTCATATATCTCAAGTATTTTAAGGCTCGTATCAGTTATGATGGCTTGATTCGTGTGGAGCGTTATCCGATTCCTAAGGATGCCATGCGCGAAGCCGTATTCAATGCGTTGATGCATTCTAATTACGATTCTGGGGTGCAAATTCAAATAAGAATACATGAAGATCTCGTACTAATCAGCAATGATTGTGTTTTTCCTGCAAATTGGACTGCTGAAACGCTGATGCAACGACATCGTTCTGAACAATACAATCCTAAAATTGCAAATGCGTTCTTTAGGGCTGGCTATGTGGAGGCCTGGGGTCGCGGAATTGAGAATATGTGCAAGCTTTGTGCCGATTATGGCGTAAAGACGGAATATACGGTGCATCCTTGCGATGTAATGCTGGAATTCAAAATTCCTCAATTGGATGCTTCTGATAAACGGCCTGAAAAGGTCACTGAAAGGGTCACTGAAAAGGTCGCTGAAAATCAGGCTATAATAATAAGAGAAATGGAGAAAGATTCTTTTATTACGGCAGTAAGTCTTGCAAAAATTCTAGGGATTTCGCTTAGAAAAACGAAAGAGAATATAAAGAAACTGCAGCAAAAAGGGCTTATCCGTCGGATAGGCCCTGATAAAGGCGGTCATTGGCAAATTACAAAGAACTAGCGCTTTGTAACGGGGTAATACGCTCCGTGTGCAGCCTTGGCCGGAACATTACGCCCCTTGAGGTCGGTGGCGCGGGATTTGCCGAGGTTGCCTGTGGCCTTGCCTTTGTCGTGGGTTAAACTGCGCGCGCCCGCGATGCCGGTGGTCCCGCTTTCATCTAGCAGGCCCTCGATGACTTCGGCGTTTGCGCTGAGGTTTGCCTTGTAAGGAATGGTCGCGCCCTTCAAGAGCTTGTCGCCGGTGATGGTGAGTTCGGGCGTTTCGCTATCGCCGATTGTGAGGCCCGCGACGGTGAAGGTCGCTTCTTCACCGGGGAGGAGGCCCTTGAGCGATTTGTCGCTGCGCACGCCGTTCACGGTCACGTAGGCGTTGTGGTAAAGCGGTGCGATGCCGATGTTCTTTACGCGCACGGCTGCAGAAATTCCGTTGACCGCATAGCCCGTGATTTCGAACTTGTAGCCCGCATAGGAACTGGCCTCGTACACGCGTTCCTTGGTGGCATAGCTGCCTTCGGGTGCGTCGTTGCCTATCACGTAGGTCATGTGGTACTTGGCGGCGGCATCTTCCCAGGTGACTCCGTAAAGGCCTGCCGGGTTCAGGAACTCGCGCTGGTCCTTTTCGGTGTAGTAGCTGATTTCGCCTCCGCCGGGGGCGGTTTTCCAGCGGTCCGTACCCAGGTCGCGCCAGTTACGCTCGTTGTCGCCGTTGCCCTGCGAAATGTCGTGTTCCGCGTGCATGAAGGAATCGTCGAACAGCCCGAAATTGAGCCCGAGCAAGGTCTTGTTGCCTGCGACGGGTGTGTAGTTGTTGTCTGCCGCATCGATGGAGATGCTCCATGGGGTCTCTTTGAACAAACTATCAAGATGCGTCAGGAATTCGGCCTGGTAATCCTTGGTGGCGAAGTTGACTCCAAAGTTTAGCTTGGTGCCGTAGATATGATATTCGCCCCAGTGCCCGAAACCCGCCTGCACGAATGCGATGCGCGGATCCTTGTCGTATTTTGCGGCAAAGTCGGTGTAGAACTGCTTGTAGAACCACAGGAGTTCCTTGTTGCTCCAGTCGGCATAATACGTGGGGCCGTCGCCGCCCGGGTTTTCGGAATACGTTTCGGTGTAGGACTTGTTCGCCTTGATGTAGTTGGGGACTGCGGTGGCGCCCTTCACCTTCTCGGTGCAGCCCGATGCGTTCGTGATGGTTGCGCTCGGGTACTCGATGCGGAACCGCACGATAGCCTGGTGCCCGCGGCTCGCGATATCGTCGAGCATCTTTTCGAAACTGCTCCAGTCGTAGTCAATCTTGTCGTCGGTCTTGCCCTTCACCACGGCGCAGGGGAGGCAGTACGAGAATTCTAGCGAAATGGATTTTTGCAAATCCTTCTGGCTCTTGGCCTGGTCGGGCCAGAACACGATGCCCTTCATGGGCTCAAGCGTCTCGATTTCCTTGTTGAGGGCGACGGAACGGTCCGCCGCGAATGACATTTCGGCAAGCAATCCTGTTGCCAATGCCGCAGTTGTGATAACGGGGGCGGCGCCCGCGAGATATTTTTTCACCATATAATCCACGCACCTTTCGGGAAAAGACCCGATGTTATTAATCTAATACAGAATATGCGTAAAGTCAAGTAAAAAAACGGGTCTTTTACGGTTCGAAAATACGGATAAACTTCGGTTTACCTTTCACGCTCTTGCCGAGAGCGTCCACCTGCTTGCCCGAGGTGCCTTGCGCCCGGGGCTGTGAGCTAGTGCGGACCTTGCGGATGTTAGGAATTGCGTCGGTTGAACCGTCGCGCAACACCTCGGCGATGCTGTCGAGGATTGGGTTGCCTGTACCTTCGATGTAGTCGTGCGAGACTTCCCACACCATGATGCCCGCGTAGCCGTTATCCTTGACCCAGCGGCTCTTGACGGCAGAGGAATGCGGGTCTTCGAAGGTCACGTAGCCGGTCGAAGATACGCCGTAAGGTGACACGGAGACGCTGTCGAAAAAGAATTCCCATTCGGAATTCGCGACGATGTCCTTGTACGGGACCTGCTTGGCTGAACCCTTGGTAAAATCGGTGCCGGGGCCCGTTGCGCCCTTGAATTCAAATCCGAACGAGGGGATTCCGAAGACCATCTTTTCGGTGGGGACGCCGCGTTTTTTCCAGTAGTCGCGGGTCTGTTCCCACGACCAGGTGGTGTAGCCGCTGTGCGGGTAGAGCGGCGAATCGAACATGGCTTTTTCGTCCCAGTCGCCGGTGATATCGTAGGTCATGAACCCGAGCCAGTCCAGGTTCTTCACGAGGACTTCGGGCGTGAAGTATTTCCCGTAATACTGCGAGCAGGGGAGCGCAGCCGAGAGCGTTTTGCCTTCGGGGAGTGCGGCGCGGAGCTCTGTGAGCAGTTTGTTGTAGGCGATGGTGTCTGCATCGGGTACGGGGTTGTATTCCCATTCCCAGTCCATGTCGAGGCCGTCCAGGTTGTGGTCGGCGACAAACTGCACGAGGTTCGTCACAAACTTTTGGCGGAGCGCGTCGTCCGATGCGACGGGCACGAAGTTTTCGCTCTGCCCGCCACCGCCGAGCGAGACGATGACTTTCGTCCCTGCGGCATGCCCGAGTGCGACCATTTCGTCGAGGGCGGTCGGGTCGTCTGCGGCATCGCCACGCAAGCTTCCGTCGGTATCCGGCGTGATAAAGCTCCACAGCACGTGAGTCAGCTTTTCGTACGGGACTTTATCGACAGTGTAGGCGGGCTTGTGCCATTTTCCCCAGTCGGGGTAGTAGCCGATGAACAGCGGTTCGGCGCTTGCCACGCATGCGCCCGCGATTGTCAAAAAGAGGAGAAAAATTGCCTTCATGCTCCTAATATATCCTTTTTTGGGGCGAATAGTCCCGTGTGGCGTAAAAAGGGGCAAAATGTTCCGTTTTTGCGGCCGGCGAAAGGCTTGTAAACCGCGTTTTTTCTTGAAAAACGACATTTTTGCGGGTATAATTAGGGTATGCATATCAGGAGTTCTTCTTTCTGGTGCATGGTGTGTTTTGGCTTGGCATGCGTGGTGGCATGCTCCGACGATTCCGGGACGGACCCGGTTTCTCCAGATTCGGGTGCCGAAGGCCTTTCTAGCAGCGGTTTTGTCATCGGTGACGATGGCCTGCCGGTTATTGCGAGTTCTTCGTCGATTGGCGAAATTCCGCAGCAGGGGGGCGCAAGTTCCGGTGTGGTTGCCGCGTCTTCTTCCTCAAAAAAAACTGATGGTTCTCACGATGGCCCGCTTCCGGGCGAAGACCAGCAGATGGTCGCTGTCGATACGACGGTACCCTTTGTCGGGAATTTCCCGGTCGTGTTTTCGGAGGTGTCCCCTTCGAACGCAAACTTCAAGGACAACGACGGTAACGATCCCGGCTGGCTTGAACTCTACAACACGAGCGACGCTCCGGTGAGCCTCAAGGGTATTGCCCTGAGTAACGACATCAAGTTCCCGCGTCGCTGGGTGTTCGGCGACGCGACGATACCCGCGAAGGGCCACATGGTGGTCTTCCTTTCGGGCAAGAACTATGCGGACTATATCCCGCCTTCTGATTCCGTGAACATGATGGGAACGGATTGCAGTTCCGAATCCTCTACGGGCGGGTTCGGCGCGTTCCCCGGCATGGGTGACTGGGGCGGCGGCATGGGCGATTTTGGCGGCGGCATCGGTGGCGGTGTTGGTGCCGGTGGCGCGAACGCGACCTCTAATGCAGAAAACTTGCCGGGCAAGTCGGCCCTGTGTTACAGCGAGGGTGGTGCAAGTGAACTTGGCGCAGTCGTGAAGGTTTCCCCGAACAAGGGCTCCTATACGCGCGTGGTGATGAAGTCCAGCGCGAAGCCCGGCAATGCCGACCAGCTCGTGGTCCGCGGGTTCATTACCAAGAACCACAAGATCCGATTGAACTTCAAGGAGGGCGATGCGCTTAGTGCGTGGACCGGCAAGAACCTTCGCGGCACGGGCGATTCCTCGGCGGTGTATTACGTAAGGCTTGCGGACAATGCGGGCGACATCAAGCGCAATAACGTGACTGCCACGACGTTTGCTACCGAGACGGAAGGTAGCGAATCTACGACGCTCAAGATTACGTCTTACATCGCGCGTAAGCGCGGGCACGAACCGCACACGACGTTCAAGGCAGAGGACCAGGGTGGCGTGCTGTACCTGGTGAGCGAAACGGGCGTGCTGGATTCCGTGCGCTATTCCGCCGTGCCGACAGGTGCGTCGTGGTCGCGCGACAATGCGGGCAAGTGGGGCTTTGCGGCACCGTCCCCGTACGGTAACGCGGTGGGCGAGGTGTTTGCCGCTCAGGCCGAATCTGGCGAGGTGAACATTCCTCCTTCCGGGTTCTATTCCTCGGCGGTTTCCGTGACGTTTGCGGCGGGCACGCGCTGCGAACAGGGCGGTGCCGAAGCGACGGCGAGTTCGCCCGTGGTGCAGTCCCTGAATGTTTCTGCTACGACGGTGCTGCGTTGCCGCACGTATGTCGATGGCAGCTACCCGAGCGAAGAGATTATCCGCACGTATGTTTTTGGGCAGATGCCGTCCATTGCCACGATGTTCGTGACAACTGACCCGCTTTCGATGTTCAGCGCGGATTCGGGCTTGTACGTGAAGGGTAACGGAGCGAGTGGCATGGATCCGCAATACGGTGCGAATTTCTGGAGCAACCGCGAACTCCCCGTGTATGTGGAACTCTTTGAACCCGGCTCGCCGAAGGCACCCGCGTTCGGCGTGATGGGCGACTACAAGATTTCGGGCCAGTATAGCCGCGCTAAGGAGAAAAAGTCCTTCTCCGTGACGCTCCGCGAGGAGTATGGAAGCAAGCGTCTCAAGTACCCGCTGTTCCCGGATAATCCGGAACTCAAGAAATTCAAGGCATTCTCGCTCAGGAATTTTGGCAACAACAGCGGCGACGACTATGTGCGTGACCGCCTGGGAACCTCGATGACGGAAGGGCTCGGCGTAGATTACCAGCGTGGGCGCTACGTGGTGGTGTACTATAACGGCAAGTACTACGGCTTGCACGACCTGCGTGAACGCAACAACGAATACTATTACGAAACCAAGTACGGGCTCGACCCGAACGACATCGATCTCGTTGACGCCAGTAACGAGGCGGGTGCGGGCTCGGCGACGGATTACAAGAATATGCTGAGCTGGCTACAGAGCAACGAACTTACAAGCGATGCGAACTACCAGAAGATTGCCGACCAGATAGATGTCGACAACTACATGAACTATATGCAGGCGGAAATGTTCCTGAATAATGGAGACTGGCCGCACAATAACCTGAAAAAATGGCGCGTGGCAAGCCAGAAGACAAAATGGAAATGGTTCCTGTACGATGTGGACTTCGGTTTTGGTGTAGGCTACAATACGCAGAATGGTAACGTGTTCAACTACGTGACTAACCCGAACGGCACCAACGGAATGGGTGGCATGATGATGCCGGGCATGGGTCAGCAGGGTGGCCAGCAGAGCGGCTCGATTTCGGACCATACGATTCTCATGATTCGCTTGCTCGGAAACGAGAACTTCAAGAAGGCCTTCATTAACCGTTTCTGCGTGCTTCTGTCTATGAACTTTGCTGCCGACAGGCTCCTGGCGCGAATCGATGAATTGCAGTCGCAGGTCCAGGCTGAAATTTCGGGCGACGCCTCGTTCTGGAATTACGATGCTTCGTCGATGTCTAGCAATCTGGAGAAGATAAAGAGTTTCGCTCAGAGCCGCCAGCAGACGATTATGAGCGAGATGAAGCAGTACTTTAACCTAGGCGAAACTGCACAAACAACGTTGTCTGTGCAAGGTTCTGGCCAAATTCTGGTACACAACCTGCCGCTCGATAAGGCTAGCATGACGGTGAACTTCTTCAGGGATGTTCCCGTGACAGTGACGGCGGTCCCGAAATCGGGTGCAGTGTTTGCCGGCTGGAGCGACGGCAATACGAATGCGACACGCACGTTCAATCCGGGCGAGGTCACCACCCTTACGGCAAGTTTCAAGTAAAGACTCCAAACCAACCCCAAGACGGTTCCCCGCAAGGGGAGCCGTTTTTTAGGGAGTGGCCGTCGTGCGAGCCCCTCCCTTGTCTTTTCTAAATAACTTTTTCGGGCCAGGGGTGCTTCGGGTAGCGTCCGCGCAGTTCCTTGCGCACTTCGGCGTAGGTGTTCTGCCAGAATCCAGTCAGGTCCCATGTTTTCTGGATGGTGCGGAAGTTCGGTGCCAGGATATCGTAGCGCACTTTCAGTTTGCCGTCTGCAATTTTGTGCTCGCCGCGCAACTGCATGAAATCTTCGATGCGGGCGGAAATTTCGACCAGGACGCCCTCGGCACTTTCTACCGCCTGCCCGCCGAGCATCTCGTCGGTGGCGACCTCCTGGTAACTGTAACGCGCCCGCTTGCCGTTGGGGAGCATAAAATGGTCGGGGAATGTCTTCCCGAGCCAGGCGAGCATCGACTTGCCGAAATAATCTTCGACGATGTTCCTGTAACGGTCTTCGTTGATGTCGCGGAGCAGGAATTTCCCGTCGGCAAATTCATCGAAGATGATTTCCATGTCCTCGTCGTTGAATTCCGGCAGCCCGTATTCCGGGTATAGCTTGGCGGCGAGCCGCATCTTGGTAAGGAGAGTCTGCACGGATTCGGTGAGGTAGCGCCCGCTCCAGTTTTCCTTCTCGATTTTTTCTTTCCATGCGGTGACGGTAAGCTTCTTGAGTTCTTCGAGAACCTTCGGAGGAGCCTCTTGCGTGAGGATTTCCTTACGCGATAGCTCCGTAGTGCTCCCGTCCGCATTTGCGGCTTCGCTAACTTCGACCCCGATGAAACGCTCCTGTCCGCTACGCCACAGCAGTTCGTAGCGGGCCTGCGCGCTTTTGCCGGCAAGCATTTCTTGCGCGATAGGGGCAAACAGGTTTACCTTCAGTTCCGACTTGGTGGTGCCGGTGCGCAGCATGCTGAGAGCGAGAATCGCGTAGGGCGGTTCGCTGACCTGCAACCGGATAACGTTCTGGTTTGCAAGTTTATATGCATTGCCGCTCGGGGTGGCGAGCCTGTCCGGGAATGCCTTGAGAAGCTGCTTGCAGAGAAATGCGCTTTGGATACCCTTGTCTCGCTGGCGCTCGACTGCGGTATGACGATTCGGGTCGTCACACTGTTGCGAAGTCGCGCCTTCGTCACACCGAAGCCGCGAAGCGGCAAGTGTGTCACGGTATTCCCGCAACTGCCGGAGAGTAAACGTCACCTCCCGCGGGGCGCTTACGGTCTTGGAAAGCGTGTCGGCGGCAAGCGTCAAAACATCTTGCGGGTACTTCGTTTTTTGCAGGTACTCCGTGCCGGAGTGAATCCACGCGAGCGCTGCGAGAAGCAGGTCGGGGAGGTCCTGCGGGCCGTTTGCCGTAGCGAGGAGCAGCGCGAGCGGGATGCTCGAAACCGGGGTGCGGATGGCCCTGAGGCCAAGTTCCGTAATGGCACCGTCCTTGAGCATTCCGAAACCCTCAAGTAATTTGGTGGCGGCCTGCTCGCGTGCCTCCGGAATCGCCGTAGGAAGAACTATGCCTTCGTCTCGCTTTGTCACGTCGCTGCAGTGAGTCCGTGGATGCTCTTGCCTGTCACCCTGGAAGGAGTCCGTAGGACGACTGATAGGGTCCAGGGATTCCAGTGCCGCTTTCTGCAGCAACAGTTCCGAGGGTTCAATCTGCGTGACTTCGGGAATGATTCCGCGCGGCATGCGCTTTTCGCTTTCTTCGCTCCAGAGGCGAATGGCGCAGCCGTTCTGCGTACGGCCGCTACGACCCGAGCGTTGGATGGCGTTCTGCATCGAGATGGGGAGCGTGCGGAGAACGCTCACCTTTTCGCTGTCGTCGTAGATGCTTACGCGCTCGATGCCGCTATCCACTACGCCTGTAACGTTCGGGACGGTAATGGATGTCTCTGCGATATTCGTGGTGAAAATGACCCGCGGGCGTTCGGTGACTTCAAAAATACGGTCCTGTGTTTCGCGGTCCTGCCCGCCGTATAGTTCCAGGAATTCGGCGCAGTTTTGCCCGAGCGCTTCGGCGGCGGCGCTGTGGCAGCGGGCGATCTCGGCCTTTCCCGGTAAAAATACCAGCGTGGTCTGCCAGATGTTGTTGCGGTAGAGCGTCTTTAGCGCCCGCACCACTTCGGCGTCAAGGCCCACGCCCGAGACGAGCGAGTTCCCTGTGGCGGGAGTCTGGTTGATAATCTGTACGGGGTAAAGCGGATGGCCGAGCGTTAGGCACTTGACGCCGAGAACCGTTTCGAGTTCGGAGCGGTTCAGCGCCGCCGACATCACCGCAATACGAGGCCGTTCGGCTCTATCGTAAAGAAGAACCTCCGGCATCGCCTCACTCTCGCCTCCACGACCAGCTTGCGCTTGGTCGCTACGGCTCACACGAGGCCGTTCGGCTCCCCTAAAATACGCGAACAGCAAATCCATGTCGGCCTTGCGCTCGTGGTATTCGTCGAACACAATCCATTCCGCATCGCACTTGCCGTGTAAAAGTTCCTGCAGAAAGTTTCCGTACGTCTGGAATAAAATGCGCGTGCCAGTACTCTTGCAACTGTCCTGCCGGAACTGGTAGCCGACAGTTTTACCGCAGGGCTCGTTGTGCAACTTTGCGGAAAACTGCGCAAGCGAGAGCGCCGCAATCCTGCGCGGTTGCAGTACGACGACGCGCCCCTTGCAGTGCTTGCTTAAAAAGTAGGGGATAAACAGCGACTTGCCCGACCCTGTGGGCGCCTCTATCAACAAGTTGCGCGACTCCGCAAGAGCCGCTTCAAGCTTGCCTTCTTCTTCGGCTAATGCTAAATCGTTATACGTCATGAGGCGGGGCTTTTGCTAGACGAGAAAGAAAATCTTTCGTCTACCAGCGCAGCGGTCTCTTGTCTAATTACGACCTCGGGTACTTCAGCTTTTCGCCGGTGGTCACGTCCATGTAGGGCGGCTTGCCTTCGCGGAACTTCTGGTTGATGACCAGGTTCTCGATACGGCGGCGCAGGCCCTGTTCCGTCTTGCAGAAGAAGTACACGACTTTGTTGGTGCCCGGCACGAGGAACATGGCGAGCTTGTACTTCTGCTTCACCGCACGGCGGAAGAACATCATGTCTTCCTTCTTGGGCATCACGAGGTTGCTGCCTTCCTTCGTTTCGCAAATCATGTCGGCATCGGCGAGGAGGGCCTTGGACTTCTGCTTGAGAGCGGCAAAGTTCGGGTCGGTGTTCCTCTTGATGGTTTCAAGGTTGAACGCGCCACCGCCTTCCTTGAGTGCCTTGCGGAGCCCGCGGAACGCGAATACGGCGAGGACGACAACGGTAACGGCGATGAGCCACGGCCAGTAGTTGGCAAGAAAATCTAGCATAGGGAACCTCAACAGTCTATTTTTCGCTTGCAAATATAAAAATTTTCGCAGGAGCCCTTGTGCGCTGGCAGCCCGTACCTGTCCGGTGGGTACCGAGTTTTTTCTATTTTATAGGTGGTGACAAATTATGTAAAGATATCGGCCTTCGCGCTTCTGCTGGCTTCGCTTGGCCTTGCCGCCCAGGCTACCTGTACCGACGGCACCGTTGTCCAGTCTATCCGGCTGGAAGGCCTGAAGCACACGAACCCCCGCGTGGTGGAGCGCGAACTCGTGAACCGTGAGGGTGAACCGTTCACTGCCGAAAAGTTCGAGGCAGAAAAGCTCCGCCTGCAGGATCTCGACCTGTTCACCGAGGTTTCCGTTTCCTGCGAAAAGGCCGGTGAGCCTGCCGAACCGGGTCTCGTAAAACTCACATATTCCTTCAAGGAAATCTTCCGCTGGATTCCGGCACCCGCGGGCAAGAAGACCGACCGCGATGGTCTGATGTTGGGAGCCGCGCTTGCGAACATCAATGTTGCGGGCGAGGACATTCGGCTTGAGGTGCAGTACCGCACGACGGTGGACCCGTTCTTCGACAAGAACGAGGCGGCCTTCTATGCGAGTTCCCCCTACCTGTTCGGGCTTCCGCTCGGGTGGAACTTCGAGTTCCTCTTGACCGACAGTTACGACAACATCCGCGATTTCCAGGAAAAAAGCATCTTGCTTGACCTGGATCTGGAATACAAGTTCTTGCCGCACCTGTCGCTGCTGGGGACTGCCGCCTACCGTCGGTTGAGGGACTTTGCGAATCTTCCTGAATTGGGGCTTGGCTTTGCTTTCGATTATCGTGACAGCAAGCTCGACACGCGCGATGGCGTGTATTTCGAATATATGCTTACGCACGTGGGCGCGGGTGAAGAATATGTTGCGTGCGGCGCCAATATCGAATCGGACGAACCGGTCGAAACGGAATCGCGTTTTTGCAACACGGATAATGGCGAAAACTACTGGGAACTCCTGACCGATGCGCGCGCCTACAAGACCTTCGGGCGATTTGTGACGGGTGCGACGGCGCTTGTGCGTTACCGCCCGGGAGACGTGAAATTTTACGACTATTACTACCATGGCGGAGCCAATACGTTTCGCGGGCACGAGGCCGACTCGGGCTCTCTCGGGACCCACGAGGCTCTGCTCACGCTCGAGGAGCGCTTTGTACTGCTGGAGCGCCGGGCCGCAAGCGTGATGGGTGTGAACTTCTTCTACGGTGTGCAACTTGTGGCGGGCTTCGACGGGAGCCTGCTCTGGGACAAGGGCCGCCCCGGCTGGGATAACTACGAGGGTGCCGTCTATGGCGGAGTGCATCTCGTGATTCCGGCGCTTGACCGCATTCGCTTCGAGGTAGGGTACAGCCCCGACAGGGGAGAACCGGTGTTTTACTTCGGGCTGTTCGACAAGGTGACTTCATCTCGTTGGCGTAGTAGATGAGACCGCTCGCTCGACGTCTCGGGCATTTAAACCTCCGGCACCTCGCTCGCTCCCACCTAAAGGTGGCCATGTACACTAAGCGCTAAAGCGCAAGTGTCCAAAGGTCGCCTTCGACGACTCGTCAATACGAGTCGCCCCCGGCTCACAGTGATACCGCTCGCTCGACGTCTCGGGCATTGAAACCTCCGGCACCTCGCTCGCTCTCGCCTTCGACGACTCGTCAATACGAGTCGCCTCCGGCTCACAGTGATACCGCTCGTTCGTCGTCTCGGGTATTGAAACCTCCGGTTCCTCACTCGCTCTCGCCTTCGACGACTCGTCAATACGAGTCGCCTACGGCTCACAGTAAGACCGCTCGCTCGACGTCTCGGGCATTGAAACCTCCGGCACCTCGCTCGCTCTCGCCTTCGACGACTCGTCAATACGAGTCGCCTCCGGCTCACAGTGATACCGCTCGTTCGTCGTCTCGGGCATTGAAACCTCTAAATTGCAAAAGTGGCGGTGAAATTGCAAAAAATATCCTGATTTCACTGCCAAAAATTACTTTGTATGTAGTAAAAGTGCGAAATTGTTGCGCTGAAATGCTTTCTTTGGCGGTGAAATTGGAGAAAATATGGAGAAATCACCGCCACAATGTTCAAAAAAACATCCTCATTGAGTTGAATTTTTGCGAACAACGTAACAAAGCGGCGGTGAAAAAACTGAAAAAATCCTGATTTCACCGCCAGATAGCCCGAAAGCCGCAGTTCGTCCGCATTAATTTGACCAAAAAACGCGCGTAGCTCGCAAAAAAAAGAAACGACCCGCAGTGCGGGCCGTTTAATACAAAGTTTTTTAGACCAAGTTACTTTTTCTTGCCTTTGGACTTTGCGGTCTTCTGTGAGCAACAAAGCCCCTAGTATTAACTAGGGGCGGTTGCGAGAGCAAAGTCTATACCGGAGTATTACTTCTTGCCTTTAGACTTTGCGGTCTTCTTATTACCCTTCGGCGGATGAGCCGCAATCTTCTTCACGGCCTTTGCAGCCTTCTCTTCGGCTTCGTAAACGGCCTGTGCCTGACGGAGAGCGTCGGTCGGGTCGATTTCGATAGCTTCGGAAGCCTCGTCCACGAGTTCGGCGAACTCGTCGTACCAGTCGGCGAAGATTTCCACTTCGAGGTGGTCGACACCCGGAACCGTGAGGCGTGCGCCGCAGGCTTCACCGATGCGGTCGAGGAACTTCGCCATCTGCGGCTTCAACAGCGTGAGGTCGAGGCCGTCGAGGTCCTCGGGTTCAAAGTACACGGCGTCGACATCGCTGTCGTCGTCCTTGGCCTTCTTCTTCCCGGTTGCTGAGCCTGCCGAAGCACCGCACTTGCAGTCTTCGCCGCAGCACTTGCATTCCACGTTCTCGTTGCCGTAGAGCGCCATGTACTCGTCGTCGTCCATGCCGCTGTCGTAGTAGAACTCGTCGTCTTCGAGGTAGAGTTCTTCCACGAAGATTCCCTTTGCGCCGAGCGTCTTGGCCGCGGCAATGAATTCCTTGAGGTCGCCGCCGAAGTAGCGGGTCGATTCAGCTTCCTCGTTCAGGGTCTGGACAGGAATGGGGGAGAGTTTCTGCTTCTTGATGTAGTCGCAGATTTCGTCAATAATGGATTTCTTGGCCATAGTATTATCTCCTATTTTAAACTTCAGTGGCCATTAGTCTTTGGTCATTGGTCGTTAGTTCTTATAATCGCGCCGCAGGCGCCTAATATTCAACTAGTAACCAACAACTATTGACTAATAGCTAAACGTGGTACTTCTTCAAACTCTCAGCCTTTTCGTTGATGAGCTTCATGATGCGGGCCACGGCTTCGTCACCGCGGGCGGTATCCTTCACGCTCGTCATCGGCTGGAAGAGCGGGCTGTTGAACATGGTTCCGAGCGGAATCGGGTTCTTGCGGCAGAAGGTCGCTTCCACGTAGTCGCGGGCGGCGTCCTGCAGGTCGTCGCACTTCTGGAACTCGCCCTTCTGGAAAGCCTTGTACAGGTCTACGAAAATCTTTGCCGCTTCGGGGATGTTCGCCGTTGCGCTCACGAGGCCCGTGCCGCCCATCTCGAGCATGTCGATGAAGAATCCGTCTTCGCCGCTCAGAACGGCAAAGTCGTTGTTCTTCGTCTCGTTAATCACGCGCTTCGTGTCTTCGTGGAACTTTTCGCCAATGCGGAAATCGACCGCCTGCTTGAGTCCGATGATGTTCTTGTCTTCGGAAAGGGCGATGAGGGTGTCGGGGTGGACGTAGCTGGCGGTACGGCCCGGCACGTTGTAGATGATAATCTTCGCGCCCGTTTCGGAGCTGAGCGTCTTGAAGTGCTTCTCGATGCCTTCCTGCGAGGGGTTGTTGTAGTAACCCGTGACGCAGAGGACCGGGACTTCCGCAATCTTCAGGACTTCTTCGATCATCTCAACGGATTCGCGGGTGCAGTTGCTGCCTGCGCCTGCAATCACGGGCACGCGGCCGTCCACGTAGTCGAGCGTGAACTTGATGATGTCGAGGTGCTGCTTGTGGGTGACCGTCGCACTCTGGCCCGTGGTACCCACAGGGAGAATGCCGGAAACGCCGGAAGCGATAAGGTCGTCAATCATCTTTTCCATCTTCTTGTAGTCGACGGAGTTGCGGAGACACTTGGGATCGTCGTTCATCAGCGGGGTGAACAACGCGGGGAAAACACCAGTAAGTTGAGAAGCTTTTGTAATCTGCATAGTGCTGTAAATATAGCATTAGACGAAAGAAAAAGAGAGAGTTATAGGCGGGAGTTTGGCTGAAACTGGCCTACCGTCGGGGAACTACATACAAACTATGGATTGGGCGTTGGCGCAAATTAAATCGGCTTGGCGCTTGCTGTACAATAAATGTAAAGTATTGATACGTAATAGATTACGAGTATGTTGAATGGTCGAATAGGGCGTTTCGAATATGTTTTGATGTGCCTCAAACATTCGCGAAGTGTCCTGCAAAAGCACTTTTTTTTCTAAATTTTCCGCGTTAAAACTCAAAAGGAACCCTTATGGAAAACATTACGCAGATTTGGAAAAAGATTCAGTCCCCCGAATTCAACCCGGCTACCGACATGGGCCTGGTCGAACAGGTGAAGCAGGTCGCTCTGACCTCCCAGGAGCCCGCTAAGGTGAGCTTTGGTACGTCCGGCTGGCGCGGTGAAATTGGTTCCGAATTTACGCTCCGCAATCTGCAGGTGGTGGGTGCGGCAATCGTCCGCCTCTATAAGGAAGCTACTCCGGAACTTTTCGAAGCTCTCGGCGTGAAGGATTTTGCCGAACTCCAGAAGCGTGGTGTGGTCGTTGGCCACGACAACCGCCTGCTCGGTCACGAATTCTGCGAAGCCGTTGCCGACCAGTTCGCGAAGGCCGGCGTGAAGGTCTACTACGGTGGCGAAATGCCGACTCCGGAATTCAGCGCCGCAATCGAGATGCTCGGTGCCGCCTGCTCCATCAACATGACCCCGAGCCACAACCCGAGCCACTACAACGGCATCAAGTTCAACCCGGCCGACGGCGGTCCTGCCGGTCCGGAAATCACGAACGTGATTACCAAGCTCAGCAACGAAATGATGGCCACCTGGAAGTTTGAACCGGTGGGCAAGGTTGACTGGGAAATTATCGACTCCCTCAAGATTTACAAGGAATTCCTCGTCAAGCAGGGCACCATCAAGTTCGACCGCATCAAGGAATTCATCAAGAAGGGCCGTTTGACCCTCGTGTGCGACCACGTGCACGGCTCTACCCGCCGCCGTCCGGCTGCGCTGCTCGACAATCCGGAATGCCTCATCACGCTCCGCAACGAGGATGACTCCCTGTTCGGCGGCATCGCCCCGGAACCGTCCAGCAAGAACCTCGAGAAGGTCCGCAAGGTGCTGGACGAAAGCAAGAGCGAATTCCGCCTGGGTGCAATCTTTGACCCGGATGGCGACCGCATCCGCTTCTACGACGGTACGCGCGAAATCGACATGAACCAGTTCGGTGCCATCGCGTTCCACTACATGGCAACCTGGCGCAAGGAACAGGGCTGCGTGGCCAAGTCCGTCGCGACCTCCAACTTCGTGAACATCATTGCCGAAAAGCTCGGCGTACCCGTGATGGAAACTCCGGTGGGCTTCAAGAACTTCCGCCCGTGGCTCAGCCGCAATGCCAAGCAGAAGGCCCTCGTTGCCTTCGAAGAATCCGACGGTATCTCTGGCCTCAACAACACGCTCGAGAAGGACGCCCAGTTCGGCCTCCTCATCGCTCTTGAAATTATGGCGGTGACTGGCAAGAACCTTGGTGAATACCTCGACGCCCTGTACGAAGAGTACGGCCGCTTCTACCCGACCCGCTCGGGCTTCGAAGTGGACAAGTCCCTCGTGGGTGCCCCGCTCAAGGCCAAGGTCGATGCCATCGCAACGATCGCGAAGCCGGGTGCGAAGGTCATGGTCGGCAAGAACGAAAAGACCGTGAAGCAGCTCCTCACGCTCGACGGCGTGAAGATCATCTTCGAAGACGACTCCTGGATGCTCGTGCGTCCGTCGGGTACCGAACCGAAGGTGCGCATTTACACCGAATGCCGCGATCCGGACGAAAAGGACCCGATGTTCGAGGCTGCCAAGGCTCTGTTCTTCAAGAATTAACTTTTGGATTGGGGAAAAGGATAGGTTCTATGAAAAAGATAATCATGATGCTCGTGCTAGCGCTGGTCATGGCCGGCTATGCACAGGAAGGTTCGATTAAACCGAAGTTCCAGGCGTTCTCCGGAGCGCTCCTGAAACTGAAGGATACCGATAAGCCCGGTACACTCAAGTTCTCCCTGAAGGTGGACGTTGCTCCGTGGGCATTCCAGGCGATTGGCGAAGTCCGTTCCCCGACAGGCGATGCGGAATCCATCCGCGAGGCGCTCTTCGAGGGCGACCTCTATGCGGTGCTTGCCTACATCGACAATTCCCCGGTGGAAGTGAACGGCGAGGAATACCAGGTGGGCCTTTTCGACATCATGCTTTACTATGATGACGAACCTACCACGATTCGCAATCTCAAGTTCAAGCTGTTGCCGCCGGTCGATGACGACTGGTCCAAGTCGGGCCTGAACGATGCGCTCTCTTCGGGTTCGCTGCTCGGTAATATCTGGGGCGGCAAGTACGAGAAGGCCATCACGAAGGCTTCTGCCGACCCGATGGACAAGGGCAAACTCAAGGCTCTGAAGCGCAAGAAGAGCGCGGCATCGGAGGAATCTGAGGTGTCTGTTTCCGAGAAGAAGAAGCAGCGCATGAAGGATATGGCTGACGAAGAAGATCAGCCGAAGAAGAAAAAGAAGAAAAAGGCATCTAGAGGCGATGAATGCGATGATCCGGGCTTGACTCCCAAGGAGAAGAAGCGCTGCCTCATGATGAAAAAGAAAAAGTAAGTTTCACAACCTAGTATATTAGAGGTAATCTATGTCCGGTCACTCCAAATGGGCCACCACCAAACGCAAGAAAGCCAAGACTGACGTCGCTCGCGCGAAGGCTTGGAACAAGTTGATTAAGGAAATCTCCATTGCTGCCAAGCTCGGCGGCGGAAACCCCGATGCTAACCCGCGTCTGCGTGCGGCAATCCTCAAGTCCAAGAGCCAGAGCTTGCCGACCAAGAACATCGAGAGCGCCATCGCCAAGGGTACGGGTGCCAACTCCGGTACCGAAATGACGGAACCGCTGTACGAAGGACGCGGTCCGGCAGGTGTTGCCATCATGGTGCAGTGCCTGACCGACAACAAGGTCCGTACCGTTGCCGAAATCCGCAACATCTTCAACAAGAACAACGGTTCCATGGGTGAATCCGGCTCCGTGTCCTGGGCTTTCACCTACAAGGGCGTGATTGTCGTCGATGCCGAGAAGTACCCCGAAGAACAGGTCATGGACCTCGTGATTGAAGCGGGTGCCGAAGACATGAGCACCGAAGACGGCGTGCATGAAATCTCTACGAGCCCCGAAGCCTTCGACGCTGTTTCCAAGGCTCTCGAAGCCGCGAACATCGAAATGATGAGCGCCGAAATCACCTACGTCGCCAACGATCCGGTGAAGCTCGGTCACGACGATGCCGTGAAGCTCCTCAAGCTTATCGACAAGTTCGAAGACCACGACGACGTCCAGGACGTTTACCACAACGCCGAAATCGACGAAGCCGACATGGACGCCGCTGAGTAATCTCGTGTGTCATTCTGGAGGGCCGAAGGCCCGATAGAATCCATGAAACTTTAAAAGCCGGGTGCTGTATGCATCCGGTTTTTACATTTTGTCCACAATTTTTTTGAATAAATTATTACCGAGCCGAAAAAAAGAATATATTTATGGGAGAAAAGGAGGAAGTATGAATATTCGTAGAGTTATCCGATTGAGCTGCCTGTCCGTTATGGGATTTTTTTGGGCAAGTTGCGGCAGTGATTCTGATTCTTCGACCGGTGTGACGGGAGTGAACCCCGGTCTCGAACCGGAAAGTTCGTCCGATGCCCTAGGGGGTGTTTCTTCTGATTCCCAGCAACCTTCAAGTTCTTCTTCGGAGGAGCAGGTGCCGGAATCTTCGTCCGGGCTTGACCTCGCGCAGAGTTCTTCGTCTGACGGGGTGAGCTCTTCAAGTGGCGAACAGCTTAGGTTGGCGCAGGACCCATCCATAACCTGCTCCACGTTCCAGTTCTTGGAGGAACGCTGCTCCGGATCTACAGAACCGTACTATTCTTGCATGGATTTGCAGGAGTTCCTGAAAAAGGATACCACGGTCTCGGAAAAGATTTTGAACAAGTGGGAAGAAAAACTGTTTTCGTGCGGCGCCGTTCAGGAGCCGGTGACAGTTTACGGTATCGTGTCCCGTGTCTGCCCCCATTATCAGGTCACGTATCTGAAATGTTCCGATGGCAAAAATTACAGTTTATATGCGCAAGAGGGTGACGTTGCCTACGTTACAGAAAAGGAATACTACGAGACGCACAGTTCCAGCTCTGTGGCGGAAAGTTCTTCTAGCTCCGTGCCCGAAGACTTGGTCACGAACTGCCCGCGGGATTCCTTCGCCATGTTTGTAGATGTCCTTGCCGATGTGCAGAAGGGACTGTACGAAGAGATAGTGAAGGAACTTGATAAAAACGATACCTTGCCCGAAGCGAAAAGGGCGTTCCTGGATAGCATCATCAATCGAGAAGAGAAGACCCTGAGAGGGAATCTGTACCCCTATCAAAGGGGGCAGTATTATGGATTGGAATACGTGAGCCTGAAGTACGATTCCGAATGCTGGTTTAACGGATACATCGCGAAGACCAAGACCTGTGCGGACGGAACGCCCGAGATGACCGAACTCTATCGGGAAAAGTACGAAGATATCTTTTGGGAATGTCTAAATCTAATCGAAAAACAGGTCTATATGACAAAAAGGTACCTGAAAAACAGGTACTTTTTGATTATATGACATTTGGGTACCTGAAATCGTCCGCAAGCCTTTATCTACTTGG